>JBAVYO010000210.1:0-21363 GCA_049698855.1 Terriglobales bacterium
CGCTTCATCCAGACCGCTCTGCGCGAATGGGCCTACGCTACTCACTGGCCCGACTCTGACCAACGCAACCTCGCCCTCCCTCCCTGGACCGACTACTACAACTTCGAAAGACCTCATGGTAGCCTTCACTACCAGCCGCCGATCAGCCGCTCCGAACCAGGTACAACGTCTTGATCATCTACAGCCACCCACCCCTTGAAGAGCAAGTCAAAATCCCCACCCTAACGTCGCAAAGAGCGCGACGTTAAGGATGGGGCACCCGCCGTCCCACAGATCTCATCCGCCTTCCTCATGATCCGTCATTGACAAGGGCGCGATCCGTGCTGTAAGAAGGGCCGCAATGACTGCTCCACAGATTGTCATTCGCGATCTTCGCTCGATCGACGAACTTATTCAGCTCAAGGCGGTGGAGAAAGCTGTCTGGGCGATGGACGATGAAGACGCCATCCCGCTGACTCTGGCGATTGCCCTGAAGACGGCGGGGAATATTTTTGTCGGCGCGTTCGATCAGGCGATGGCTGCGAATCTCCAGGCTAGGAATCCGCAGGCTAGGAATCCGCAGGCTGGAAATCAGACGCCTGGGGATCAGAACGTTGGGTCAGGAGCTGCCGAGCATGGGTCAGGGACTGCCGAGAAAGAAAAGCAGGAAAAAGACAGGGCGGAAAAAGACAAGCAGGAAAAAGAAAAGTTGGTGGGCTTCGCGTTTGGATTCCTGGGACGCGAGCATGGGCAGATGACCATCCATTCGCACATGCTGGCCGTGCTCGATGGATACAGGCATCTGGAGCTGGGGACGCGGCTGAAGCAGGCGCAGCGGGAGAGAGCGCTGGCGATGGGGGTCCATGAGATGACATGGACCTTCGATCCTCTGCAGAGCCGGAACGCGCATTTTAATTTTGCGAAGCTTGGCGTGCTGGCGGAGACCTATAAGGTGGATTTCTACGGGCCGGAGACTTCGAGCGTGCTGCATCGCAACGGGACGGACAGGCTCTGGGTGCGGTGGATGCTCGACTCGCGGCGAGTGCGCGACCGTATCGCAGGGAAGAGCGGGCGCACGGAAACGATGGACGCGCTACGGTTGCTGGCGCCGCTGGTGCGCTTCGACGGAAAAGGGAAGCCGGTGCGCGCGGAGCTGGGAGAAGCGCTGGGGCGCGAGCGCGTGGGGATTGAAATCCCGGGAGACATACTGGCGGTAGAGCGCGCGGATACGGGGTTGGCGCGCGAGTGGCGCGAGGCGACGCGATGGGCGTTCCGGGAAAGCCTGAAGGCGGGGTTTTTTGTGGCCGAGTATTGCCGCTCGGTGCGGGGACAGCAGGGGCCGGGAGCGTATCTGCTGCAGCGGGGGACGGCCGGGGAGCCGAGCGGTGGGGCGTGAAATTCTGCTGGTGCGAAGTGCGCGGGAGAGGTAGGGATGCTTCGACTCCGCTAAGGCTTTCACTTCGTGACGCCTTAGGTCCGCTCAGCAAGACAGGGCTACTAAAGCCGATCCTCGAATTCACAATACTACTCAGAATCCTACGAAGACGGGTTCGGGGTCGAGAAGGACGCCCCATTCGGTTTGAACTTGCTGCTGGATTGTTTCTTTTAAATGGACGATATCGCTGGCGTGCGCGCTGCCTGTGTTGACTAACGCCAGTGCGTGTTTGGTGGAAATGGCCGCTTCGCCGAGGTGGAAGCCTTTGCTGAATCCGGAGTGCTCGACGAGCCAGGCGGCGGAGATTTTGTGGTGGGCTTCGAGAGCTGGGTAGCTGGGGATTTCCAGAGCTTTTTCGGCGGCGCGCGCGGTGAGATTTTGGAACTGGTCCGCGGTGAGGACTGGGTTCTTGAAGAACGAACCGGCGCTGCGGGAGTTGGGGTCTCCGGGGACGAGGAGCATTCCTTTTGCTCGGCGAATTTCGCGGACGGCTTCGCGCACGCTGGCTAGGGACGGCGGCGTTTTCGATTCGGCAAAGTGCTTTTGCAGGTCGGCGTACTTCAGAGTGGGCGCGGCTCCACGGTGCAAGCGGTAATTGACACGCAGAATAATGTAACGGCAGCGCTGCCCGGTATTGAAGATGCTGGCGCGATAGCGAAAGCCGCAGGCAGGGCGGGGAAGGACGACGGTGCGATTTTCCTTGGTGTCGAAGGCGCGGACAGACTCGATGGTTTCTGAAACCTCCTGGCCGTAGGCGCCGACGTTTTGAACGGGCGTACCTCCGACGCTGCCGGGGATGCCGCTCAGGCATTCGACGCCGGCGCAGTTCTGCGTGACGGCTTGAGCTACGAAGGTATCCCAATCGGAACCGGCACCGACCGAGAATAGAACGTTGTTGCCTGAGCTTTCGCTGGTGAGTCCGCCGATAGAGATGCGCAGAACGAGTCCGGGCCATCCGGAATCGGCGACGAGCAGATTGCTGCCGCCGCCGAGAACGAATAAAGGCAAGTTGCGCGTCTTTGAAAAGTCGACGGCCTCGCGGACATCTTCTTCATGACGGGCCTCGGCGAAAAATTGCGCTGGGCCGCCGACATGCAGGGTGGTCATGGGGGCGAGCGGCACGTTTTCGTGGATGGTCATGGGGATGGGAGAGGTTATTTTATCGAGACGACGAAGCCCAATCGTACATGAGTTGGGAGGGGGTGTGATGGGCGAGGCGGACGCGAAGGCTGATGTGGCGTTGAGAGAATGCCTTGCGGCGTCCCGAAATTTGTTTTAGGGAGCAGGGGTCCTTCGACTTGCCGTCGCATGCGCTCCGGCGGCGCTCAGGATGACAGCGGCCATGAGCACAAAAAGTCACAGACTCTCAGGAAGACAGATCTTCTAACGGATATGTTAGTCGGCGCCGATATGCATTTTCTTGGTGGGAGTAGCGGGATCGGCGAAGGCGGATTGCTTGCGTGTGTTCTTCAGCCATTGCGCGACTCGGCTTTCGGCCTCGGCGATCTGATCGGAAGAGAGCGAGCGGCGAAGATTGTTTTTTCCATCCTCGATTTGCGCGAACACAGGAGCGGCTGTGGCGGAAGCCAGCAAGTACCACACGTAAGCGGATACGGGATCCTGATGGCCGTTCTCAGCCTGGTAATACTCCGCCAGATGGAGTTGAGCGACTGGATCGCCAGCCTCGGCCGCCTTGACGATGCCGGTAAGGGCGCTGCCGTTTCCTCCGGCAGAGTCGTGGGACTGCGGATTATTCATGGTGAGGTAAAGCAGTTCGGTGCGGCTGGAAACGCCCAGCTTGTCGAAGATGCGGAAGAGATAATTTTTGATCGTGTGGGGACTGAGATGGAGAGCCTTGGCGATATCGCGATTGGTCATGCCGCCGGCGAGGTATTGAATGACCTCGCGCTCGCGGGCGGAGAGTAGTTCAATGCCTTTGTGATTGGTGGCGCGAACGCGTGGCGAGTTGGCCAGCGCCTGGAGGACGTGATCGAGTTCGACGCTGCGAGCCCATATCTGGCCTTCATGCACGGCGCGAATACATTTGCAGAGAGTTTCCAGGCGCTCCTGCTTGGAGAAAATTCCTCTGGCTCCGGCAGTGAAACAATCGAGGATCACATCGGGCTGGGACGACTCCAGGAGTATGACGCCCTTGATTTGGGGACGCAGGGTGCGCATTTCGCGGAGAACTTCGGTGCCGTGGCCGGGTTTGTTATCGAGATTGTGGCTGAGAACGACGACGTCGATGGGAACTCGGAGCACGGCGGCAAGAAGATCGGCGGAGTTTGAGGCGGTGGCGACGACCTGCAGGCCTTGGTCCTTGTTCATCGCGTCTGCCAGCAATTGAGTATGAATGCGGGTGCTGTCGGCGACCACGATGCTTACGAATTCGAAGCCTGTCTGCGCTTTGAAAGTCACCACGCCTCCATAATTAGAGCCGATACACCCGCGCATACAACTCAGCGGGAGCTACATTTGCGATGGCCTTGCGAAGCACTCAGTCAGGGGGGAAGGATGCAGACGGTGCCTTCGTTACGGTTGCAATGTACCATCAATTTTGCCGATGAGCAAGCAATGAGATGCGATCTATGCAAGAACTTGCAACATGCCAGTGGTCGCGGGGATCACGAGATGGTCCCGCCCATGGGAACCGGATTGCAGAACCATCCAGCCGGAAATAGCCGGAGTTTCAGCGGTCGGCATAATGGACGATAATGTATATATAAAACAATAATATACACGAAGTAACTTAAGTTATACATCGAGATTACTTTTGATTGAGGCACTCTTTCGGACGATGCTCTACCCAGTTGTGCTAAGGAAGTAATGCTTAGAGGCTAATGTACCTTAGATAGAGAATAACGTCTCATTACGGATGGACTATTCTTCTTCTAAGCCGTTCTACCACTTGCACGGCTTTGCAAATAGCCGTAGTTTTGCAACCAAGCAGCCGATTAATATCCCCGGTCTTGTTCAATTTTTCTCCCCCGAAAGTGTTCGACCCCGTAAGCAGGGGTGTACCCATAGGAAGCAAGAGGCAGTCCCGTGGAATGGGACTCAGAGGGCGAAGCTGTGAATGGGTTGGCGGAAATTGGATTGACAGAAGTCGGAAGGACGGAAATTGGAACGACCGGCGAGATGACGTGGACTGGACAAAGTCCGGCGGAAGACCGGGCACGGTGGTATGCCCTGCATACGCGCGCCCGTCATGAAAAATCAGTCGAGAAGCGGCTGCGAGAAAAGGGGATGGAGACATTTCTGCCGGTGTCGCACGAGCTGCACACATGGAGCGACCGGAAGAAAAAGGTCGAAATGCCTCTGTTTAACTGCTACGTGTTTGTCCGGTGCAAGCTGAGCGCGGAAGACCGGACGAAGGTGTATGAAGTGGACAGTATTCACGGATTTGTTGGAGTACGAGGCGCGGGCGTGCCGATCCCGGATGAGCAGATCGAAGCGATACGGACTGTGCTCGAGAAGAAAACGCCGTGGCGCTCGCATCCTTTCCTGAAGGCGGGCCAGCGAGTGCGGGTTCGGGGCGGAGCGCTGGACGGAATCGAGGGAGTTTTTCTGTCGGAAAACGGAGACAACAGCCTGGTGATTTCGGTGGACGCGATCCAGCGATCGATGGCGGTGCGGATTGACGGATACAACGTCGAGCCGGTGTGAAGATTGGTGAGGCCGGGAGCTGCCAGGCTCCGGTGGAAGACCGGGGCCCCTAGATAGTATGTATCAACAAGAAATCGAACGAATCAGCGAAGAACTTTACTTTGTCGCGGCGAGTCCGGCCACGCGCCGGCTGCGCACGCAGGCCGAACTGCTTTCGCAGACCGACGTGCCGGTGCTGGTGACCGGAGAAGTGGGAAGCGGGAAGAGCACGACTGCGCGCCTGATCCACTCGCTGTCGTTGCGCTCGAGCTTTCCGTTCATGAGTGTGCGATGTGCGGCGCTGACGGCCGATCTGCTGGAGAGCGAACTGTTCGGATTCGAGTATGCAAACGGGAGCGGGCGTCCGGAAGGCAGCGTCGGAAAGTTTGAGCAGTGCGCGAAGGGAACGATCCTGCTGGACGAATTCGACGTTATGCCGCAGGCGGTGCAACTGAGGCTGCTGAAGTTCCTGGAAAACGGATCGTTTACGAGAAGTGGAAGCCAAACTCCGTTGCGGGCCGATGTCCGGATTATTGTGGCGACGCCGAATAATCTGGAAACGGCGGCGGCTGAGAAGCGGGTGCATGAAGAGCTCTTCTATCGGCTGAGCGCATTCGAATTGCGAGTGCCACCGCTGCGGGAACGGCGGGAGGAGATTCCGCTGCTTCTGGGACACATGATGAACCGGTTGACACGACGCTATGGAGTGCCGGCGCCGCCGCTTTCTTCGACGCTGCTGGATGTTTGCCAGCACTATTCGTGGCCGGGGAATCTGCGGGAACTGGAGAATTTTGCAAAGCGGTATCTGGCGCAGGCGGATGAGAGCGCGGCGGTGCGCGAACTGCAAGCGAATCCGGCCTATGGAGTGGGAATCAAGAATGGCAACGGCGGAAACGGCAAGCCGAACAGCGGGTTGCCGGGCAACGGCCATGGGGCAGAAGAGCGCTCGTCGTTGAAGTCACTAGTGCGGAATGCGAAGGGTGAAGCGGAACGAACGGCGATCGCGGAGGCCCTCGAACAGACGCACTGGAACCGGAAGGCAGCAGCTCGATTGCTGAATGTGAGCTATCGGGCGCTTCTTTATAAGATACAGGAATACCATCTGGCTCCGCGCGGGGACTCGTTGTCGCGGATATTGGGCTCGAACAGTGTGGAGGAAGTGAAGTAGAAATGCGGGGCCGCAGGTAAGAAAAGCAGAGTCGGGAGGCTGTGCGGATGAGGTTTTGGGAAGGGCGATTTCGGGCAGGACTGTTGTTGACGGTATTGGCGGCGCTTGCCGGATCCGGCTTTGCGCAATCGGATGCAGCGCCCGCGAATGGGACGGCAGCTCCGAACGCAGGCGCGGAAAAGCCGGGACAAGAACAAGCGGCACGCGGCGTTCATTCGGATAGTGCCTACATTATTGGCACGGACGATTTGCTGGCGATCAATGTCTGGAAAGAGCAGGAAATATCGCGCACGGTGCCGGTGCGGTCGGATGGAAAGATCTCGCTGCCGCTGGTGGGCGAATTGACGGCGGGCGGAGAAACGCCGCTGCAACTGGAACAGGAAATCACGAAGCGGCTGCAGAGTTACATTTCCGAGCCGGAAGTGACGGTGATTGTCCAGGACAGCAAGAGCCGGAAAATCAATATTCTGGGGATGGTGGCGCGGCCGGGATCGTATCTGCTGACGGGATCGACGACGGTGCTGGATGCGATTGCGATGGCAGGCGGATTCAAGGACTTTGCCAAGCGGAAGTCAATTTATGTTTTGCGTACGGGAGAGAATGGCAAGGAGCAGCGGCTCCCGTTCAACTATAAAGATGTAATCCAAGGCAAAAATCCGGAGCAGAACGTTCATCTGCAGCCGCGCGACACGGTGGTGGTCCCGTGAGGGCGACGATGAGCGTGCGAACAAGTCTAGTTTTGGGATTAACGCTGGCGGCCGCGCAGTTGATTGTGCCGGTGCAGAAGGCATCCGCGCAGGATGCTGGCGCGCAGGGACAGACGACGCAGGGACAGACTACGCCGAACCAGACTACGCCGAACCAGAACAATCAGAATCAAAGCTCGCCGAGCCAGAGCGTGCCGACGGCGACGAATGGAACGCAGTCCTCGCAAGGTTCGAATGGCGCGGAGCAGGGAACATCCGGCGCAGCTCCGGCGGCGGCGTTGACGGGTTTTGCCGAGCTCGAAGGCGGCAGTACGGGCACAGAGCTTGAGTTGCCGCAGATTCCGTCGTTGCTGGGGGGGCGGGGAATCTCGCTGGCGTTTCCGGCCGAACTGGAGCGATCGAATTACCTGCGTGCCGGAGTGAATGTGGGTGCGACGTACGACGACAATCCGCTGCTGGTGCCGAGCGGCTACATCGCCAACTCACCTTATCCTCGGCAGGAAAGCGACACGAGCGAATCGGTCTATGGGAATGTCAGGATCGATGAATCGTTCTCGCGAATGCGCTGGAGCCTCGGGTATGCGGGCGGTCTGACGGTAAACCAGAAGATTACGAGTCAGGACGAAGGGTCGCATAACGTGAATTTCGATTCGCTGTTCCGGCTGAGTCCGCATGTGAATCTGCGAGTGGCGGAAACCTTCTCGCTGACAACGGGAATGTTCGACTCGGGCATCGCGGGACAAGAGCCGGGTGCGGGGGGGCCGAATACGAGCGTGCTCACGCCGCTCTCGACTCAGCGATCGACACTGACAACGGTGGAGATGAACTACCATTTCGCGCTGAACGATGTGGTGGGGGTGAGCGGGTCCTATTACGATTTGAACTTCACCAACGTTCCGACGGTACTAACAAATTCGGAGACCGAAACGGGCTTGTCGAATACGCAGACGGCGACGGGGGCGGCATTCTGGCTGCATAAGATTTTCCGCGGCGACTGGGCGGGATTGAGCTATCGCTTCGACCGGATCACGTTCAATCCCGACGGAGAATCGCAGGTGCATAGCTTTCTGGCGGTGGACACGATGAACCTGGGAAACCGGTTCAGCCTGGCCGCCTTTGTTGGCGGGCAGTACTCGGACAATCAGGCGCTGGTGGCGGGCGCAGGGTCGGGGCCGGCGCAGCTTTCGGAGACGACGTCGTGGTCGCCGGCAGGTGGAATTGAAGCTGGCTGGAGAAATGGGAAAACAAGCCTTCTGGCCGGATACTCGCGGAGCATCAGCGACGGTGGAGGAGTTCTGGGTGCGGTGCAGCTCGGAAATGCGTATGGCAGCTTCCGGCGTGAACTTGCGCCGGGCTGGGCGGTGACGGCGACGGCCAGCTATGGAACGAACGCGCCAGTGTTGCCGGCGGCAGTTGTTTCGTCGTTGGGCGGAACGACGTCGACGAATCTGTATGCCCTTAATGTAACTTCGGCGGGGGCTGCTGTGGAACGAAACGTCGGCAAGAAACTGGGGCTAAGGCTGGGATACACGCATGATTTCCAGCAGCAGCAGCAGATCGGTGCTGGGAACACGGAGCTTGACATATCGCGTAATCGCTTTATCGCGATGCTTTCTTATCAGTGGTCAAAACCTTTGGGAATGTAGCCATGGACGAAGAATTAGAACAACCGGGCAGTCCGATCGAGTTGAGCGAGATCAAGGGAATCGTCCGCCGGAGACGGTGGGAGTTTCTGGTGCCGTTCTTCATTGGCTGGGCGGTGGTGTGGGGAGCGAGCTGGCTGATCCCGTCGACCTACCGGTCGGGAACGCTGATTCTGGTGGAGCAACCGTCGGTGCCGGAGAAGTACGTCGTATCGAATATTGGCGCCGATATTCAACAGCAACTGGATAGCATCACGCAGCAGATCATGAGCCGCACGCGGCTGGTGCATATTATCGACACGCTCGGTCTCTACGCCAAAGATCGAAAGCACATGAGCGACGACGATCTGGTCGAGAGGATGCGGAAGGATATCGAGATCGAACTGGTGCGCGGCGACGAGGGGAAGCTTTCGGCACTCAATATCTACTACGACAGCCGCGATCCGGCGATGGCGCAGGCGACGACAAGAGAGCTGGCGGAGCTTTTTATCAGCGAGAACGTGGCGCAGCGGCAAAAGCGTTCGGCGGATACGACCAGCTTCCTGGAAGATCAGCTGGAGCAGGCGCGGCAAAACCTGGCGAAGCAGGAAGCCAAGGTGCGGGATTTCAAGGACCACCATCCGGGAGAGCTGCCGACGCAGGCGCAGAGCAACCTGCAGATTTTGGCCGGCTTGCAGAACCAGATGCAGGCAGACGAGGATTCGCTGAACCGTGCCAAGCAGCAGCAGACGTATATCGACTCGCTGCTGAATCAATACCGCACCCTCGACCGCGGGACGGCGACGACGGCGGCGGATGGCGGGGCTTCGGAGCTGGAAGTCATCGACAAGCAACTCGATCAACTGGGGGCGCAGCTTACGGATTTGCTGGCACACTACACGGAGAAACATCCGGACGTGCGCAAGACGAAAGAGCAGATTGCAAGGGTCGAGAAGACGCGGGCGCGAATTATTGCCAACATGAACGGAGGGACGAGCAGCGCGAGCGCGGAGCCTGCGGCTCCGGTACAAGCCGGACCGAAGAGCACGGCGATGCTGGAGCTGGAAAGCCAGCAGAAAGCGAATCAGCTGGAGATTCAAAACCGCCAGCAGGAGACGAAGGAACTGCAGGCGAAGATCGACCAGTATCAGGGGCGGCTGAATATGGCTCCGGTGATGGAGCAGCAATTTGCCGACATCACGCGCGACTACGATCAGTCGAAGCTGGACTATGAGACGCTGCTGAAGAAGAAGAACGAATCGGAGATGGCGACGGATCTGGAAAAGACGGAGCAGGGCGAACATTTCCGCATGCTCGATCCGCCGAACCTTCCGGTGAAGCCATCGAAACCGAAGCGGCTGATGTTTCTGGGAGCGGGGCTGGCGGTAGGGCTGGTTCTGGGCGGGGCGATGGCGCTCGGAAAAGAGAAGCTAAGCGGCAAGATCTACAGCGAGCGCGAAGTCAAGAAGCTGGTGCCGTTTGAGGTGATCGCGGAAATCCCGCCAATCGCAACGCTCGCCGAGGAGTGGTCAACCCGGCGTGCGGACTGGACTGCGGGAGCGATAGCGCTGGGAATGGCAGGATGTATTCTGATTGGGTCGGCTGTAACCTACCTATACGGCTGAGGGTGGCACGGCAAAATTATGTACAAAGCTTTCTATAAGCTGCAAAAAGATCCGTTTGAGATTACGCCCGATCCGTCGTTCCTTTTTCCCACGACGCGGCACAACGAGGCGCTAGCGACGCTTTATTACGGCGTAACGGCGCATCGGGGATTCGTGGTTTTGACCGGGGAAGTGGGTACGGGCAAGACGCTGCTGCTGCGCTCGCTGCTGGGGCTGCTGCAGCGCAGAGATACGGCATTTGCGCTGATTTTCAATCCCAGCCTCTCGCCGCTCGAGTTTATGCGGTACATCGCCGGCGACTTCGGGCTGGCGACTTCGGGCAAGGCGAAAGACGAGCTGATTCACACATTGAATGAGTTTTTGCTGCAGAGGCATCAGCAGGGATTAACAACCTTGCTGGTGGTGGATGAGGCGCACCACCTGTCGGCCGAAGTACTTGAGGAGATCCGGTTGCTGAGCAACCTGGAAACGTCGCAGCAGAAGCTGCTTCAGATAGTGCTTGCGGGGCAGCCGGAGCTCGACCAGAAGCTCGATTCCTACCAGTTACGGCAACTCAAGCAACGGGTGGCGCTGCGCTGTCATCTGGACTGCCTGAACCTGGCGGAAACGGGAGACTACATGCGGCGGCGGCTTTCGATTGCGGGCTTGAACGGCGGCGGTCCGATTTTCGACGAAGCGGCCATCGCAGCTGTGTATCAGCACTCGAAAGGGATTCCACGGCTGGTCAATACCATCTGTCAGAACGCTTTGCTTGCCGGTTATGCCAAGCAGGAAGCCAAAGTGAAGGCCGAGATTATTCACAGCGTGGCGCGGGATTTACGGCTGGGTGTGGTGGCGGAAGAGAAGAATAACGGGAACGCGCAAACAGCGGCGGTTCCCGAAGAGGACAATCTGCTTCGGGCGGTGAAAATGCTGCTCGAGGTGAGAGATCGTGTGCATGGATCGGCGGACCCTAAAAGACGATTGCAGTAAGGGACGGACCTCCAGAATATGAGCTATATATTCGAAGCGTTACAACGAGCCGAAGCGGAACGGACGGGCGGAACCGCGCCGGTTCCGGCTGAGTCGGTTGCCGATTTGTTGCAGGAGATCGAGCAGGTGGAGCAGACGGCCGCCGAGGCGAAAGCGGCACGGACTCCAGAACGTCAGCCGGAAAGAATAGTGGAGCGCGCACTGGAACTGGCGGCGCAAACGTCGGAGCGGACGGCTGTCCAGGCCGAAGAGCGAATGCCGGAGCGGAAATCGGGCCATTCCTCCGAGCCTGCGTCGTCCTTGGCGCAGCCGGCCTCTATCCCAGCGGTTGAGCCGGAGAAAGTAAGGATCGAAAGCTTCGCCGATTCGCCGCTGATGATGGCAAATCTGGCCTCCGATTCGCGGCTGGTGTGCATGAACGACCAGGGCAGTGTGGCGGCGGAGCAGTTTCGCGTGCTGGGTTTGAAGCTGCGGCGTATTCGCGAGCAGCGCAAACTGAAACGGGTGGTGGTGACGGGAACGGCGCCGCAGGAGGGCAAGAGTCTGGTCGCAGCCAATCTGGCGTTGAACCAGGCACGCAGCAAGGTATTAAAGACGGTGCTGGTGGATGGCGATCTGCGGCGTCCGGCGCTGGCAGAGCGTTTCGGGCTCGACCGGTCGTTGCCGGGCCTGAGCGAGTGCCTGGCGGGAGAACGGCCCTTGCTCGATTCGGTGTACAAGATTGCGGATTCGGGCCTGTGGTTTTTGCCGGCAGGCCGGCCTCCGGAGAACACGCTTGAGTTAATGCAGGCGGGACGGCTTCCGGAATTGCTGAATCAACTGGGAACGTTTTTCGACTGGATCATTATCGATACGCCGCCGGTGATGCCGGTGGCGGACACATCCTTGTGGATGACGCACGCGGACGGCGTGCTGATGGTGATACGGGAAGGTGTTACCGAGAAGAGAATCATTGAGAAGACAATGAAATCGTTTGAGAAATCGACGTTATTGGGAGTGGTAGTGAACAGTTGTACGTCGACCGAGCACAAGGACTATTATTCGCGCTATGGCCAGGCGCGAGGTGGAGCATCTCCGACGGCCGCGAAGTAAGAGAAAAATTGGTAGCGGACGAGTTTTGTTATCAGATAGAGGGTTATAATCCCAAGAACCCGGCGTCGGTTGCAAGGCTGATACAGCCGCCGGCTAGTTCGAGTTGGTTCTGGTTCGAAAGCCTGGTTCCCCCGCCAGGAAGTTGTAACTCCCCCTTTTGACGATCAAGGTGCAGAGTCGTCTTTCGTAAGCATGGCTCGCGAAGGAGTTTGAAGTGTCAACCCGTCCCAGAGATTCAATCCTGAGTTCCGTAAGGGTCCGGCAAGCGCGAGGACCAGCGGAAAGCGCCGAAGTGTTGAGCGAGGATACGTTTCACCGGATGATCTCGTTGGAGCGCAAGCGGAGCGAGCGCTCGCAGCGGCCGTTTGTGCTGCTGCTGGTGGAAACGAATGCGAGCGAGAACGGCTGGGGCGACAAGCGGAGCGGGCTGCTGCTCGATCTGCTTTCGGCCCTGCAGGGAGCGACGCGGGAGACCGATGCGACTGGCTGGTACAAGGAAAATTCCGTCATTGGTGTGATGTTCACCGAAATCGTTCTGGACAACAATCTGGTGTTGAGCACGATTCTGGCGCGCCTGGGCGGCGTGCTGCGCGAGAAGCTGGACGCGGAACAATTCAATCGCATCAAGTTCTCGTTTCACGTTTTTCCCGACGATTGGGATGAGCAGGATCCGGATCGTCCAAGCAATCCGACGTTGTACCCGGATCTGGAAAAGCGGCACAAGACGAACCGGTTTGGCCGAGCAATGAAGCGTGCGACTGATGTGCTGGGCAGCCTGTTGCTGCTGGCGTTGTTGTCGCCTGTGTTTTTCATGATTGCGGCGGCGATCAAATTGACGTCGCGCGGTCCAATTTTGTTCCGGCAAAAGCGGATTGGGGAGCACGGGACGCCCTTCACGTTTCTAAAATTCCGCTCCATGTACGTGAACAACGATTCGAGCGAACACCGTGAGTACGTGCGCAAATTGATTGAAGGGCGCGCGGAAAAGAAGCCGGGGACTGGCGACGGGGCAGGCGTATTCAAGCTGACCAACGACCCGCGGATTACGCGAGTAGGCAGGATTTTGCGGCGTTCCAGCCTGGACGAGCTGCCACAGCTGATCAATGTGCTGCGCGGAGAAATGTCGCTGGTTGGACCACGTCCGCCTCTGCCATACGAAGTGGAAGCCTATGCGACCTGGCATCGGCGGCGGCTGCTCGAAGCCAAGCCGGGAATCACCGGTTTATGGCAGGTCTATGGGCGGAGCCGGGTTGAGTTCGACGACATGGTGAGGCTCGATCTGCGTTATGCGCGCGAGTGTTCGCCGCTGCTCGACCTGAAGATTCTTTTACAGACGCCGAAAGCGGTCATCGGCGGAGATGGCGCCTGCTGAGTTTCCTCCGCGAATTTTCCCTGTTCACAAATCCATCGTATTCGTACTGAGCGCGCCGATCCCCCGCGAGCGCCGGCTCTCCATCAAAGGTGAATTCTATGTTGAAATTTGGAGTGATTGGCTACGGGTATTGGGGGCCAAACATTGTCAGAAATCTGAAATCGCTGGAAGGCTGCCAGGTGGTTGGGGTATGCGACCAGAGTCCGGGAGCGCGCAAGCGGATAGAGTCGGCGCATCCGGGCACGCCGGTGTACAGCGATCACCGTGAGTTAGTGGCATCGGCGGATGTGGATGCGATTGCGGTCATCACGCCGGTGTGGACGCATTACGAGCTGGCAAAAGCGGCTCTGGAAAACGGGAAGCACGTGTTCGTCGAGAAGCCGTTTACCAGCAATGCTGCGCAGGCGGAAGAACTGATTAACCTGGCGGAACAGAAAAATCTGAAGATCATGGTGGATCACACGTTCCTGTTTACCGGGGCGGTGCGGAAGATAAGGAAGCTGCTGGCGGAAGGAACACTCGGGAAACTCTATTACTACGATTCGACGCGCGTGAACCTGGGGCTGTTTCAGCATGACTGCAACGTGATCTGGGACCTGGCGCCGCACGATCTTTCGATCATGAATCACCTGCTGCACAAGGACGCGGAGGCGATTTCGGCGACAGGACAATCGCACCTTAACGGGCACGAGGACATCGCCTTTATCACCGCATATTATCCCGACAAGATGATCGCGCACGTGAACGTGAACTGGATTTCGCCGGTGAAGGTGCGGACAACGCTGATCGGCGGCGAAAAGAAGATGCTGGTGTGGAATGACCTGGAAGCCGACGAAAAGCTGAAAATTTACGACAAGGGCGTCGATGTCAAGAGCCAGGAAGGCGTGTACAACCTGCTGGTGAGTTATCGGTCGGGCGATATGTGGGCTCCGCAGGTGGAGCAGGTGGAAGCGTTGCACCTGGAGTTGCAGTATTTCGTGGAATGCATCCAGAAAAACCAGAAGCCTTTTAATGACGGCTGCGCCGGGCTGAAAGTGGTGCGCATGCTTGAGGCGGCGAATAAGTCGCTGGCGAAGCGGGGCGAGCTGGTTTACGTCTAACGCTCTGTGGTGGAAAAGTGTTTTCCCGGCGCATCATTCCCCCAGCGGCTGGAAGCCGCAGATGATTCCGCGGCAGTGACGGCACGAGTCGAACTCGTGCCCTTCCCGTCGTGCAGGAATTCGAAGTTCTAGTTCAAATATGTCTGACGAGCTCTACTTACTCCCGAATGTGGTTGTGGAACCGCTGGTGCACCACTGGTACGCGTGGTCGCATTTGATTCCTCCGCAGACGGCGGCGCGGAATGAGACCGAGCGGCATCTGCGAATCATGGATTCGTTTATTCAGTCGCCGGCGGCACACGCGGCGGCGGTGAGGAATCCGCAGCTGCTGGGCGGTCCGTTCATGGACTTGGCGGCGGAGCAGATCGGGGCGGTCGAACAGTTGGCGGAAGAGACTCGGAAGAGTCCGCTGGCGGAGCTGTCGCGGGCGATCGGCGAACTTGACGACATGTTGCGGGCGAATGCCAAGGGATACTCGCTGGAGTCGCTGTATGCGCTGGTGCCGGAGCCGCTGAAGGGGTATGTGGAGCTGGTCTACGACCTGCATAACAATCCATCATTCCGAATTTTTGAGCGGCTTCTCTACAAGAGCCGGTACTACGACGATAAGTTGCAGAGCGTCATGCTGTCGTTGATCAGCCAGGACGAAAGACCGTTTGTTCTGAGCACGCCGCGCTTTGAAGAAAAAGGCAAAGTTCATTTGCAGATTCCCTTTGCCAGCCATGACCTGGATTATCTCTTCCGGCTGAAGACGAATCCGGATAAGTTCTCCGCGATACGCGAGCGTCTTGGATTGAGCGAAGAGCAAAGCACGGTGTTCCGCATGTTTTTGGGCGAGGAGCCTGCGCGTAAGTATGAGACTTATGACGGGGCGGGCGCGCGCTGGCGTTATTTTGGGCACGCTTGCATTCTGGTGGAAGCAGGCGGCGCAAGTATTCTTACCGATCCCGTGCTGAGTTATACCTACGAGAACAACATCTCGCGTTACACCTACGAAGACCTGCCCGAAAAGATCGATTGCGTGCTGATTACGCATAACCATCAGGACCATTTGCTGTTTGAGACTCTGCTTCAGTTGCGGTCGAAGATTGGGACGATCGTCGTGCCCAGGAATGCCAGCGGATCGCTGCAGGATCCATCGATGAAGCTGATTCTGGAGCAGTGCGGATTCAAGAATGTGGTTGAACTCGAGGAGATGGAGGAAGCGGAGTTTGGGCCGCTCCATCTGACGACGCTGCCGTTTCTGGGCGAACATGGCGATCTCGACATTCGGACGAAACTTGCTTATTTGGTTCGCGTGAATGGGCACTCGCTATTGTTCGCGGCCGATTCCTGCAATATCAGTCCGGAGATGTACCGGCATGTACATAAAGAGATCGGCGATGTGGATGTGGTTTTTCTTGGGATGGAATGCGCGGGGGCGCCAATGTCGTGGTTGTATGGGCCGCTTCTGACGGAAAAAATGGAGAGGGCGAAAGACCATTCGCGGCGGCTGGCGGGATCGAATTATGAGCGGGCCAACGACATTGTGGAGCGCTTTCATTGCCGGGAACTCTACGTCTACGCGATGGGACAGGAGCCGTGGCTGAACTATGTGATGAGCGTGAAATATACGCCGGAGTCGCATCCGATTGTGCAGTCGGACAAATTGCTGGCGGCCTGCGCACAAAAGGGAATCATCGCGGAGCGGCTGTTTGGGGAAAAGGAAATTCTTCTTAGTTCACCTTCCTTGGCTATATCTCAATCGAAATGAATTCGACCATCGTGAGCAGGACAATCGCGGGCAAGGCCATTGCGGGCAGCGCAGAAAGCGCAGGTTCGCAAAACTCGAGTCCGAGAGACGCGAGTACGGAAGATCGGAGTAGGCTACTGGCCCAGTGGAATAACACGGCGACGGAATATCCACGGCATCTGTGCATTCATCAGGTGTTCGAGCAGGAAGCGGCACGGCGTCCAGAGGCGGTTGCAGTGCGCTTTGAGAACGAGGCGCTGACCTACCGTGAGCTGAACGAACGCGCAAATCAGTTAGCTCACCGGCTTCGCGATCTTGGAGTAGGGCCGGAAGCGATGGTGGGAACGGTAATGGAGCGCTCGCTCGAAATGGTGATTGCGCTGTTGGGAATTCTGAAAGCCGGAGGAGCGTTTGTGCCGTTGGATATGAATTATCCAGCGGAAAGACTGGCGTTTATGGCGTCGGATACAAAGGCGCCGGTGCTGGTCGTGCAGAAGCAGGCTTGGGAGCGGCTTTCCGGCCAAAGCTGGCTGCAGGCGCAGCTCGTGGCGGTGGACGGCGATACGGACGAGATCGCTCGGCAGAGCAAAGAAAACCCAGCTAACCTCAGCAGCCCGGAGAGCTTGGCCTATGTCATGTACACATCGGGATCGACGGGCAGGCCGAAAGGCGTGATGGTGCCGCATCGCGCGGTGGTGCGGCTGGTGAAGAATACAGACTATATCGAGTTCACGGAACAAGATGTGTTTCTGCAATTTTCGCCGGTTTCGTTTGACGCTTCGACGCTCGAGATCTGGGGAGCGCTGCTCAATGGCGGATGCGTGGCGGTGGCGTCGCCGAGCACGAAGTCGCTCGAAGAAATTGGTGCGACGATCCGCAAGCATGGAGTGACGACGGCGTGGCTGACGGCGGGTTTGTTTAATCTGATGGTCGAGCAGCGCGCAGGCGATCTCAAGCCGCTGCGGCAGTTGCTGGCGGGCGGCGATGCGCTTTCGGTATCCCATGTTAAACAGGCTTTACAAAGTCTGCCGAATTGCCGGCTGGTAAACGGTTATGGCCCCACGGAGGGAACGACGTTTACCTGTTGCCGCACGATCACGGTCGAGGATGCGGAGGGCACGTCAATCCCGATTGGGCGTCCGATTGCCAATACGCAAGTGTACATACTCGACGCCAATGGTTGTCCGGTTGCGGTTGGTGAAGAGGGCGAGTTGTATGTGGGCGGAGACGGCGTGGCGCGCGGATACCTGAACCAGCCGGAGCTTACGGTGGAGCGATTTGTACCGAATCCGTTTGGCGGCGATTCGAACGCGAAGCTTTATCGAACGGGCGATTTGGCGTGTTATCGCGCGGACGGAACCATCGAATTTCGCGGAAGGATCGATCAACAGATCAAGATCAGCGGTTATCGAATTGAGCCAGGCGAGATTGAAGCGACGCTCACGGCGCACCCGGAAATCAAGAGCGCGGTGGTGGTGGCGCGGCACGACGGACCGGGACAGAAGAAGTTGGTGGCGTATGTGGTCCCGCAAAATGGAAGTTACTCGGCGACGGAATTGCGAACATATCTGGAACAGAAACTTCCACCCTACATGCTGCCGAGCGCGCTAATGACACTGGATGTGCTTCCACTTTCGCCCAACGGAAAGTTGGACCGGGATGCGCTGCCATTGCCGGATGCGGGGCGAGCGCAGGCTACAGACGGGGGCTCTGCCGCGAAATCGGAATTGGAAGGCAAGATTGCAGCGGTCTGGGCAAAGGTTCTGCGCTTGAGCGAAGTGGGGCTGGAAGTCAATTTTTTCGATATTGGGGGCGATTCGCTCTCGCTGCTGGAAGTGCACGCAGAATTGCAGAAAGTGGTGGATTCGGAAATCCAGGTGGTCGATCTCTTCCACTATACGACCGTGCGCTCTCTCGCCAAGAAGCTGGGCGGAGGCGCGCAAAGAAACCTGCAGGCAGCCCAAGACAGGGCACAGCAACAACGGGCAGCCTGGCAACGCCAGAAAGCCAACCGAACGAACTAACCGAGCGCGATTACAGCGCACATACACTCGCAGGAGAAGTGCAATGGAGAAGTCAGGCGAAGTGGCAGATTTGAACACGCAATGGGCAACGGATGCGAGGTGGCGCGGAGTGGTTCGTCCGTATAAGGCAACCGACGTTCGGCGGCTGCAAGGGTCGATTCAGATCGAACACACGCTGGCGCGGCTTGGAGCGGAGAGGCTGTGGGATCTGCTGCATTCGGAGGGCTATGTGCCGGCGCTGGGAGCGATGACCGGCAACCAGGCGGTCCAGCAGGTGAAAGCCGGGCTGAAAGCCATTTATGTGAGCGGCTGGCAGGCGGCGGCGGATGCGAACGAGGCGGGGACGATGTATCCGGATTTGAATCTGTATCCGTCGGATTCGGTGCCGAAGCTGGCGGCTCGGCTGAATCAGGCGCTGGTTCGCGCGGATCAGATTGCGCACGAGCAGGGGAACAATGGCGTGCACTGGTTTGCGCCGCTGGTGGCCGACGGGGACACGGGGTTCGGCGGAACGCTGAATTCGTATGAGCTGATGAAGGCGATGATCGAAGCGGGCGTGGCGTGCGTGCACTTCGAAGATCAGTCGTCGTCGGCGAAGAAGTGCGGTCACCTGGGCGGGAAGGTCTTGGTTCCGACACAAGAAGCGGTGCAGCGGCTGATTGCGGCGCGTCTGGCGGCGGATGTGATGGGAGTGCCGACGCTGATCATGGCGCGGACGGATGCGGAAAGCGCCAATCTGCTGACGAGCGATGCCGATGCCTACGACCACGAGTTCATGACCGGAGAACGCACGGAGGAAGGATTGTTCGTCATTCGCAAAGGAGTAGAAACGGCGATTGCGCGGGCGCTGGCCTATGCGCCGTATGCGGACTTGATCTGGTGCGAGACCTCGACGCCGGACCTCAAGGACGCGCGCGAATTTGCGGAGGCGGTGCTGGCACGCTATCCCAAGAAGATTCTGGCTTATAACTGCTCGCCCTCGTTCAACTGGAGAAAACACCTAGACGAGCCTGCGCTTGAGAAATTCCAGCGCGAGTTAGGGGCGATGGGATACCGGTTCCAGTTTGTGACGCTGGCAGGATTCCACGCGCTGAATCTTTCGATGTTCGATCTTGCACGGGCGTACAAAGAGACCGGGATGGCTGCCTACTCGCGGTTACAGGAAAAGGAATTCGGCAGGGAGCGCGATTTCGGATATGAAGCGGTAAAGCATCAGAGGTTTGCCGGTACGGGATACTTCGATGCGGTGCAGCAGACCATCGTAGGCGGAATGGGATCGACGCTGGCTTTGCGGGGGTCGACCGAGGCGGAACAGTTTGGCGAGAATGGCGCGGACAAGAAAAGCAGCGCGGGGAAAATAAACGGAGCGGGCAACGGGAATGGGCACGGACAAGTGGTTGGCAAGGTAAACGGAAAGGCCAGTTCTGCGCCGGAGGCGTCCGCGAGGAATCGTACTAACGATCATGCCGAAACGATCGTTGAACGCGGATAAAGCCGTTTGCACATTCGGCGTTCCCCCGGCGGCTAGAGGCCGCCTTCGATTTGGCGGCTGTTACGGCACGAGTGGAACTCGTGCCCTTCCCAAAACCTCGTTTTCGACTCCCTACTTTTGATGCTATGGACTTCTATTAAGGAAAAGCCAAACATGGATCAATATCTCTGCATTGCCCCGGACGTGAAACTTGGAGAAGGGGTGAAGCTCTCGAAGTTCATCAATCTTTACGGCTGTGAGATTGGCGACGAGACAAAGATCGGGGCCTTTGTCGAGATTCAGAAGAACGCGACAGTTGGGCGATGCTGCAAGATCTCGAGCCACACATTCGTCTGTGAAGGTGTGACGATTGAAGACAACGTGTTCATCGGGCATGGGGTCATGTTCATCAACGATTTGTATCCGCGGGCCACGACCGCGCAAGGCGGCCTGCAAACCGAAGCCGACTGGAAAGTCGAGCGGACGCTGGTGAAAAAGGGAGCATCGATCGGTTCGGGAGCTACGATTCTCGCAAGCGTGACGATTGGCGAAAATGCAATCGTGGGCGCGGGAGCGGTGGTTACTAAAGACGTGCCGGCGGACACGATTGTTGTTGGGAATCCGGCCAGGGTGGTCCGTAAAATTGAAGTGGGGGTGAGCCAGTGAGCCAACCGCAAAACATTCCTTTTCTCGATTTGGTTACGCCGCATGTTGAGCTGGAAGCGGAGTTGACGGCGGTGTTTCAGAAAGTGATCCGCTCCGCGGGCTTTATCGGGGGCCCGATGGTGGAAGGATTTGAAAAAGAGTTTGCCGCGTTTTGCCAGACAAGCCGTTCGGTTGCGGTCAACAGTGGAACCGATGCGTTGCGCTTCGCGCTGATGGCCGCGGGAGTGAAAGCGGGCGACGTGGTGGTGACTGTTCCCAACACATTTATCGCCACGACCGAAGCGATCTCGCAGGCGGGGGCGCTGCCGGAATTTGTCGATATCGACGAGCGCACCTACAACATGGACGTGAATAAACTGCGCGAGTACCTGGAGAAGCGCTGCACGGTGTCGGAGCAGGGGCACGTGGTCAGCAAGCGCAGCGGACGGCGGGTTACGGCGATCGTGCCCGTGCATTTGTATGGGCAGATGGCGGACATGGACGCGATTCTCGAGCTGGCCGAGCAGTATCGACTGATGGTGATTGAGGATGCATGCCAGGCGCACGGGGCCGAATATTTCTCGCGCAAGCTGAACCGGTGGTGCCGCGCGGGGTCGATGGGAAGAGCCGGAGCGTTCAGTTTTTATCCGGGCAAGAACCTTGGAGCATGCGGCGAAGGTGGAGCGGTCACGACGAACGATAACCATCTGGCAGATGCCTGCAAGATGATCCGGGATCACGGGCAGGCTAAAAAGTATTACCACGATATTGAGG
>JBAVYO010000211.1:0-2921 GCA_049698855.1 Terriglobales bacterium
ACGGCCATCGCCATGTGGATTGCTGCGCGTGCCCGATAAATTCACCGAGAAACCAAGATCCCCCGACAAAGGGCGCCTTACCCCTGCCCATTGCGCAACCTCCGCCACGTCTGCGTCAAGAACGTCGAGGCGCAAGGTGAAAGGCGCATTCACGCTGAGCGATCCCTCTGCCAATGCTCCACTCGCGTCAAAATGCGCCACGGTGTGTCCGTGAATGAGAGATCCTCGTCTTGCCGCAAAGCTGTTGCGTGAAAACTGCACGATGGCTGAAAAGGCGTCCCAGTGAATGCTTTGTCGCGGCGCACTTTGCGTGGCTGGCGCCGACGTTTCAAAATCGTAGGCTTCCAAATTCCCTGTGATCGTTGGCGCGGAGACACGCCCGGTCGCAGTCCCGGTCAGATTCGCCCAGCCGTGGACTGTGAATGGCAACGGGGAAGCTCCGTACGCTGCTTCGAGGATCGGCGTCCAGTCCTTAACATTGTGAGAGGTCACGGCGAAGTGCATGGAAGAAGACGCAGCCAGGTTCCCGGACGCGGTTATCTCCGACCCGCTTGCCGAAAGATGCAGCGTGCCGATCTCGATTTCATCGCGCGATCCGCGATAAACGCCTTGGAACTCGCCATGGACGGCAACTTGGGACGGTTCGACACGCGACGGCGGAGACAAGCCCATTTTCATCCGCGTCTCCGCATCACGGATTGAGCCGACCCACAGCATATCGATCGTTCCACTGGCATTGCCGGCAAAATTCAGGCGATTGAGCGGAAGACTCTTGCTGCTTAAAACATCCAGCACTGGCGTCAATGGAAATCCCGCAAGTTGCAGACGAACCGAGCCACGTTGCAGACTTGCAGCCGCAATCCGGCCAATCACGTGGCTCCGCGCGGGACTGGGGACTGACTCCAGCGAATTCTGCCAGTTGCTCACGTCCACTTCGCCGGTCAACCCTCCGCCCATTAAGTTTGCTTTGAGGGATGAAAGCCGCAGCCGCACTGGAGTCAGCTGGAACGCCGCTTCTGCACGTCCGTTGCGCATGGCTACTTTTGTGCTCGACCAATCCACATCCTTCGCCTGCAACGTTCCGTCGGTTGAGAAATCGCGATCGCTCCAGGTGCCCTTACCTTTGAATTGCGCGGTTCCTTTACGGATTTCCGGCATTCGCAAAATCGATGCGAGTTCCCCGAGATCTACTGCGCCGCGATATTCGCCGCTGAGGGTGGGATCGTGAAAATCCTGAAGTTGCCCGGCAAATTGAAATTCAGATTTGCCGCTTTTGAGAATCAGGCTGCTGATATCGGCGTGGCCGCGCGCCAGCACCAGCGAAGCGTCTGCCGACCAGACAAACTCAGGGTATTGCTGCCAGTGCGTATCAATGTCCGCAGCCGCCATGTGGGCTTCGTAACGTTGGCGCAGTAACGAGTAGTTCAGCAGGATCGCAAGATCGCGAGCGTCGAAATTGAACGGAATCTTTTCGTCCTCCCACAAGAGCTCGCCTTTTTGAACCTCAATGCGAGACACGGATAGCGAGATCAGCCTCTCAACCGGACCCTGCTCGAAAGTACGCCCATAGGAAGAGCTCAACAACGGCACCGGCAGATTTGTGGTGCCATCCGGATTGTCGATAACGTGGACAACCGGATGTTCGAGGACCAGCGAATGCAGGCCGATGCTCGTTCCCAGCAGAGAGATGATTTTCAGCTCGGCCTCAACACGCTCCACCTGGAAAAACGGCCGCTGCCCCGAAGCTTCCCGGCCATGAATGGTGAGGCTGCGTATGTCTACGCGTAACCGGAACGGAATGGTGTGCAGCTCGCCGAGTTCAACGCGTCCACCGGTCGCCCGTTCCAGTTCCGCGACTACGCGGTGGCGCATCTTCTGCTGAAACGCATCGGTCGTCACGTACCAGGCGAGCAGCGCGAACGCAATTGCGCTTAGCGCACAAAAGGCCAGGAACAGTTTTAGTAAGATTCGACGTCGCGCTGGAAGCGAAGGCGGGTCGCTCAACGGTTTCCTTCTCCCGCGCTGGACTCAGGCGTATGAATGCGGCTGCCGGACCGTAAACTGGCCAGCCATCCGGAGAGGAGTTCGTTCATTTTTTTCTCGGCCAGCAATGTCCGGATTTTTCCGTACATCTCCGGCAATGGTTTGGCATTGCCTCCCGCTTTCTTGATCTCCGGGAGGAGCTGATCCTGATAGTAATTTTCGACCGCCTTTTGGTCGATCTGAATGGAAGGCCGCAAACGATCTTCGACCAGCTTCATCAATTGAATCTCGCTGCTCAGTCGCTTCTCCAGCGCGGCTTGCGTCAGACCATAACGTGCCAGTGCAGCATGCCAGCCTTCTTCAGTCGCCCACTCCGGCTGCAGCTTACGGACTTCAGCCACGCGGCTGGTCACCTCCGACGAGGAAGCTGTCTGCGCGGGCCGAACCTGCTCGCGCAGCAGCTCCTGATCGATAAGCCTGTCGAGCGCCGCTTTGCTCTCGGCAGCTGAGAATGAATCCGCGCTGCGCCCGCTCATCAACGCTTCAAAGGCGACTTCCTCTTCCCAGTCGCTTTGCAGCACCACGTGTCCGTTGACGCTAGTCACCACCCGATCCACGATTGGACCGGCTGCCGACACCCCTGCGAGCGCCATACTCAATGCAACCAGCGCGCATTGTTGCCACGGCTTCATCATCTGCGAACTTCTAGCAACCCGTGCTTCATCAGAAAGACTGCCCAACGTTAAATGAAAAGTTGAAATGCCCAGCCCGTTGATATCCAAATTGCCCAGTCTCAACTGTGTACGGTGCTCCTGGTTTTGGAGAATAAGCGCAACGAAGAGCGCGACACCAAAAAGCATCTCGACTCCATCCGCTCGGAATACGCGACTGCTCTGGGCAAGAAGGGCTCTCTTGAAGCGGTCATCGCCGAGCATGGA
>JBAVYO010000212.1:0-15890 GCA_049698855.1 Terriglobales bacterium
ACAATGGTTTTGTCGTCACCCAGCGAGTTGATCAACTGCACTGAACTCTCGCGCCCCACCGTCAGGGGCAGCACCGCATGGGGAAATAGCACGGTATCGCGTACCGGCAATATCGGGAGCGAACGTCCCGACGTTTCATAAGATATTGAAGTATTTGTATCGCTCATGACCTTCCTTGAGTGGACTTCACTCAACCTTTGATGAACCTGACATCGGAAAAGATGCAAGCCCTCTAGGCCGTTGAATTCTAGACCTTTTTCATGGCATTGCAAGACAAGAATCGACCACGGCCCCACGCCGGTAATCCCCCACGTTCGAACCCTATCAAAAAGAAGGGGAAGTCCCGAAGGCCAAGAACCTCTCCTATTGCGTCCTTAAGCCATCAGCGAACCGGGAACTGCCCAACTGCGAAAGGGCGGTTCGTCACATCCAGGCGGCCGTTAGAAGACGTGTTTTGCCAGGTCGCCTTTGAAAATCAGCTCGTGCAGCACGCGCTCGTTGGCAGCGTTCATCTCGTAGATTTTCTGGCTGTCGGCTGCCTTTTCTGGCAGCGGAACCAGTGTACATTTCGCCCGTACTTCCACGGGCTTTCTCACGCCGAGCTGCCGGAATACCATGATGTGGTCGGCGCCTTCCATCACGTGCCGGATCTCATAGTCGCCCGAAGGCAGCAGCGTATCCGCGACGCGAACTTTCTCCGCAAAATTGACTTTGTAAACATCGGCGATCCCCATCTGGTTGCGCCCCGCGAGAGCAAAAGCCCCGAGCAGAAACGTGCAGATACCGACCGCCAGTACAGACTTGACTAAACGCATGTTACCTCCCGATTTTGACTCTATTTCCAAGCTACGCCCGCGTCGCGACCGGCGCTGTGCAGCGCCTCACAAGCGACTGTGACGAAGAACGTGGGTGAGCCCCTGCCGTTTGCCCAGGCGGATGCCGCCAGCACCGATTATGTGGACGTGTGGAAGTAACAAGGCGATTTCGCGGTGAATCCGCGTCACGCCCCTCGATAAATCCCCAGCACCTTCACCAGTTCCGCCACTTCGCCCAGATGGCGCAAGGCGTTGCGTAACGCCGCATCGTCGCCGCGCAACAGATCCACAAAAAACACATACTCCCACGGACGGCCGCGCATGGGCCGCGACTCGATCTTGCTGAGGCTGATGTCGCGCAGCGCAAACACGCTCAGCGCCTTGAACAGCGCTCCAGGGATGTTTCGCAGGCTGAAGGCTAGCGAAGTCTTGTTGGCATTCGGCGTCGCCCGCGCCTTTCCGCGACGAATCAGAAAGAAGCGTGTGAAGTTCTTTTTGTCGTCTTCGATCCCCGCCTTCAGAATGCGCCCGCCGTAGACCAGCGCGGCGCGGCGGCTGGCAATGGCCCCGGCATCGGTCAGGCGTTCCTCCATCACATGCTTCACGCTGCCAGCCGTGTCGTAAAAGGGCTCCGGCTTCAACCGCACATTTTTTGCAAACAAATCCTGACACTGCGCCAGTGCAACCGGATGCGAGAACACGCGCCGCACCTCCGCCAACTTCGTCCCCGGCAACGCGATCAAGTTGTGCACAATGCGCAGCCGAAACTCGTGGACGATGTGCACCTCGCGGCTCAACAACAGATCAAAGTGTTCGGCCACCGATCCCGCGAGCGAATTCTCAATTGGGATCACGGCTCCATCCACGGAGCCACGCTTCACGCGATCGAACACTTCGAGCGAACGCGCACACGGCATGATCGTCGCCCGGCGTACCAACCTCTCCACAGCCTCATGGCTGAAGGAACCCAGCTCGCCTTGAATCGCAATCTTCATGATTAAATTCCTGCACGGCTCTCCGCCAGCGCTTTCCGCATCACCAGCGCATCCAACTGGTTCGAATAGTACCCGCGAACTGTCTTCTCCACGAAATATCCTTTTTGCTTGTAAAACCGGATGGCCGCCTCGTTGTTCACCGCCGTCTCCAGGTCAACCATTACCGCTCCGTTCCCTTTTAGCCGATCCTCCGCCGCGCCCAGCAACGCCGAACCAACCCCCAACCGCCGCGCCTCTTCGATCACGTCGATGGTGATAATGTGACCGATTTCCCGCTTCTTATCCGCCACGATAAAACCCAGAATCCTCGTTCCATTCGGCTCCGAACCGGCGGCTCTAACGGCTATTTTGGAATTAGCCCGATCCGCTTCGCTGCCACTTTCCGACTTACTCTTCCCATCTTCCGCCACCAGCGTGAACGCCGAAGGCCGGCGCATGTAAAACGCCAATTCCGGACGCGAGTACGCCAACTGCGGATCGAAGCACGCCTGATCGATCCGCCAGAGCGTCTCGAAATCGCTTTTTTCAAATTTTCTGATCTCAAACGGCACGCCGCCATTGTAGCGGGAATGTGATGGACTGATCGCCGCCCATATTCCGCGAAAATAATGCCAAGATCGTGCGAGTGGAATCGCACATCTAAGGGTTTGGTACGGCTGGGGTTCATTGCAGCTAGGATCAGATCCGGGCGGTCCGATCCAACGTCGTGATTTCAACGTCCCGATATCGTCGTCCTGATTTCAATGTCCTGATTTAAGGTGGGGTTCCATGTCGCGACGCTTCCTCCCAATCCTGTGCGCTTTCGCCCTCGTGGCGGCTTCCACGGCACAAATGCCGCGGCACACCGATAACCCTGCCGCCAGTACTCCTGGAGTCAAGGGATCACTCGACGGCCCGCGCACCGCCATTTTCCTATCGCCTAGGGATTCCTGTAGTCCGAACGATGTGCCCGACGCCATGGCGCGCGCCTTTCGCGATTACACAGGAACCATCCATTTTTCAACCGCAAGTACGGTTCTGTATCAGAGCCTCGGCGCGACACTCGAATCCGTCCAGCACAGTTGCGACGCCGCATTCGTCTCGGCGAATGAGACTAATCCCGCCGACTTCAACGACCAGGTCTGGCTCGATTCCTTTTACACGTTCGACGGCAAAACTATTGCCGCGCTCGGACACACCGAATACCACGGCTGGGCGATCCCCGGCGAGTGCCATGTCAAGGGCAACAACCAGTACAGCGCGTGCGAATACGATTCCGACACGTATCATCAGTCGACAGACGGCGGATACCACTTCTTTACACCCAAAGTGCCGGGAAATTTCCTCGCGGGAGTTCCTTACAAATACGAAATCGACCGCGGCCCCGTGGGCTATAGCGTCGACACCAACGTGATCGAATTGGGCGGCTGGTATTACGCTGTCGCTACCTCCTGGAGTTGGCCTCCCAACTGTTCCGGCACAACCGGCCCGCATCGTTGCATCACCAGCGGCGGCGCGCCCCTTCGCACGCAGAAGGTATTCGATCCGTCGTCATGGCTGGGATGGAACGGCTCCGCTTTCGACCTCTCGTTCGTCGATCCTTATCCTGGCCCGGTCCCACGTCCCGAGCAGCACGTATTCACGCCCGTGCAGTACATGGGATTCGTCAACGCGATCAATCTCTATCAGATCAGCGCGGACCAAACCGTAGTCGTCGCCACTCTTTGGGATTATTGGGATAACGAACTCGGCCCGCCGGGGATGTATCTCACCACCTCAACCGACATGGTGAATTGGACCAAGCCCACCTTGGTGGTCACGGTTAAAGACCTTCTCGCCGAAGATCCCGCGGGAAACTGGCTCTACGCGTACTTTTCCTTGATCGATCCGAATGCGACCGATCTGAATTTCTCCGTCCTAGGCGACCATCCCTACCTCTACTACGTGCGTCTCAATAACAACAACTCATCGGATCGTGTGCTCTTCCGCCGCCAGATCACGTTAGCTCCAAGTCAGTAACGCCAGATCGCCCGAGCCCGTGCCGGTTTGGCCCGAGCCTCGGGGGCCTGGCAGATGACGCCGGTCGCCTCCTCTTGACTTCCCCTAGCCGTGGGCATCCTACCTCCCAGCGCGGCAGTTCGCCGCTCTGATTTTTTTCTCCCTCCGCCCCTTGCGCATCCACATCCGCCAGACGTAGGATTTTCTCCAGAGGCACAGAACGTGGGGCGTTGGGTTCTTATTGACGTTGGCGTGGCGGCCATGTTTGCCCTGCTCTGGTACAGCTGGTTTGTGCGCTACAACCGACGCCGCGCGGAGAGCGTGCTGGAGTGGCTCCAATCGGCCTGCCTGGGCCGGGGACGGCTCAGCGACGTGGAGTGGCAGGCCAGCAGCTCAAGACTTAAAGCAACCCTTCATCTTGCCAGCCGCTGGTTTGACGACGCTTCAGTCACAATCTGTTTGTTGCCCAGGCCGGTGCCATTCAAGTGGGCGCTAAGCCGGTTCCGGCAGGAGCACGAGACGCTCACTTTTGAAGCCGACATGGGCTTCCCGCCGGGCTTTCATCTCGATATCGTCCGTCATCGCTGGTCCGGCCACACCGGCACGAAGAAGAAAGAGGATCGAACCTGGATGATCGTGCGCCCGGGGCCGGTCGTTCTTACCACGCAAGAACCTTGGCCAGCCGAACTGACTCCCGTGGTCAACGCGCTCGCCAGTTGCCGCGACAAGGATTTCGTCAGCGTTCGTTTCCATCCCACCGCGCCGCACTTCGCCGCCACCGTTGCACTGGACAGCCTTAGCGACCAGAAGTCGGCGGGCGCATTGTTTGGCTTGTTCCGTGAGCTGGCCGCGAGTTCGTCGGCGAAGCAGCACTGATCCGTCGTTGGTCGTTAGTCGTTCGGAATCCACGGCGGCGAGGCACAGACCCGGTCGACTAGCGACTGACGACCGCCGACCATCCTACTCGGGCTCGGCCACAAATCTGTAGCCAACTCCGCGCACCGTTTGCAGATGCTTGGGGCGCGCTGGATCTTCCTCGATATACCGCCGCAGCCGCACAACGAAATTGTCGATCGCGCGAGTGTCGGTGTCTTCGTGCAGTCCCCAAACGTCTTCGAGCAGCGCCTTGCGCGAAACCACGCGCCCACCGCTTTTCACCAGATAGCGCAGCAGCTCCGCTTCCATCACGGTCAAGTGAATGGTATTGCCCAGGCTGCGGAGTTCAAGTTCTGCGAAGTCGATGGACTTGCCGGCAAACCGAAACGCATCTTCTGATGACTCAGTGCGTGATGACTCAGCGCGCGACCCAGCATGCCCCACAGCTTGCCCTGAGCTTGTCGAAGGGTTCGCGCCCGTTCCTTGGGGGCTGACTTCGGTGCCATCGCCCGCATTTGGTCTCGTTCCATCCGCATCCGTCGCGACGCTTTGCCTCATCCAGGCACTGCGCCGCAATAGACCCTCCAGCCGCGCGATCAAAATCGCCAGCTCAAACGGTTTCGGCAAGTAGTCGTCGGCGCCAGATGCGAATCCCTGTAAAACGTCCTCCGGACGCCCGCGTGCGGTCAGCATCAGAACCGGCACGTAGTTCTTTTTTTCGCGCAGCAGCGACGCCACCTCGAAGCCGCTCTTCCCCGGCAGCATCACATCCAGAACCACGGCATCGAAGTGTTCCGAGCGGTCAACCAGCCGCAGGAGCGCGTCTTCCCCATCGCCCGCAACCTCCACATCGTGCCCTTCCGCCTGCAAGTTGAAGCGCAAACCCTGCGCCAGATGGGCCTCGTCCTCGACGATCAGCACACGGCTCATGCCACTCTCCGCGGCAATTCCAAAGTCACGGTCGTTCCCTTCCCTGCTCCGTCGCTCTCGGCAAACACGCGCCCGCCGTGGTTCCGTGCAATCGCGCGCACAATGAACAATCCCAACCCGGTTCCTTTTACCCGCAAACGCCCACGCTGCCGCACGCGATAAAAGCGCTTAAAAATCCGCTTCAACTCATTCTGCGGAATGCCCACCCCGCGATCGCGCACACGCAGGACCAGGTTTTGTGGATTCGGCGCGGCTAACTCGACCGCAATCTGTACACCATCGGGAGAATATTTCACCGCATTATCGAGCAGGTTGGTGACAGCCGTGTGCAGTTCATCGGGATCGCCGAGGACGCCAGCGGTTCCAATTGGCGCAACCGACTGCTTGTACTCAAGTTGTTCCGGCAGCAAATGATGCCGGGTTCGCGCCAATTCCACGCACTCGCGCACCACCGAACTGAAGTCGAGCGGAATACGCTGCCCCGACGCTTTTTTCTGCGCCACTGCGCCTGCCTTCAGCACCTGTTCCACGGTGCCCATCAGCCGCTCGGTATCCACCAGCATCAGCTGATAGAATTCGCGGCGTTTGGCTTCATCCACTTCACGGCGTTGCAGGGTTTCGAGATACAGGCGGATGGACGCGATCGGCGTTTTCAGTTCATGCGTGACCGCATTGATAAAGCTGTCGTGCTGTTCGTTGCGCCGAATCTCGCGCACCAGAAAAATTGTGTTGAGGACAAGCCCGGTAATAATCGCGCCAAAGAAAATAATCCCGAGAAAGACCTTGATCCCTTCGCGCCAGTTCAGGATGATCCAGCCGCTGCCGACAGCAAAGGCTACCGCCGCCAGGCACACACCAAACGTGAGGAAGAACGCAATCGCTTTGCGCCGGCTGGAGATTCGCACAGGGAGATTGTAGCGATTTCACCGCCGAGACGCAGAGGACGCCGAGAAAATCGAAGCTAGAGCCGGAAGTAGGGACGCTTCATCAGGGAGGCAGGTCGCATGCGAGGCCCCTTCGCTCAGGGCAGGTCCGCGCCACATTTTGATCAGGCCCCTACTACTGGACCAGGCGAAACCCAACCGCGAGGCCGGTATTTTGCAGTCCGCCGCCAGAAGCAGGTCCAGACCCCACCGAAAACACAACCGGGCTTCCGGCTTTCAATACTGCTGTCCGCTGGAACGGCACAACTTGCCCTTTGGAAGTGATGCTGGAATGGAAAAGAACTTTTCCATTCGCCACGACACCGATCACGGTACTGTTACCGTCCTGATCGCCACGAAAGCAGCCCTCCAAGGAGTACTTGCCATCGATAGGCGCGGTGAAGACAACATCGGAATATTGCCCACCATCCCCGGTCACAAGAGCGAACTCATTTGGCAATAAATGGGTATTGCCTTCGTTATAGGCGGGTCCGTTATTGAACTCCACTGACGGGGAGTTGGCCAGGTCAACCGCCGATGAAAACCAGAACTGTGCGTTTGGCCCATTCACGCCATTCTGCTCGGCTCGATCATAGAGTGTGACGGGAGCCGTGAAGCCCGAGGAATAACCATACGACCACATGCCGTACGGATTGCTCTTAGTGGTCCACCCATCCTCAAAGGCGGCAGCCACGTCCCAACTCTGAGCCCAACAACTGCAGGTCACGGCCGCGAGGAACAACAGGATTGCCGAATAGCGGGAAATCGAATTGAGAGTCATTTACTTCTCCCTGTGAAACGGGGCTAGCTGAATTGGCTCCAGACGCGGAGTCTGGATCGATTGGCCCAAGGATAGCGTATGGCCCTGTGGAACTCAAGATTCATTTTGCTGGAAGATGTTTGCGACTAAAAGAAAAAGCTCTAAGACTAGCCGAAACGGCTGAGTCCAAGAGCCTTTACTGAAAGCTAACAGCTGAGAGCTGTTCTTCTTTAATCATTCCCCGCTGCTGGTGAGGCTACCATTCCCGCCGCCTGCAAATCGCAAACCAACTCCGGCTTCGGCGGCAAATTATTCAGTGTCACTTTGTAGACATGCCGCGCCAAGCCCATCTTCTTGAGCAGCCAGATGCCGTACCAATTCATATCGACTTCATACCACCTCATGCCGTGCTTCGCCGAGACGGGATGCGCATGATGATTGTTGTGCCAGCCTTCGCCAAATGTGAACATTGCGACCAGAAAATTGTTGGTCGACATGTCTTTGGTGGCGAAGCGGCGCGATCCCCACAGATGCGTCACAGAGTTCACTGCCCAGGTCGCGTGCAGTCCTACCACAACGCGCGCAAACACTCCCCACAGCAGCCACGGCAGCCCGCCAATCGCATAAAGAATCACGCCGACGATTACATTGCTCGTCCAGTGATACTTGCTCAGCCAGACGTGGACTTTATCTTTGGTGAGGTCGGGTACGTAGCGGGCTAACGTCGTGGCATCGTGATGCATCGAGCGGCCGGAGAGAATCCATCCCATGTGCGACCACCATTTGCCGTCAATCGGGGAATGCGGATCGCCCTCGACATCCGAAAACTGATGATGAATGCGATGCGTTGCCACCCAGAAGATTGGCCCGCCCTCGAGCGCGAGCGTGGCACACCAGGTCAGAAAATATTCCACCCACTTCGGAGTCTTATATCCGCGATGCGTCAGCAGCCGGTGATAGCTCATGCCGATGCCAAGACTGCCGGAAATCCACCACAGGAAGCACGCGACAAAGAATGCCGGCCACGTGAAGAAAAACAGCGCCGCAATCGCGCCGACATGAAACAGAATCATGGCGGTCGCCGTGCCCCAGTTAAAGCCGTCGCGCTGCGAGCCATTTTTGCTCAGCTTGCCCGCGTTGCCCGATTCATCGAATGTGTGATTGGTCTTCATCCTCAGTCTCTCCCCACGAGAATTTTTCTCGCAAATGGCCTTGTTAAGGCTGGCATTTCAGCGCGGCGATCAGGCCAATCGGATCAGGCCACGCTTTAAATTCTTGAATGTGAGCGTCGTAAAGGTAGCGTCATTTGCGATGACACGCATTTCCTCACGCCCGATTAGGACAATAGCAAGAGTGCGGGCAACTGTTTGTAATACTTCTGTAAGAGTCGATGGGAGAAGGGGTTACCTGCGTAATCTCGGCTCTGCCCGCTTGGGATAAGGGCGTACAACGCAGACAGATGCGGGGTGGAGATGGTGTGGGGGTCGGGCCTAGCCTCCGTCCAAATCAGAGCGCCGAATCCGCTTGGTATCCCGCATCAGCCGTATCGACCGTGATTCCCCGTACGCAGGCGGGTGATGCATGAGCTTCCCGCGCAGGCTTCGCAGTCGTAGAATCGGGCTGTATTCTGAAGCGTACTCCCCACGTCGGAGGTCGCCGTGTCTAGAAAGTCGTGTTCAGGAATTGTGCCACTCGCCGCAGGCTTGCTTCTTCTCGTTTGCATGGTAGGAGCGCAAACTCAGCCCGCACCCGAAAATAAAACTCCACCCGAGGCCGCTCAGAAAGCGAATCCCGTCAAGCCCACGCCCGAGTCGCTGGCCAAAGCCAAGAAGACATACAAAATCGATTGCGCCATGTGCCACAGCGAAAATGGCGATGGCACGAACGACATGGACATGAAGAACGTGCCCGATCTCACCAACGCCGATGTGCAGAAGAAGTCGTCCGATGGAGAATGGTTCTACATCATTCAGAAGGGCAAAGGCGACATGCCCCCCGAGGGAGCGCGCGCCAAGGCGGAAGACGATCTCTGGAATCTGGTGAACTACTGCCGCGCGTTCGGAAAAAAGTAGTCAGTAGATTGTGTGGCGCGGACACTCCTGTCCGCGCAGCGCGCATTCGTTTCGGTGCAGCAGCCGCGACTCCGGAAATTTGATTTTTCTCTTCGATTTTGGAACGGAGTGGGCAACATAGCGTCTCGCAAGCCCGCTTTAGAAACGTAAGAGAAATAGGATTTTGTAAACGACGTCGCATAAGTTGCGGATGGCGGGAGTGTACGCGATGGAAGAGAAACCCCATTGGTGGCGAAAACTATGGCATCGGATCGAATCGATACACACCGCGTACTGGCTTTGGGAAATTGCTTTGGCCGCTCTGGCCGCATGGAAGTCACGGCAGCTCATACCGCATACGATAGGTCCGACAGATTATTGGCTTCCGATCGCCGTGTTCATCGGAACGTTAGCGATCCTCACGACTTTGATTCAAATCGCAACTTGGAGTTGGATCAAGTTTCGTCGTTGGAGGTACCCACCCTCATTGCGCGTAGTAGCACAGGGCGGAAAAAGCGCCGCCATTGAAATCCACCACAGCGGAGAGCCGACAGTTTGGGAAGCCCGAACGAGAATTCTAAAACTTCCGAAAAAATCGCCGAATCCTGATCCATTATTGCGGCAGTGCTATCTACGGAAGGATGGCAAGGCGGCGCGATCCCTGCTACTGAGAGACGGTGAGTCGGCTAGTATCACCCTCGGAATAATTCGATGGAGCCACCCTCTCAGTAGTCGCCCCGAAACCTGGATGGCTGCAGTTCATGCGGATAACAATGAACATGGAACACGCGTTTCCTCCCCCTATGTAACAGAAGTCACTTTAGATACACTCCCACGGCAAAAAAGTGCTCAATAAAAAAGTGCTTTCTCATTGATCGACTCGACAGCAATCTGATGGAATGTTCTGAGGTCTCATGTGACTGAATTGCGTCGATTCGGGGTAACGTCCGACCAATGCGGCGAAAGAGAAAAACATCGCCGCTTTAGGAACTTCAAGCCTTGTTCTGACGCGATAATTACCTATCTGTCAAAGAAGCGTGTCACAGCCAATAAATGCGAACATCGTTGAAAGCCAAGAGAAGCTCGGCAGACTGCGGCGTTGGTAAACCGCTACGAAGCTCGCGCGGCGCTCTTCACCTCCACCCCCGCCCACTTCTCCAGCAGCGTTAGCGTTGCTGCGTAATCCAGATCGCTGTGCCCTTCTTCGGCCGCCACGTCGTACACTTCTTCGACGGCCTCAAGTCCCGGCAGACGCACACGCGACTCCTTCGCCGCTGCGAGCGCCAGACGAATATCCTTCAACATGAGCCGCAGCGGAAAATTGGGCGAGAAGTCGCGCCTCATAATGAATGGAGCTTTGTAATCCACCACGCCCGACCGCACCATTGAAGCCTGCACCAGCGGCAGCAATCTCTCAACTTCCACGCCCAGCTTCGTCGCCAGTGTCAGCGCCTCGGCGAAGCCTTCAAAGATGAGTGCAATTTGCAGGTTCATCACCAGCTTGGTCGCCTGCCCTTTGCCGGTAGCACCCATGTGAAAGACTTGCTTGCCCATCGCTTCAAACAGCGGCTGAATGCGCGCCAAGACAGCCTCGTCACCGCCCGCCATGAAAATCAGGCTGCCATTTTCGGCGGCAATTTTCGAGCCGGTGACGGGAGCATCCACATAATCCACTCCGCGCGCCTTCACGCGGGCGGCGAAGCGCTCGGTCGCCGAAGGAGAAATCGTGCTCGAGTCTGCAATGATCATGCCCTGCGCCAGCGCGGCGTCCGCACCGTTCTCGCCAAACAAAACACTCTCTACCGCTTTTGTGTCCGAGACGCACATCCAAAGCACCTCGGCTCCTTTCGCCGCATCTGCCGGAGAAGCTGCGCTACGCGCTCCCTCAACGTCCTTGCCAGACGAGCGGTTCCAAACCGCAACTTCGTGTCCAGCTTTTACCAGGTTGGCGGCCATCGACCGCCCCATGATTCCCAATCCTAAAAATGCAACGCGCATCGACTTTCTCTCCAAATTGAATTTGCCGCGCCAACCTCGTCTGATTGGGATTAGATATGACGACCAAAGTAACGGTCAAGATAAACGCGCCTTGGCATACACTAGGATTAGTCCGATTAAAGGGAAATCTGACAACTCTCCGGGTGCTGCCGGTATCCGTCGCAAAAAAGCAATGTGTCCACCGGAGCGATCACAGCATCAAAATAAACCGAGCAGTGTTATTTGTGCTCCCAGACGATCGGGCCCTTGTAAGCGATGTTAAAGTCTTCGTTGAAAAATCGGGCGCTGCGCAAGCGAGCAGGCCAGTTCACCCGCCTGATACGGCATTCCGCGGTCACTCCTCGCAGTGGTCAAACCCATAAGCCACAACTGGTTGCGAACGGACACCTGGGCGTGACTTTCATTGGTCATTCCAGTTTCTTCCTCCAGATCGGCGGCATGAACGTCGTTGTCGATCCCAATTTTGCGCGCTGGCTGTTTATCCTGAAACGCCTGCGCCGTCCGGGCCTCCACCTGCGCGATCTGCCTCCCATGGACGTGGTGCTGGTGACGCATGCTCATTTCGATCATCTTCACCGCCAGTCCCTGCGTACGATTGCGCGCCAAACGCGCCGCCAGACGGGCGTTGCGCCCACGCTGATTGTGCCGCACCACGTTTTTGACCTGGTTTCCGATCTCGGATTCAAAGAGATTATTGAGCTCGAGTGGTGGAACTCTCATAAACAAGGCTCGCTCGAAGTCACTCACGTTCCCTCGCGTCACTGGGGAGCGCGCATCTTGAAAGATTCTCATCGCGGCTACGGCGGATTCGTGTTGCGCTCTGGCGATCATTCTGTCTATCACGCCGGCGACACCGCTTATTTCAATGGCTTCAGTGAAATTGGCCGACGGCTGTCGCCTGAAGTTGCCCTGCTCCCCATCGGAGCTTACGATCCTCCGCAATTTCGCAATGTCCATACCAGTCCGGCCGATGCCATGCAGGCATTTCTCGACCTCAAGTCCCGCTGGATGATCCCGATGCACTACGGCACTTTTCGCCTGTCGCACGAGCCGATCGAAGAGCCGCTGCTGTTGCTCGACAAAGAAGCCCGCGCCGCTGGAGTGAAAGATAAGGTCGTCGTGCTAGAAGAAGGCGTCACCCGGCAGTTCTGAGTTATTTTCGGCCAGAGCCCGATCGCCTAGCGGCCACGCGAACGGCTGGGCGCCGGGCCGCTCTTCATTCCAAACGAGATGCCAAACGACGCAGCCTACTGGATTCAAAAGCTGGACCTGACGCCGCATCCCGAGGGCGGCTATTACCGCCAGACCTATCGCTCCAGCCTGTTGCTGGCAAAACACGCTTTACCTCCCGAGTTCGGGGGCGAACGCGCTGCTTCAACCGCAATTTATTTCCTGCTCGACGAACCCAATTTCTCGGCGTTTCACCGCTTGCGCTCCGATGAGCTTTGGCATTTCTACCTGGGAAAGCCGCTGCTGATCCACGTAATCGAAGCCAATGGGGGCTATTCCGCGATCCGGCTCGGCAGCGACCCGGACGCCGGAGAAGTCTTGCAGGCAGTGGTGCGAGCAGGACGCTGGTTCGCCTCAGAGCTAGCGCCGGAAGAGGCACCAGTCCGCTTCGCACTCGTCGGCTGCACCGTAGCCCCCGGCTTCGACTTTGAGGATTTCGAACTCGCCCGACGCGAGGACTTGCGGCATCGCTATCCCCTACATGGAGATATAATCGCCAGACTGACGCGAGGCTGACTTATTAGGGCTGGCAGCGCCAGCACAAGGCATAGCCCGTGTAGCGCCGGCAACTCGTCGGCTGTTCGGCAGGCGCCCCGCCCTCCACTTCCCGAACTCCCGCCATATCAGGCCTCCCGCCTCGCAACCACCGCCCCGGATGAGATCCCTGCCATCCCGCAAATACCAGCCCATCCGAAGTAACTTCCGCTGTTCTTTCGCATCCAATCTCGATAGGCGCAATGCTATACTGCGCTCATCAGGGGTGGGTTCAGCTCCTTCCATGCCGCCTCAAGGATTCCGGATCATGGCACGTAGTTCTCGTCGCTCTCTCTTCTTTGTAGTCTTTGTGCTCGCGCTATTCGGGCTGCTGGGAATGCTCTTCGCGCAAAAGATCAACCCCGGCGCACAGCCGAACTCCGATTCCGATGTCCGCGAGAGCCTCAAGCAGTTCACTCAGGTCTACGAGACCATCGAGCAGAACTACGCCGATCCCGTCAATCCCGATAAGGCGATCTACAACGGCGCCATTCCGAGCATGTTGCACCAGCTCGATCCGCACTCCAATTTCTTCGATCCCAAGTCCTACTCCGCCCTTCGCGAGGAGCAGCGCGGCAAGTATTACGGCGTAGGCATGACTGTCGGTCCCCGCAACAATAAGGTCATCGTCATTGCGCCGTTTGTGGGCACGCCCGCCTATCGCGCCGGCATCCGCCCCGGCGACATCATCGCCGCCATCGATGGCAAACCCACCGACAACATGAGCACTTCCGACGTCGCCGATCTGCTCAAAGGGCCTAGAGGAACCACCGTCCGCATCACGATGTTGCGCGAAGGTTCCGATCACCCGATTGAATTCAGCGTTGTACGCGATGAGATTCCGCGCTACAGCGTCGATCTCCACTTTGTGATCGACAAGAACCGCGGCATTGGCTACATGCACATCTCAGGCTTTCAGGAAACGACTGAGCACGAAGTTTCCGAAGCTCTCGACGAGATGGGCGACATTAAGGGGTTGGTCCTCGATCTCCGCCAGAATCCCGGTGGTCTGCTCAGCGAAGGTGTCGGCGTGGCCGACAAGTTCCTCAAGAAGGGTCAGTTGATTGTCTCCCACCACGGCCGGTCTTCTCCGGAAAAGCGATACACCGCGCCGCGCGGCAACGGTGGCAAGGATTATCCTCTGGTCGTTCTGGTTGACCGCGGCACCGCGTCCGCCGCCGAGATCGTCTCCGGCGCGATTCAGGATCACGACCGCGGCCTGATCGTTGGCGAAACAACCTTCGGTAAGGGCCTGGTGCAGACCGTTTATCCGCTGGCCGAAAATACTGGACTCGCGCTCACCACCGCCAGATACTACACGCCCAGTGGACGCCTCATTCAGCGCGACTACAACAACCTTTCGCTCTACGACTACTATTACAACCGCGAAGGCGAAGACAACACGGCAAATAAAGAGGTGAAACTCACCGACGGCGGCCGCACCGTTTACGGCGGCGGCGGCATCACGCCTGACGTCAAGCTGCCTCCCTACAAGAGCAACAAATTTCAGGACAGCCTGCTCCAGCACTATGCGTTGTTCAACTTCGGTAAGAACTACGCGAATTCGCACAAGATCGCCCAGAGTTTCGAAGTTGACGACGCCATCCTTCAGGATTTCCGCAAGTTCCTCGACTCGGAGAAAGTCGCCTACACGGAAGCCGACCTGATCGCGAACAATGATTGGCTTCGCTCCAGCATCAAGAGCGAGATCTTTGTCGACGCGTTCGGCCAGGAAGAAGGCCTGAAGGTGCGCGCGGAAACCGATCCTCAGGTGATCAAAGCGCTCGAACTCATACCGCAGGCACGCGCCCTCGCCGACAACGCTCGTAAGTTTATCGCCGAGCGCAACTCACCCAACCCGGTCCGCCGCTAGGCAGTCTGAAGAGACTTATGGCGGGGCGGCGGTTCCTGACTTTTGGGTGGCGCTGCGATAAGCACTGCACTTCCGCGGCGGCTTGCAGCCGCTGAGGTGCTTGGCGTTCCCCTCGAACCACTTATAGGTAGCACCACGCGTCGCTGTCGCATTTCACTCTTCTCTTGAGTCCGCGCCCACAAACCCCTAAATTACATGCAGCATGTACCCAATCCCGCCGACGTTCATCCCTTCGATCCTCGCCGCGCTGATCGCCATCTGTGCAGGCGTTCTTGACTGGCGTTCCCGCAAGATCCCCAACTGGCTGACAGTCTCCGGCGCGGCCGCTGGCGTCGCTGCCAACATAATTTTCTGTCGATGGCCGGGGCTCAAAACCGCCTTGATGGGAATGGGATTAGGCCTAGCGCTGCTGTTGCCTTTCGTGCTGGTGCGCAGCCTGGGTGCGGGAGACTGGAAGTTAGCAGGCTCCCTGGGAGCCTGCCTCGGCCCGCGTCCGCTCTGCGCCGTGCTCATCGCCTCGATCCTCGTCGCAGGAGTCATGGCGCTCGCCCTGGTAATCTGGAAAGGCAGACTCAAAGCGACGCTCCTGAACATCGTCCGCCTGCTGGCGTCCCTCTTTAGCCTGCGCACGCCGGGCGCCGAAGTTTCTCTCGACAACCCGCAATCCACAAAAATCCCCTTTGGAGTCGCTCTGGCTCTGGCAACCGTCTTCTACGTAGCAGCCCAGCTGTCGGGCAGAATTCAAGGATAAGGGATTTTTGTCATTCCGAACGCACCGAGGAATCTGCCTTGGGCAGCGCCCGCGCTGCCAGCTCGTCCAAAGCCGTATCCCGCCCGTAACGTTCGCCACAGTAAATCAGCCGTTCCTCAGCCCAGTTTTGCCGCTATTATAATGACGATCACCGATAGCTACGGCTCACGCCCAACT
>JBAVYO010000213.1:0-10929 GCA_049698855.1 Terriglobales bacterium
CCTGAGACCTGAGACCTGAGACCTGAGACCTGAGACCTGAGACCTGAGACCTGAGACCTGAGACCTGAGACCTGAGACCTGAGACCTGAGACCTGAGACCTGAGACCTGAGACCTGAGACCTATCTCCAACGCGCTCAGGACTTTGCCTCTAAGCCATGTCAAATCAAGACTTTGAAAAATTTCATGGCCAAAGTCTTGATTCCAATAGACCGGGGGGGAGGGGGGTACCCCTGAATCACAAAGTAGACGACAAAACGATCCAAAATGGGAATTTGCGGCAGATTCTACGGTGCGAGTTCTTTCCCAACGCTGTCGAGCACTCCGTTGATGAACTGCACCGACTCAGGTGTGGAAAATCTCCTGGCAATTTCGAGCGCTTCGTTGATCACGATCGGCCGCGGCGTCTCGGGATATCCAAGGAATTCCGCCACTGCCCCGCGCAGCACATTGCGGTCGACGGCCGCCATGCGGTCCATTTTCCAGTGCCGCGTGTGTTTGGCGATCAGCGCGTCGATTTCTTCCGACTTGTCGTTTGCCACGCGAAATAGATCTTCGGCAAAGCCGCGCACTTCGTCTTCGATATCGGCGCGCGTTGCCCAGAATGTTTCGCGAACGACATCCGGCGACTGCTTGCCCATGTCGGCCTGAAACAGCATCTGCAAAACCAGTTCGCGTGATTTTCGTCGAGTGCCCAAAGTCGGTTCTCAGTTCTCGGTTGCCAGTTCTCAGTAAAAACCTGTGAAACTGAAACCGACAACAGTTTACAGGAGGAGGAAAGGATATCGTTAAGCGGGATGATCCGTACTATCATCTTCTCGTGGACCGAATTCTGCAGATCGGATTGGTAACCCTCGGTGTCGGCATTCTTTCGGCTTTAGGCGTGCTAGTTACTTCCAGTTCATGGGGCCCTTGCGGTCCGAGCAGTCCCGCAACATTAATCTCTGCACTGGCTGCTCTGTTCTGTCTGCCCGCCGGCGCTATTCTTTCGATCACCGGCCTGGTGCGCCGCAACCGAGCAAGCTCGCAGCCCGACGCGGAGCCCCGCTAACGAGCAGTTGGACTGGTTTTCCTGACACCTGACACCTGAGACCCGAGACCTTTATCCCTGACTGCTGAGAGCCGAGAGCCAACGGCTGTTTTCAGATTCGCCATCTCGACCGCAGCCATAGCCGCTTCCGCTCCCTTGTTGCCCATCTTCAGGCCGGCGCGGTCAATGGCTTGTTCGAGCGTGTCGCAAGTAAGCACGCCAAACGCATGCGGAACGCCCGTCTCCTGCGCTGACTGCCCAATGCCGCGAGTGCACTCATTGGCGATGACGTCGTAATGAGCTGTATCGCCACGAAGCAGACAGCCGATGCAGATGATCGCGTCGTATTTGCCGGTCTCGGCCAAAGTCCGCGCCGCAAGCGGAATCTCGAACGCACCTGGCACGCGGACCAGCGCGATGTCTTTCTTCTTTGCGCCCGACCGCAGCAGTCCATCGTAAGCGCTCAGGAAAAGGCGCTCGGTAATGAAAGCATTAAACCGCGAAACCACAATCGCAAACCGCTTTCCTGAAGCGCTAAGGCCACCTTCGATGGCGGAAACCGCAGGATCAAGAGGATGCTCAATTTTCAATTTTTCTTTCGTAGTTCTTCTCCGGGACTCTGTGTCTCTGCGGTGAACGAGCCTTTCATCCGTGAAAATTCACGTCCCTCCGCGAAAGAGGAGTTTTCACTTCTGCAATCTTACCTCTGACCTCTCACCTTCCCTTGAACGCTGCCGCCCGCTTTTCCAAAAATGCCGCTGTTCCTTCTTTCTTGTCTTCGGTGGCGCAACAGACGCCAAACAGCGACGCTTCGAGGAACAGTCCCTCGGCCAGCGTCATCTCCATACCCTTGTTGACCGCCTCCATCGCATACTGCACGGCCAGCGGAGCATTCGCAATGATCTTCGCCGCAATCGCCTCCGCGCGCGGAATCAGATCGGCCGGCGCGGTCACCTCATTCACCAAGCCAATGCGATGCGCTTCCTGCGCGGTAATCATCTCGCCCGCAAGCACCATCTGCATGGCAAGCCCTTTGCCCACCAGACGCGGCAAGCGCTGTGTTCCGCCATAGCCCGGAATAATGCCCAGCTTCACTTCAGGCTGGCCGAGTTTGGCGTTCTCGCTTGCCAAACGCATCGTGCAGGCGAGAGCGAGTTCGCATCCGCCACCGAGGGCGAATCCGTTGATGCAGGCAATAACAGGCTTGCCCAGGTTCTCGATCAAGTTGAGCACCGACTGCCCGCGATGGCCATATTTCTTGCCGGTCACGGCATCCTGCGTAGCCAGCTCACTGATGTCGGCTCCGGCGACAAACGCTTTTTCGCCCGAGCCAGTGAGAATGGCGACGCGGATGCCGTCATCATTCTTAATGTCATGAAACGCCGCCCGCAGTTCCTCCATGGTGGTCATGTTGAGCGCGTTGAGCACCTTGGGTCGGTTGACGGTGACGTAAGCGATTGCGTTCTTCTTTTCGAGGAGAATGTTTTCGTAAGTCATAAAAGGAGTCTCACGTGTAAAGCAGAAACATCTTTATAGCTTATTCGCTACAGGCTTCTCTGGGTTCGCATAATCATAAAAACCTTTGCCCGACTTCCGCCCGTACCAGCCTGCCATCACCATACGCTTCAGCAGCGGCGGCGACGCGAAACGGCGCTCCTTGAACTCGTCGTACATCACGTGCGTGATGTAGTAAGTCGTGTCGAGCCCGACGAAATCCAGCAGCGTGAACGGCCCCATCGGATATCCGCAGCCGAGCTTCATGGCGTTGTCGATGTCTTCGATCGAGCCCACACCTTCTTCATATGCGCGGATCGCATCCAGCAGATACGGCACCAGCAGACGGTTTACGATGAATCCAGTTTTGTCCGACGTGCGCACTGGAACCTTGCCCAGCTTTTTCGCGAACTCATACGCCGCGTCGTACACGTCGGGCGCGGTTGCTATCGTGCGCACAACTTCGACGAGCTTCATCAGCGGCACCGGATTAAAAAAGTGCAGGCCGATAAAGCGCTCCGGCCGCTTGGTTGCCGCCATCAGTTCGGTTACAGAGATGGACGAAGTGTTCGTGGCAAAAATAGCATCGCGCTTCACGATGCCGTCGAGCGACTGATACATCTCGCGCTTCTGCGGCACGTTTTCGATGATGGCTTCGATGACGATGTCGCAATCGGCCAGATCTTCTTTCTTAGTCGTGCCCTTGAGGCGCGCCCGAGCCGCATCCTTCTGCGCCGCCGTGATCCCACCCTTGTCCACCGGCCGCTCGGCAAACTTCCCGAGCGACTTCTCAATCCCGGCAAAGCCCTTGTCGAGATACTTCTGCTCGACTTCGAGCACAGTAACGTCAAACCCAGCCATCGCCGCAACCTGCGCAATGCCGGACCCCATCAAGCCACAACCTAGAACGCCAACTTCTTTGATTTCCATAAAATTCCTTCCCGCGGATCAACGCGGATAAGCACGGATTCAAAAATCATTTCGCCACGGAGGCACAGAGGAACTCATTTCTCCAGCCGCGCGGAAACCAAATTAGCAAATTGTGCGACATATGCCGCATCCTTTCGTGGTCGATGGTGTCCGTCCCTGGCATTGGTTGAAAGTAAGTCGTACACAAAATCTTCATATTGACCGTCTACGTGCAAGACCCTGATAAGAGCCTCCTCGCCATTTGCAAATGAGACTCGAAAAACCTCTCGTTCGTGGCTCTTTAGAAGCTGATAGTGTGGATCGCCCTCAACCGCATATGCGTACACGACCAGACCTGACCTTCCGTCGGTAAAGACGTGCTCTCTGCATCGCACCCGCGAATGGGGCGCAAAGGCCCAACTCTCGCTCTCGCCGATCTGGTCGACGACCTCGAAAATGTCCTCCGCAAGCTGCACCCCACGCACCGGACGCCAGCAGTCTGTGCCTTCGCCAAGCAGCGGCATGTAGATTACCGTTTCCATGACGAGAGAAATGACGGTCTTCTCCGTGTCTCTGTGTCTCCGTGGTGGATGTTCTCTTCGAGCCTACTGAAAGCTCTCCACCACCATAGCAATCCCCTGCCCGCCGCCGATGCACGCCGTTGCCAAGCCATACTTCTTCTTCCGCCGACGCAGCTCATACAGCAGCGTAATCACCAGCCGCGTTCCGGTCGCGCCCAGCGGATGGCCTAGCGCGATGGCTCCGCCGTTGACGTTCACTTTTTCGCGATCAAGACCCAACTCTTTTTCAACTGCGAGATACTGCGCCGCAAAGGCTTCGTTCACTTCGATCAGGTCGATGGAATCCAATGTCATCCCAGCACGCTGTAGCGCCGCTTTCGTCGCGGGAACCGGACCGCTCCCCATGATCCGCGGATCGACTCCCGCAATGCCCCAATTCACAATCCGTCCCAAGGGCTTGAGATTGCGCTTCTGCACCTCTTCCAGCGACATCACAATTACCGCCGCGCCGCCATCAACGATGCCGCTGGCGTTGCCCGCGGTGACCGTTCCGTTCTTGCCGAATGACGCGCGCAGTTTGGCCAATCCTTCCATCGTCGTCTGCGGACGCCTGTGATCGTCTTCGGTCAATTGTTCGCCGGTCGCTTCGCCCTTCGAGTTGCGCAGCGGCACCGGCGTCAGCTCTTCCTGAATGCGTCCCGCCTTGTATGCTTCATCAGCCTTCTGCTGCGAGCGCAGCGCCAGCTCATCCTGCGCCACACGCGTGATTCCCTGCTGCTCGGCGTACAGCTCGGCAGTGCTCGCCATCTGCATGCCGCAATAGGAATCGAGCAGCGCGACCATGAGCGAGTCTTCCAGCTTGCCGCCGGGCACGAGCGTGAACCCGTCACGCCCGCGGATGGAAAACGGCGCCTGCGACATCGCCTCCATGCCGCCTGCCAGCACGATCTTGGCGTCGTCGGTCTGAATCATTTGCGCCGCCGAGACGATGGCCTGCATCCCCGAGCCGCATAGCCGGTTCACGGTCAACGCGGGAGTTTCAATCGGCACGCCCGCCCGCAATCCCACGTGCCGCGCCCCGTAGAGCGCGTCGCCTGTGGTCTGTTGCGCGTTGCCGAACACGACATGGTCGATTTCCTTGGGATCGACGCCCGCGCCGTCATTGCCCGCACGTGCAATCGCGGCCATCGCCGCCACCGCGCCCAGTTCCTGCGCCGTATAATCTTTGATCTTTCCGCAATAGCGCCCAAAGGGCGTGCGCGCGCCGCTGACGATTGCAATATCTCCAGGTTTCAACATAAGCCCCATTCAATATGTAAGAGATGCTGGCCAAAAACCAACTTGTGAGTTTAACAGCAGAGATGGAAAGGTCACCACAACTCGCGCTTCATTGCAGTGATCAGTTTCCGTTTGGTCTCCTCATTAGAGGCTCCAAAGCAGCACCAATGAGAATTATCCAGCCAAATAGGAAAATGTAGTACAGGAGGGCGAAAATGCTTGTGCCAATCGCCAGCGGAAGCTTGTCCAGAAACCGGGCAACAACCCCGAGACGTGTCTCCCTGAGGATGACACCCGATCCGATGACGCACAGGAAGACAGTAAGCCACGCGAGTCCGATCACGAGCAGCGCAAAATGGATCCGCTTCAAGTTCCTTCTCCCGAGCTTCGAAATTAAGAACTATATTTCTCGGCGTCCTCTGCGTCTCTGCGGTAGGTCTTGGTTCTGGTGTTGGTTTTACGCCACCGCAGCCGACGCAAACTGCGGAGGCTGGCAGACGACCGTTCCCGGGCCCTGCATAATCGCCAGTTCCAGAGCCTGGTCGGCACGGTTGATCACTTCGGTCACGATATCGACCGGATCGAAATCCTGACGCATGACAGTCTGCGCAATGGCGGCGCAAAGCTCCACCGGCTGGGTTTGTCCGGGTAGGCGTACTTCGGCGAGCAGGCGGCGCAGTTTTTCGACTGCGTGCTGCGCGTCTTTTTCCGCGGTGTCGCCGAGCACAAGCGCGGCCGTAGTTTCCTCATAACGGAAGGCAAGATCGCTGGTGCGGATGTTCGACGACAACAACTGGCCGACCTGATCCATCATCCGATTTACTTCCGCCTCGCTTATTTCCTTGGCCAGAGTGCGGTGCCCGAAATGCATGAGCAAAACGGTGACGGCGGTTCCCTGCTGTAGCCCGCGTTGAGTCTCGGCCTGCAGGAAATCTACGTAGGAGGCGCGCTTCAGCAATCCGGACTTTTCTTCGGTCACGGAAAGATTCTTGACAAGGCGCCGCAGCCCCGCGTTGTTGAGCGCGATGACAATGTGGTCGCACAGGCTGCGGATCACCAGAACCTCCGACGGCTGCCAAACACGGCTGGCATTCTGTGCGAGGACCAGCACGCCGATTTGCTCGGTGCCGTCGGTAAGCGGAAGAGCCAGCAAGGATTCGATTTGCAATTGTTCGACTGCTTTATGCACCTCAATCAACTCGGGAGCATGAGCAGCCTCACGAATGGCAACCGACCCGCGCGCCACTGCAAGATCCTGCAACGTGGTGACCAGGCTTACCATTGCACCGGGACCTACAGGCAATAGCGCCTCGCCCTGATGCTCCTGCACACTTGTAACGGTCAGTCCGGGCTTGCGCAAAGCCGCAATGCAACGCGTGCTGTGCCATGCCTCCCCGATTTCGCGGGCCGCGGTTTTCAGAACTCCCTGCGCGTTGCCCTGGTTGTAGAGCTTGCGCGCGATTTCGGCGACCCGCGCCAGACTGCTGACGTCGGAGGAATCAGTTGTGGGAGCGGACGGTGGAAGCGCCGGCAAGGCGGGGCTTGCGCTCACTGGAGGCGGAACCGGCGCGGATGGCGGGTTCACATGTTGCCGTTCGATCCCGGTAGAAATATAAAGACGCTGCAAATCCAGATTGCGTTCTTCTTCGCCCGGAAACAATTCCCGAATCCGGTGCAATCGCTCGATGGCCTTCACGCGCATGCCGTATTGGACCAGGATTTCCGCCTGCAGCATCAGGTCTTGCAGGGTGGCGGCACCCAGCACGGGTTCCTCGGCCTTGACGGTCTGTTCCACTTTCTTTTCCAGTGAAGAAATGCGGGAGGCGATCATATTGAAGCGCTGGGCGTCGATCTTGCCTTGCAGGGCATCCAGCCGCTTTTGATGGCCAGGTTCATAGGGATCCACTTCGGCCGCGCGGTCCAGGCACTCCCCGGCTTTCTGGAAGTCCTGCTTCGCAATGTGGAGATCGAACAGTTTGATGAGTGCATCCGCGTAGTCCGACTCGCGGTTGGAGGCGTTGAAGAGTTCGGCCAGAAACTCCAGCATCTGAGTCGACGGCCGCCGCGATGCCAGAAGATCCTGCATGGTGCTGATGAACGATCGCCGTTCGCCACGCCTGCGCTGGAACACTTCCAGCTTTCGCGCGAGCGTCACGGACTCAGTATCCAGGCCGGAATCGATCATTTTGCCGATTAAACCCACTACTTGGGAAATGCGGGCAGGATTCTGCTCGAACATCTGCCAGATCATGGGCTCGGCATCGAGATAGCGGCCTGCGGCAACCATGGCCTGTGAATAAGGCTCGAGCAGTTCCCCGGGCTCACCGCCCGACTTCACGAATGGCTCGAAAATAGAGACAGCAGCTGCGGCGTCGCCGCGCGTCAGCAGGCTCTTGCCGTAGGCCAGGACGACTTTAGGGTCTTTCGGGTTCTCGCTATGGGCGCGCTCGAAATATTTTCCGCCGCTTCCACCCGAAGTCCCCCCTTGAGCAGCTAATTGCAGAAAATACTGCGATGCCAGCGCATGCTGACCCAACGTTGCCGAGTGTTCGGCTACGCGCAAGATGTTCGCTTGTGAAGGATCCAGACTTACAATCCGCCGCAGAACAAGAAGTTCCTCTTCCTTCTTTTCCTGCCGTTCCAGATCTTCAAGGGCGCTTTCATAGGTTGCGATTGCCAGTTTCTTATTGGAGGTTTCCAGCACCCGCCCAAAGCGGACTTTTTGTTCCCAGGTCGGGGCGGCATAGCGCGTTAGTTTTTTGTAAGTCAGACTTGCGCGCGTCGCATCTCCAGCAGCCACTTGCCTTTCGAACAGCTCGCCCAGCAACTGTACGGCCTGCGGCGTTTTGTTCACCGAGATGCATAAATCAGCGGCAATCTGACGCACACTGTCGTTGTGCGGATTGATTTCGAGAATCTGCAGATACTCGGCTAGCGCGTCCGGTGCTTTGCCTTTTTGCAGCAGCTTTTCCGCCTTCTCGGTGCGGCGCGCGATATCGGAACGATTGGGATTGTCAGGCATGGACTGCGTCGGAGACAGAGAAACCCGTTTTCATTTTAGGTTTCGGACAGAGAGGCAGCAAAGCGCTACGCGGCGGCCGCGATTACCAAGGTCACCGGTTGGATAGGGTTAGAGTATTGTCGGCCACGTTGAAGTTGAACTCTTTTATTTCATTGCGGGCACAACCAGATCGAACGATTCTATTCCGCAGGAGAACCGCACGATCACGCTCTCAATGCATCCCAGGAGCAGCAGTCGCGAGCGGGGCGCGCTTCCGAGTGACATCAATAAGGAAACGCCCAGCCTGCAAGTGATCAGAGCCGCCAACTTCCATCGCAGGCTCGCTCCATACCGCGCCAACGTCGATCTTTCCATTGGCCTGTCCAGCAACCTTCGTCGGCTGACGCCGCTCTTTCTCGACGTATGCCTTAATCACCTGCGCCGCTGTGCGGGCAGCCAGGTAGCCGTGTTCGCCCTCTTCCAGCAAAGTGCACACCACGATCTCCGGATTTTTGCGCGGCTCCACGCCGACAAACCAGCCGTTATCCTTGAAGTCTTTCTTCCCAGCCGCACCCAACCTGGCTTTGAGTGCGTTGCTGATAGTTTGCGCGCTGCCGGTTTTACCGGCGAAATCGATGCCCAGCAAATGCGCACTCGGCGCCGTCCCTCCGGGGTTCACGACTGCGGCCATCGCGTCGGTAATGATCTGCCAGTTCTCGGGATCAAGCGGCAGCCGCGTTTCCGCCGGCACATTCGATGCCGGAATCACATTCGGAGGCAAATCGGTCGGATTGATCACATGCGGGCGCACCAGCAGGCCACCACTCGCAATACCGCCGATCGCACGTGCCATCTGAATTGGAGTCGCCGCGACCGCTCCCTGCCCAATGCCAACAGAAATCGTCTCGCCCGCGTACCATTTCTGCTTGAAGTTTTTGATCTTCCATCCTTCCGATGGCATCACGCCAGTGACTTCCTGCGGCAAATCGATTCCAGTTTTCTGTCCCAGCCCAAGCGCGGTCGCCCACTTGGCGATGCGCTCAATCCCGAGCTTCTCCGCTAGCGTGTAAAAGAACACGTCGCATGACTGGTAAATCGCTTTCGAAATATCGACGCCGCCATGCACGCGGTGCTCCGCTACCACCCAGCACTTGAAGTAGCGCCCGTAGAACGAAGCTCCGCCTGCGCAATTCACGTGCAGGGTTTGCGCAATTCCCTCCTGCAGGCCCGCCATCGCCATGATGATTTTGAATGTTGAACCTGGCGCCAGTTGTGCCTGAATCGCCTTGTTCAGCAGCGGGTGATTCTCATCCGTGACCAGCTTGTTCCACTCGTCTTTCGAAATCTTGACGGCAAAATCGTTGGGGTCGAATGTCGGCCGGCTCACCATGGCCAGAATTTCGCCGGTTCTTGGGTTCATGGCAACGATTGCGCCATTCCTGCCGGCCAGAGCCTGTTCCGCCGCAATCTGCAGATCGAGATCGACGGTCAGCTTGAGCTGCTTGCCCGGCTCCGCTGGAGTTTCATCCAGCCGCCCCATCTCACGCCCGTGGCTGTTCACAATCGCGCGGCGAAAACCATTCTTGCCCATCAGCACGCTGTTGTACTCTTTTTCAACGCCACTGACGCCGACCACATCGCCCGGATTGTAAAGCTCGAACTGCGGCTGGTTGAGCATGTCCTCGGTGACCTCGCCCACATAGCCGATCAGGTGCGCCATGAATCCATTGCGCGGATAAAGCCGCCGGTGCGCCATGATCGTGTCGAGTTCCGGGAGTTCATTCTTATGCGACTCGATGAACGCGAGTTCGTCCGGCGTGATGTCTTCCTTTAAGAAAATGGGCTGGTACTGCGGCATCCATGCTGCGCGGCGAACCCGTTGCCGTATCTCGTCTGCATTCAGATGCAAGCCTTTGGCGATCATGTCTGCATCGGCATTCAGATCGCGCGTGGAATCGCGCAGCAGGAGCGCTGAAAACGAAGGATAGTTATCGACAATGATTCGGCCTTCGCGATCGAGAATCTTTCCCCGTGGCGCAAGAATCGGCACGTTGCGAACGCGATTCTGCTCCGCCAGCAAGGAGTACTTGCCGCTTTGCATGACCTGAAGGCGCCACAAACCATAGGCGAGAAGCAGGAATATGAAGAGGATCAGATACTGGACGGCAGTGAGCCGGATGGAAGGAACTTTTTCTTCGCGGCCGAACATGAACCCTCGGTTTCAGCGAGCTTGCTCCCATCGAGACTGCACCGTCAGACCTCGGCCGCGGCTGTATTCGTGCACCGACTGCTGCGCGTCCCTGGAAAACTGCTGAAAGGTTAACTTTATTCTACGCCCTATCTTCAGCACGAAAAATTGAGCCAAAAACGAAAGTTTGGCCGTCGAATTCAATATGAGTTTGGTGCGGCGCCAAACCAAGGGGTCATGGACCGCCGTGAATTGAACTTGGCGTCTGGGAGGACGACAATACAAGTTGGCTCCATGTCTTAGAACAAGCTGATTTCATGCGAATTCGCAGTTTCATCATCGCGTACGCACTCGTACTCGCTATTTTGCTGTTTGCCGACCGGCGACCAAAGCCTGCCCAGCAGGATCGCTATTCGCACGTTGTGGATCTGACGGACGCACAAAGCATCGCCGGGCAAAAGTTCACTGGCTCCTCGCAAACCCGAATCATCGCTCCAGACGCACTCATTC
>JBAVYO010000214.1:0-5813 GCA_049698855.1 Terriglobales bacterium
ATATTGTGCCGGGCAGCAAAGTCGACAACCTGATCGGCCTGAGCGAAGTCGAACGACTGCGGATCGGGCCGCAGCACCTCCCATTTCAACGCGTCTTCGGGCTCAAGCATGTTGAACTCGCGGACCAGCGTTGCAGCGTAGGCGGCTTCGGAAAGCTGCGCTGGACGGACCGCTGCACCGATGAGCATTTGCGACCGGTCGGCCGCATTGCGCAGGGAATCGGGCGCAGCCGGTGCGGCGAATGCAAAACAGAATGCGGAAAAGATCCAGAGAAAGCCACGGGTTCCATAAATCCGGCTCATGAGAACTACTGTGCGTCCGGAAGGAACTTCTGCAAAGGACGCCGCTCACACTGCGGTTGTGACTTTTTGCAAAAGCTCTTCCCCGCACCCACGATCAGCCCGTGCACTTCATTGAAGACTTGAACCGTTGCGGTTCGCTTAGCCGTGCTCATGCGGGAGGGCGGGTGATGAGAACCTCGCAGTCCGACAGCGCGTCGCCGAAGAAGTTCAGCAGATTCCTGCATCCCTATTTGACCACGCGCAACCCGGTCCCATACAATACAAACTTCGGTTCCCACCGGAATATTCTCCTGGCGAATCCAGGACAAGCGAAGGTAATCAAGCTCCATGGCTAACCATTTTTCGGCGCTGAAGCGCGCCCGTCAGACAGAGAAGCGAACCACCCGCAATCGAGCCAACTCATCGCAACTGCGCACCGCTCTGCGGAACATACGCGAGAGCCTGGAAAAAGGCGACAAGGCCGCCGCCGACCAGGTTTACCGTGAAACCGTCTCCACGCTCGACAAGGCGATCAAGAAGGGCGTGCTGCACCAGAACACGGGCTCCCGCTACAAGTCCCGCCTGTCGACCCGGCTCAGCGCGCTGAAGTAGGCTGCATCGGTCTCAAAGTACGGCACTTGGCTTGAATCTGGCATTCAACCGGCTCGCTCTGCCGAGCTCAAAATACCGCTCAAAACAGGCATAAGGAATGTCAACCGGCTGGGCGCAAATTGTGCTTGACCAGCCTCCGGGGTTTGTTATACTTAGGCGTTCTCAGGGAAGATATTGACCGTCTAGGCCCCCGGGAGCGCCTCTGCCCTCGCGGTTGTAACTCCAAAGAATTGAGCAACTTTCGGGTCGGACAGAGCATCTATTTGGGTAATCTGGTAAATCCTGTCTCATCCCAGCCTGAGTGTTGTGGCTTGGTCGTGTGACGACCATGTACCTGGAAACGATAGGATTCGCGGCCCAATAAGGGTCGCGTCCCGATACCTCTAGAGTTAGGAGAAATACCGAATATGCGTTCTGATCGCGTTTTTGAAGCACTTCATACTTTGCGCAACCGTTATATGCTATGCCAGCTTGCCTCGAAGGCAACTCGCAAATTCCATCGCCCGAACACCCGTATTCAGGAGACCATGAACCAGGTATTCGACAAAATCGCCGATGCCGAACGTACTGACATCCTGAGCGAACCAGAAAACTTTGCCGAAGCACAACGGCGGGCTGCCTAAGCAGCTCCGCCGTGTGCCCACACGGCGGCAAGACTTCCCCGAGAGAATCCCTCCCGAAAAATCCAACCGTAGGTGAATATGACCATCGCAGAACTGAAAGAGAAGAATATTACGGAGCTAACCAAGATCGCCCGATCCTTGGAGCTTCCCGGCGCCAGCGGCCTCCGCAAACAGGATCTCATCTTCAAGATCCTCCAGGCGCAAAGTGAAAAAGAAGGACACATCTTCGCCGAAGGTGTGTTGGAGATCCTCCCTGACGGCTACGGCTTCCTGCGCTCGCCCGATTACAACTATCTGCCGGGCCCGGATGACATTTATGTTTCGCCGTCGCAAATCCGCAAGTTCGACCTGAAGACCGGCGACACCATCAGCGGCCAGGTGCGGCCTCCCCATGAGGGCGAGAAATATTTTGCGCTCGTCAAGATCGAGGCGGTGAACTTTGAGTCGCCCGACGAAGCGCGTAACAAGATCCTGTTCGACAATCTGACGCCGCTGTATCCGCAGGAGCGCCTGAAGCTTGAAACCGTGCGCGAGAACATCAGCGCCCGCGTCATGGACCTGCTGACTCCGCTCGGCAAAGGCCAGCGCGGCCTCATCGTTTCTCCGCCCCGAGCCGGCAAAACGATGCTGCTACAGAATGTCGCGAATTCCATTACCACCAATCATCCGGAAGTCGTGCTGATGGTGCTGCTCATCGACGAGCGCCCCGAAGAAGTTACCGACATGCAGCGCTCGGTGAAGGGCGAGGTTATTTCTTCTACCTTCGACGAGCCCGCCGCCCGCCACGTGCAAGTCGCGGAAATGGTGATTGAAAAAGCGAAGAGATTAGTCGAGCACAAGCGCGATGTGGTCATCCTGCTCGATTCGATTACGCGCCTGGCGCGCGCCTATAACACCATCGTTCCGCCCTCGGGCAAGGTGCTCTCCGGCGGCGTCGATTCGAATGCGTTGCAGCGTCCGAAGCGCTTCTTTGGATCGGCTCGCAACATCGAAGAAGGCGGCTCGCTGACGATTATTGCCACGGCCCTGATCGACACCGGCTCGCGCATGGACGACGTGATCTTCGAAGAATTCAAGGGCACGGGCAACAGCGAAATCATCCTCGAGCGCAAGCTGGTCGATAAGCGTACTTTTCCGGCCATCGACATTCAGCGCTCGGGCACTCGCAAAGAAGAGCTGCTGATTCCGAAAGAAGACTTGCAGCGCATCTGGGTCCTGCGCAAGGTGCTGAACCCGCTGAGTCCGGTCGAAGCGATGGAGTTGCTGATCGACAAACTCAGCAAGACCACGGCGAACAGTCAGTTCTTGTCGAATATGAGCTCGCTGTAAGTTATGGGGGCGGACGCCTCGTCCGCCCAATTCCTCTCACGCCACCCTCCCTTGGCGATTTGCGAAGGTATGCGCATGCACAATCCGCCACATCCGGGAAGGGTTCTACGTGAGTATCTGGGGACGACGTCGGTTACAGACACCGCCAAGCACCTTGGGGTGACTCGGGTCGCCTTGTCACGCGTCTTGAATGGCAGCGCGGGGATTTCGGCGGACATGGCGCTCAAGCTGGCGGACGCCCTCGGCACCACTCCCGAACTATGGATCGGCATGCAGACGCAGTACGATCTGTGGCAAGCCTCCCAGCGCCGCCGCAAGAGGGTGACGCCGTTGTTCGTGGCAGCAGAGCGCATGGCAATATCGCGCTAGAATGACGCCGGCAGTGGAATCCCTAATTATCGCGAAGTGCGCGATCAGCGGGGCGCCCGGCCAGAACAAAACGCATCCCGCAAGCCGGATGGCGTTTGTTGTGTAAAATAATCCCTTATCTATGGATATCTCTGCCATTCAGCACGCTCTGCGCGAGCGCAACATCGACGCCTGGCTCTTCTACGACCATCACCATCGCGATCCGATTGCCTACCGCGTCCTCGGCCTTCCTGAAAGCCTCATGGTCACGCGCCGCTGGTACTATCTCATCCCGGCGAAGGGCGAACCAACCAAGCTCGTACACAAAATCGAAGCTAGGCACCTCGATTCCCTTCCCGGCTCAAAGAGACAATACGCCGGATGGCAGGAACTGTTCGAGAGCCTCAAGCAGATGCTCGCCGCACACCGCGACGTCGCGATGCAATACTCGCCCAACAATATTGTATTTACAATTTCCATGGTCGATGCCGGCACCGCCGACCTGATCCGCGGGCTCGGCAAAAACATCGTCAGCTCCGCCGACCTCATCGCGCAGTTCGAAGCCACCTGGACCGACGACCAGATCAAGACTCACTTCGAGGCCCGCGACTCGATCGACGCGATCACCGCCGAAGCCTTTAAGGAAATCGGGCGCCGCGTACGCAACGGCGGCACTACCGAACACGACATTCAAAATTTCTTCAAGGAAGCCTTCGCCCGCGAAAACCTTGTCACCGACGACTTCCCTATCGTGGCCGTCAACGCCAACAGCGGCAATCCGCACTACGAGCCCAGTGCCGCTCATCCCGTACCCATTCGCGAGGGCGATTTTGTTCTGCTCGATGTGTGGGCAAAAAAGAACAAGCCCGGCGCGGTCTATTACGACATCACATGGGTCGGCGTCGTCGGCAAGTCTGCCACCGCACGCCAGCAGGAAATTTTCGAAATTGTGCGCGGGGCGCGCGATATTGGCGTCAAAACCGTGCAGGATGCCGTCGCCGCCGGCAAGGCAATTGCCGGATGGCAGGTCGATCAGGCTGTGCGCGGCCACATCAAAAAGGCCGGTTACGGCGACTACTTCATACACCGCACCGGCCATTCCATCGCCACAGAGGTCCACTCCAACGGCGCCAATATGGACGACCTGGAAATTCACGACGAGCGCCGCATTTTGCCCAACTCGTGCTTCTCCATTGAACCTGGCATCTATCTGCCCGAGTTCGGTGTGCGCCTCGAAGTCGACGTGCTGGTTCGCGCCACAACCGCCGAAGTCACTGGTAGAATTCAACAAGAGATTGTGACCACCTGAAATAGAAATGAAATCTGTTAGACGGGATATGTAGAGACGGGGCTTTGCCCCGTCTAAGCGAAATCTGAATGGCTAAAGTAACGACAGAAAAAGCAACGGCGCCCGAGTATCCGATCACGACCATGGCGGTCGTCGCGCCCATCGTGGGCTGGCTCATCCCCGGCGGAGGCCACTTCCTGCTCAAGCGCTACGTCCGCGGCGCGCTACTGCTGGTCTCGGTGCTTGGAATGTTCCTGATCGGCCTGGGCATGAATGGCCGCATCTATCAGCCCAATGGCGGAGATATTCTCGATGTCCTCGGCTTCGTTGGCGATGTCGGTGCGGGCGCGCTTTATTTCCTCGCCCGCATTATGGACTGGGGCACAGCGATGGCGGCCAACGCGGCCGCGGATTACGGCAAAACTTTCCTGATCGTTGCTGGCCTTCTGAACTTCATCGCTGCCGCCGACGCGCACCACATCGCCCTGGGAAAAAAGCCGTGACCTTCACCCTATCCCACTTCTCGGCCGCGGTCGTCTTCGCCCTGTTCACGTCGATCGTCTTCGGCATCACGCAAAAAAACACGGCCAAAGAGCAGTTCCATTACTTCTTCTACTGCTTCGCCATGTTCGTCGGAGGAGTGTTTGTGGCAGGCTGGCTGATGTGGCTGATCAGGCGCTAGTGGTTTGCTGAACAAACTCCGGAGTTAGCCGGGTGCCGGGTGCCCCATCCTTGCGCGTTTTTTGCGCAAGGGTGGGATTCCAGGACTGCGGATTCCTTTAGGATTTCCCCAGCATCCCCCGAGTGCCGACCAGGAATGGAGCAGCAGCAAGTCCACAGTAAGGGGCTGCCCCGTCCTCACCTTTTTGCCCTAAGAACCGGCCCTAAGCGAGGCCCGAAAGTTAAATCTTTACAGCACCCCTCACATCATCCCTCTCTCCAGATGCTTGTCCATGTTCTGCGTCACCATTCCCAGACTAGTGTTCACATACACCAACGCAGAATTCAACCTCTCCCAATCCGGCTGCGGATGCTGGCACAGCACCTCCACGACCATTTTTACGCTATTTTCAATCCGCTCCTTCTTGGCCTGATATTCATTTTCCCAGCGCCGGTTCACCGCTTCCAAAACGCGTTGCGCCGCGCTATCCACCGGTTCGTCGATTTCATGCCCTCCGCTCCGCCCCGACCACGGCGTCATCCCCTCTATAACCACGACGGCTCTGTCAACTGTTTTTTGGCAACAGAGGGGCGCGGCCTCGGCAAGAAGGGTTTTGCCGTTGCTTTTCCCCTTAGTAGAAGGGGTTGCTGTTGCTGTTGCTCTTGCTGTTG
>JBAVYO010000215.1:0-20142 GCA_049698855.1 Terriglobales bacterium
GAAAAAAATAGCGATGAGGGAGGCCGGAGGGCATCGTAGGCGCGAACTCCAGCAAGTTCCGGCGATGACTTTGGTCATCTTGTCGTCTACCCCACTCAAAGTCCAATCTAGGGACGGATGTAATCGCCTTCCGTTCGTTTGGGAGAGCCATACCTCTTATGACCGAAGCCACAAAGCCGTCACCGAAGGGATCGGACTGGACACGCCTGCTCACCGACCCGGACCTCGTGAGCCATCTTGGAACCCTGCTCCAGACCTATCGGGAGGTTTCTCCCGAGCAGCGGGAAGCTGCATTGCTTCAGGCGATGCGCAAGATCAAGGAACAAGCGGATAGCACACGGAAGACGAAGACGGAAAGCACTGTCTCCAGCGCGGCGACGTCTCCGGTAAAAGATCCTCGCCCCGAGGAGTTGGCGCTTCCGGGGCCCGAACCTGTGAGTGTCACTCCACCCTTTGAACCGGATTTGTTCACGCCCGCTGTCCCTGGCTCGGACCGGCGCATCCATCACCGCATCAAGTGCTATGTGGCCGTGGAGATTCATGTGGAAGGCATTGAGGAGCCGATTTGGGGCAATCTTTCAAACGTGAGCCGCGGGGGCTGCATGGTGGAAACCGCCAGCGCAGTGCCGACCGGCAAAGCCCTTGAGATCGGACTGTGGGTTTCGAGTGGCAAACTGTGGGTGAAGGGAATCATTATCAGCGGGATTGCTACCCGCAGCGCACCATCCTTCGGTGTGCGGGTGAAGTTCTCCGAAGCCGAGCTCTCGGAGAAAGAGCATTTGCGTGAGTTCCTCAAATTTGTGGAGAACACCACGCGCAAGGCGCACAGCGGAAGCGCGTATGTGACGCAACTAAAGGCGTAAAATCTTCAGAGCGGCATTCATACCAAGCAACTTCCTGGCATAGGTGGGGTTTACCTTTCAACAAGGCACGGCTTGAGGCAAACTTGCATGGCCCTGCATTTCCATCGACGTCCTCTTGTGGCAGCCGCTCTTCTCTTGGCAGGATTGACTGCGGCCCAGCTTGCGCTCGGGAAAAAGAAAGAAAAATCTGCTGCCTTGGACGAGCGGAAGCGCGCCGTTCATGCGCTCAATCGACTGACGTTCGGTCCTCGTCCCGGCGACTTTGACCAAGTCGCGCAGATGGGAGTTGATAAGTGGATCGAATTCCAACTTCATCCTGAAAAAATCGAAGACTCAGCTCTTGATGCGCACCTCGCGCCCTTCCGCAGCCTGCGCATGAATACTCGGGAGATCGTCGAAAACTTTCCCAACAACGAGATCATCAAGCAGGTTGCAGAAGGCAAAATGGCGATGCCGCACGATCCCACGCGGCGCGCCGTTTACGAAGCTCAAGTTCAACGGTACGAAGACAATCAGGATCGCAAGGCCGAGGCGGCGAAAGCAATTGCTGTGAATGGCGTGGTTGACGGGGACAATGCCATGCTCGCCGACGCCACCTACCAGCGGCGTCGCGAAGAGACGCAAGCCGCCAGCATTAAGCTGCTCGAATTACTCGACCTTCCGCCGGACGAACGATACCGTCAGATACTTAAGCTCTCGCCAGAAGAACAGCGCGCCATCTCCAACCGTGCCAAAGGAGGCAAGGCCGACGAATTGCTCGGGGGCATGAACGGCCAGGAGAAAGAAACGCTGCGTGCCCTGAATAATCCGGAGCAGGTGGTGGTGGATGAACTGACGCAAGCCAAGCTGCTGCGCGCGATCTATAGTCAGCGGCAGTTGGACGAGGTGATGACGGACTTCTGGTTCAATCACTTCAATGTGTTTATCAACAAAGGCGCGGATCGCTTCCTGTTGACGAGCTATGAGCGCGACGTGATTCGTCCGCATGTTCTCGGCAAGTTTGAAGATTTGCTGGTGGCTACGGCAAAAAGTCCGGCGATGCTTTTTTATCTGGACAATTGGCTGAGCGTGGGACCGGACTCGGACGTTGCTCTGGGCATTCCCGCGAACGCGCGCGACGCTCACGGTCGTCTACGGGTGCCGCAATATCGGCCGAATGGCAAGGGCAAAAAGCAGGCAAGCGGCCTGAACGAGAACTACGGCCGCGAGCTGATGGAGTTGCACACGCTCAGCGTGAATGGCGGCTATTCGCAGAAAGACGTCACGGAAGTAGCGAAGGTATTCACCGGCTGGACCATCGAGCAGCCCAACAAGGGAGGCGGCTTCCACTTTGAGCCGCGCATGCACGAACCGGGCAACAAGATCGTGCTCGGACATCGCATCAAGCCGAATGGCGAGAAGGAAGGCATGGAGGTGCTGCGGCTGCTGGCGCGGAATCCGAAGACGGCGCGCTTCATCTCGCAAAAACTTGCAATGCGGTTTGTGTCCGACGATCCGCCAGCGTCGCTGGTCGATCGCATGACGCAAACTTATTTGAAAAAAGATGGCGACATACGGGAAGTGTTGCGGACAATGTTCCGCTCGCCAGAGTTCTGGTCGCCGGAAGCGTATCGCGCGAAGGTGAAAACGCCGTTCGAGTTTGTGGTTTCGGCGGTGCGTGCGACCGACGCTCAGGTGGATGACGCGCGTCAACTGGTCGGCACGCTCAACAATATGGGCATGCAGCTGTATGGCATGGTCCCGCCTACGGGCTATTCGATGAAGGCGGCAACCTGGGTGAATTCGTCGGCGTTGTTGGGCCGTATGAATTTTGCCCTGGGCTTGACTGGCGGAAAGCTGCGCGGAGTTTCGGTGGACCCGGCGCAGTGGGTTCAGGGAAATGCGGATGCTCCGCAGGTGTTGGCGCGCCTGGAGGATTCACTGCTCGGGGGCGACGTTTCCAAGCAGACGCACGACACTATCAGCCAGCGCCTGGAAGATCCCAAGATCAGTCAGCGCCGGCTGGACGATCCGCAGCGTCCGCCAAATGTGAGAGCGATCGGGGGCCTGATCTTAGGCTCGCCCGAGTTTCAGAAAAGATAGCTAACAGCTGTCAGCCATCAGCCCTTAGCTCAAAACAGAGCTGGCACGATGGCTGAGAGCTGATGGCTGAAAGCTGAGGGCTGGTCCTTATGTCGATCACTCGCCGAGTTTTTCTTCGCAATGGTGCCATGGCAGTCGTCGGCACAACCGCGTTACCCGCTTTTCTTAAGCGCGCTGCCTTCGGTGCGATCGATTCCGGCGCGCGCCCCAAGCGGCTCGTCGTCATCTTTCAGCGCGGGGCGGCTGACGGTCTCAACATCGTTGTGCCTCACGGCGAAGCGTCGTATTATGCGATGCGCCCGACTATCAACATCCCGAAAAAATCCGTGCTCGATCTTGACGGTTTTTTCGGATTGCATCCCGCCATGTCGTCGTTCACGCCGCTTTGGAAGCAAAAGCATCTTGCCATCGTGCACGCTGCGGGATCTCCCGATCCTTCGCGTTCGCATTTTGACGCGCAGGATTTCATGGAGTCCGGCACACCCGGACTCAAGGCCACCGAGGATGGCTGGCTAAACCGCTGCTTGCACGAACTGCCGTTGCCCGCTCAATCGTCTTCGGGCAAACCTGCGTTCGCCACATCCGATCCTTCAGCTTTCCGCGCCATTGCGCTTGGACCGTCGCTTCCACGTATTCTTTCCGGCAAAGAGCCTGCCCTGGCGCTCAACAACCTTGACGATTTTTCAGTGGGCGGAAAAAATCCCAAAGCCGTGCCCATTGCGACGACATTCGAAGCCATGTACGCCAGTTCGGTGGACACGGTTTTGCACGGCACCGGGCAGGAAACTTTCGACGCTGTGAAGATGCTGAAAAGCGCAGACCCCGGAAAGTACACGCCGTCCGCTGGAGCGAATTATCCCAAGGGACGGTTTGGCGACAGCTTGCGGCAACTCGCGCAGCTGATCAAAGCAAACGTGGGTGTGCAGGTCGCTTTCGCCGACATCGGAGGCTGGGACCATCATGTGAACGAAGGCAGTACGCAGGGTCAGATTGCCAACGTGCTCGGCGATTTCTCGCAATCTATTTCTGCGTTCTGGACCGATCTTGGCGATCTCGGCGAAGACACGGTCGTCGTCACCATGTCGGAGTTCGGGCGCACCGCGCGCGAGAACGGCAATCGCGGCACCGACCACGGCCACGCCAACGTGATGTTCGTTCTCGGAGGACCAGTGCACGGCGGCAAAGTGTACGGCCGCTGGCCGGGCCTTAATCAGTCGCAGTTATATGAAGGCCGCGATCTAGCCGTCACCACCGACTTCCGTCTCGTGCTGAGCGAAGTAGTGTCGCGCTATCTGGGTAACAAGGACTTGAAAACGGTGTTTCCGGGATTCGAGCAGTCGCCCCAATTCCTGAAGCTGCTGGGATAACGTTCACACAGCGGCACTCGCCGAGTTCACGTGGCGGCAGACACATTCGCTCGCCGAGCAAGAGCCCGGTAAAGATAACTCCGAATCGACGCCCCGGCTACGGGAGCTTCTCCGTCTTCTCCTCGAGCCTATCCAGTATGCCCGTAGCGGCATCCAAAATTTCCTGGTCCACCTTCCGGTTCGACGAGATCGCTTCCGCCAGCGGAATGGAAATAATCTTGTTTCCGCGCAGCGCCGCCATGTGGCCGAATTCGCCGCGATGCACCATGTCAATCGCGCCGAGGCCGTAGCGTGTGGCGAGCACGCGGTCGAAAGCGCTGGGAGATCCGCCGCGTTGAATGTGGCCCAAAACCACCGAGCGCGTTTCAAAGCCGGTGCGCTTTTCGATTTCGCGCGCCAGCACCGAGCCGATTCCGCCTAGCCGCAGATGCCCAAATTCATCGCGACCTACATCCTGCAACACAGGCGCGCCGTCGTGCATCTCGACGCCTCCGGCAAACTTCGCGCCTTCGGCGGCGACCACAATGCTGAAATAACGTCCGCGTGCGTGCCGTTGCCGTATGAGTTCCGCCACCTGATCGATATCGAACGGAATCTCAGGAACCAGAATCACATCCGCACCGCCGCCGATCCCGCTGTAGACTGCGATCCATCCCGAGTCCCGCCCCATGACTTCCACCACGATTACGCGGTTGTGCGCCTCGGCGGTCGTGTGGACACGGTCGATGGCATCGGTCGCCGCGTTCACGGCCGTGTCGAATCCGAAGGTGAAGTCGGTGCCGGCCAAATCGTTGTCGATCGTTTTCGGCACGCCCACGACCTTCACGCCATTCAAAAACAGTTTTTGGGCGATCGAAAGTGTGTCGTCCCCTCCAATCGCGATCAGCGCGTCGCAGCCGTGCTCCTTCAGGCTGGTCATGCAGCGTTCGATCCCGTCGGAGTGCTTGGCTGGATTTGTGCGCGACGTGCGCAGAATGGTCCCGCCACGGGGAAGAATTCCGCCTACGGCAGTGAGATCGAGCGCCATCGTCTTGTTTTCCAGCAGCCCGCGCCAGCCCTCCATAAACCCCACAAACTCGTCGCTATAGTGAAAAGAACCTTTGCGCACGATCGCCCGAATCACCGCGTTTAGGCCCGGACAGTCCCCCCCGCCCGTCAACACTCCAATTTTCATTGCCTCATCCTCATTCAATTTCTGTCGATTCGCACCGGCATCTAAGAATTTTAGAAAAACTGGCGCCCGCGGCAGCCGAAAGCCGTCGCCTGACGATTGAGTTTTAGCCCGTACCTTTCAGGTTATCATGCACCCGGAGCGATTGTGCCAGGAGCGGCACCGTCAAAGCCCCGGCGACCAGGGCATCGAATGGAGTGTTAATATGTTCGCCTTATAAGGCGCGATTCCACGCCGTCTCTGTGATCCCTGCCATCTGGAGGGTCTCGTGAACACGTTGCCCGTTCTCATCGGCGCGCTGTGCGTCTACGCGCTGGCTTATCGTTATTACAGCGCATTTATCGCGGCCAAAGCTCTGTCGCTCGACGACCGCCGCATCACTCCCGCACACGCCTTCCAGGACGGCCATAACTATGTTCCTTCGCCACGGTGGGTTCTTTTCGGTCACCATTTCGCCGCCATCGCTGGCGCTGGCCCGCTCGTTGGACCCACGCTGGCCGCCCAGTTCGGCTTCGCTCCCGGCTTTCTCTGGCTGGTGATTGGAGCGGTCGTGGCTGGCTCCGTGCAGGATTTCACCGTGCTGGTCGCGTCTCTTCGCCACCGCGGCCGCTCACTCGCTGATATTGCCCGCACCGAGATCAGTCCCTTTGCCGGTCTGGTCGCGATGATCGCAGTGCTGTTCATTTTGCTCGTGACACTCGCCGGCCTCGGAATCGTGGTCGTCAATGCGCTGTCGAATAGTCCATGGGGCGTGTTCACGATCGGCATGACGATTCCCATCGCAATCGTGATGGGCCTGTGGATGTTCAAAAGCCACGCCGGTCAGGTCACGATCACGGGTCCCAGTATTTTTGGTGTTGTGTTGCTGATCGCCAGCGTGATTGCGGGACGCTGGTTCGCGCTGTCCGGCGCGGCCGGTGTGTTGACCTTTACGCCCCACCAGATCACGATCCTGATGGCCATTTACGGGCTCGTCGCTTCCGCTCTGCCGGTTTGGTTGCTGCTTCAGCCTCGGGATTACCTTTCCACCTACGTTAAGCTGGGCACGATCGCAGTCTTGATCGCGGGCGTGTTCGTGGTTCATCCGGATATCAAGTTCCCCAACTTCACGCCGTTTGTCGACGGCGGTGGTCCCATCATCAAAGGAAAGCTCTTTCCGTTCCTCTTCGTCACCATTGCCTGCGGCGCAATTTCCGGCTTCCATTCCCTCATCGCCTCCGGCACAACGCCAAAGATGCTCGACCGCGAGTCCGATGCGCGGGTCATCGGCTACGGCGCAATGATCTGCGAGTCGCTTGTAGGCGTGCTCGCACTGATTGCGGCTTGTTCGATGCATCCCGGCGACTACTTCGCCATTAACACCACGCCCGAGGTCTTTCATAAACTCGGGCTTGCCACGGTCAACCTCGACATGTTTTCTCGCGAAGTTGGCGAGAAGTTAGCCGGACGCACCGGAGGCGCAGTATCGCTCGCCATTGGCATGGCGCAGATTTTCCGCGGCCTTCCGGGGATGGACCGCCTGATGGGCTATTGGTATCACTATGCCATCATGTTCGAGGCACTCTTCATTTTGACCACAGTCGATGCGGGGACTCGTGTCGCGCGCTACGTCCTTCAGGAATTGATGGGCAAAGTCTACAAGCCATTCGGTAACACGGTGTGGCTGCCCGGCAACCTAGTCACCAGCGCGATAGTCGTGTTGGGTTGGGGATACATGATCTATACGGGATCGATTTCGACGATCTGGCCACTTTTTGGTACCGGCAACCAGTTGCTGGCAACCATCGCGCTATCGGTGAGCACCACATTTTTGATCAACATGGGACACGCGAAGTACGCATGGATTACTGCTGTTCCTATGTGCTTCGTTGGTGTAACTACAGTTACAGCGGGCGTTCTCTCGATTGAGAATATCTTCTGGCCTCTAACCACTAAGCCGGGCTTTGTGCTCGCGGGCTACCTTGATTCGATTCTGATGACTATCTTCATCGCTGGCGTCATTCTGGTGGTCTTTAATGCCGCGTGGAGATGGTATCGCGTGCTTCACGGCGCTCCGGTGCCGCAGGAGGCCTTCGGTCCTCCGCTCACGGCATCCGGCGAAGTGAAGATGGGCTGCTGCTGATACTACGGGATAACACTAGTTGCGTGCATGCTACACGGGCTGAAGCCCAGGTTAGCGCTCAAAAAACGAGCTCGAACCTGGGACACCGAGCATCTGATTACAAACTAATTTTGCCGGGCTAGCCCGCGACTTCTTTCTTCAATTCTTTCGCTGCGGCGGCGGTCTCGTGGGTTCGCATCTGTCTCACGCGCTCGTAGAGCTTGCCGTATTCTCTTGCTGACGCGCCCCAGGAGAAATCACGGGCCATGCCGTTGCGCATTAGCGCTTGCCAGGACGACTGATCGCGATAGGCGAGCAACGCTTGCTTGATGGTCGCCAGTAGCGCTTCGCCGGTGTATTCGGTGAATTTGAAACCAGTTCCTTTGCCGGTGCGCGCATCCCAGGGCTCGATGGTGTCGTCGAGGCCGCCAGTCGCGCGTACGATTGGCACCGTTCCGTATTTCAGGCTGTAGATTTGGTTCAGACCGCAGGGCTCGTAGCGCGAAGGCATGAGGAACATATCGGCCCCGGCTTCGATCTTGTGAGCGATGGTGTTGTCGAACGCGATTTTGGCTGCGATCTTGTTAGGAAACTGTTTGTGGAGACGCTGGAACATGTCTTCAAACAGCTTGTCGCCGGTGCCGAGCGCGACCACGATCATGTCTTCGAGGGCCAGCCGGTCCATGATCTGCGCAATCAAGTCGAAACCTTTTTGCGCGACGAAACGTGACACGATCCCAATTACCGGCTTGTTATCCGCCTGCTGAACTCCAAACTGATTCAGCAAATCCTGCTTGCACTTCTGCTTGCCGGTCAAATCCTGCGGCGAAAACTTCGCGGCGATGAACTTATCGGTCTGCGGGTTCCACTCGTCATAGTCCACGCCATTGAGAATGCCGGCAACGGTTGCGGCGCGGGTGCGCAACACGCCTTCCAATCCGAAGCCATATTCGGTGGTCTGAATCTCGTGGCTATATTTTTTGCTGACGGTAGTGACTAAGTCGGAATAGACCAGCGCGCCTTTCAGAAAATTGACTTGTCCGAAGAACTCCATTTTTGAAATGGTGAGCAAATCCCAGGGGAGCATGAGCAGGGGGAGGATCTCGGACGGAAAAAGGCCCTGGTAGCCCATGTTGTGAATGGTGAAGACTGTTCCTACGTCCTGAAAAGCGGGGTCTTCGGCGTAAATAGTGCGCAGCATGATAGGCACGAGCGCCGTTTGCCAATCGTGACAATGAAAGACATTGGGAACGCCGAGAATCTTTGAAGCCTCGATGACAGCGCGCGAGAACAGCGCGTAGCGCTCCGCGTTGTCGGGATAGTCGCCGGCGGGCGTTCCGTAGATTGCGTCGCGGTCGAAGTAATCGGGATAATCGATGAAGTAGTAGCGGACGCCAGCGCTCGCGCCGGCGGTGACGACCGAGCAGAAGCGGTATTTGTCATCGAAGGGAACAGTGATGCTGCGCACGACGGTCTGCGGATCGGTCAGCTTGGTTTGGCGGTAACGCGGGACGTAGACGCTGACCTGATGGCCGAGGCTGGCGAGAGCACGCGGGAGCGCGCCGACGACATCGGCGAGGCCGCCAGTTTTCGAGAAAGGGACGCACTCCGATGCGGCAAAAGCGATATGCATAACTAAGAAGCTCCAGGAGCGTTTCCGCTCAACTCGTCCCGCTCAGGCTGCCCCTGCGCGCGACCGCGACCCACTCGCGTTATGATGATTCTTGCATTCCGTCTCCCGCGCGGCCCAAATACCGAGTGAAGCGCACACGGGGCGATCGGCATTCACTTCGATTCGTCTTAGCATCATTGGACTCGGCACATGAGGAAGACGCGCGGGAAGAACTTCATTCAGTCTAAAGCCGGAAGGAAACAGAATCAACGTGCCCAAAGTCAACCTGCCGAATAGCAGCGGGAACGCGACCGCAGCCAGCGGGAGATCTCCGAACAAACCGAAAATGGGGCAGCATTTCCTGGCGAGCGAGCCAGCCGCGCTGCGAATAGTGGAGGCGCTGGGCGATGTGTCGCATGCCACCGTGCTGGAGATTGGACCGGGGCGCGGCGCCATCACAGACATTCTCGCTCAAAGCGCGCAACGGCTGATCGCGGTGGAACTGGACCGCGTGTTCTCGGCGCAATTGCGGATGAAGTTCTCCATGCAACCGAACGTCGAGATCATCGAAGGCGATATCCTCACAATTGAACTCGACAGCGTGTTCGGACCGAAGCCGGGCACGCTGCGCCCGGGGATGGACTTTCTGCCCGAACCGGCGCGGGTGATCGGAAATCTGCCGTACTACATTACGTCCGACATTTTGCTGCGGCTGTTTGAATATCATCGTTATTTTTCGACGATTGTGATCATGGTGCAGAAGGAAGTGGCCGACCGGCTGGCCGCATCGGCCGGAAGCCGCGACTATGGCCTGCTTTCGGCGACCGCGCAACTGTATGGGCGGATCGAAAATCTCTTCACGCTTCCGCCGGGGGCGTTTTCGCCGCCACCGAAGGTGCACTCCAGCGTGGTGCGAATCACGGTGAAGCCGAAACTGGAATCGCTTGGGGTTTCCGAAAGCGAATTCATTCAATTTCTAAGACTGTGTTTTGGACAGAAACGAAAAACGCTCTGGAACAATCTAAAAACGCAGTACGACGAGGGCAGGCTGCGGGCCGCGCTGGCGAAGAGCGGCGTCAAGCCGACGATTCGGGCAGAAGCGCTGCCGCTGGAACGGACGGCTGCGCTGTTTCGGGCGCTGCGGGACGGAAACGGTTGACGGGCAGGACCGGACGGACAGTTCGCTGGCCGTTAATTTGCAAATCAGATTTTGTAAATCATAATTCGCAAATCAAGTTTTGCAATCAGTATTCTCCGGACTGTGTTTTGCGATCTATGCTTTGCGGTTTATTACACGGGTGTAGCGCTCGCGCTCTTGCTTCCCAAGCAGGTTCACCATGACTTCATTGGTTAGGTCTCCCGCGGTTGCCGGCAGGTTTTATCCTGGCCGCGCCGAAGAATTGCTGCGCGACATTCGCGAGTACACTGCGCCGGACGATGCCACTCCGGGCGAAACGACACGCGTATCTGCAATCGGATGCGTCGTTCCGCATGCGGGCTACGTGTACTCGGGGCATGTTGCGGGCGCGGTATTCTCGCGCATCGAGATTCCCGAGCACTGCATTATTCTTTGCCCCAATCACACAGGTCTTGGCGTTCGGCTGGCAACCATGGCTGCGACCGCGTGGAGAACTCCGTTGGGTGACGTCGCCGCCAGCACAACGGTGGCTTCGCAACTGCTGCAGAGCTTTCCCCTGCTTAACGAAGACAGCGCCGCGCACCGGGCCGAACATGCGATTGAAGTGCAACTGCCTTTTCTGCAAGTGCGGCAGAAGAATCTACAGATCGTGCCGATTGCCGTAGGAACCAGCAATTTTGACGTCCTGTGCGGGCTGGGCGAGGCTTTGGCGAATGTGATCGCAGCGTCGCCGGACAAAGTTCTAATTGTCGCGTCGAGCGATATGAACCACTATGAGTCCGATGCCATCACGCGTGTGAAGGACCACAAGGCGATCGAGCGGGTGCTGGCGCTGGACGCGGCCGGACTGTTCGAAGTCGTGATGCGGGAGAAAATCAGCATGTGCGGATTCGGGCCGACCATTATTATGCTTACGGCTGCAAAGAAACTGGGCGCGACTTCGGCGAGACTGATCGACTATGCAACCTCAGGCGACGTGTCGGGCGATTTTGCAAGGGTGGTCGGGTATGCGGGCATGGTGGTGACGTAAGGGTATTCCGCAAATCGGCCTGGGAGCCTCCGATCAAGCGAGCACTCAAAGGCCCCACACCCTTTTGACGCCGAAATATTGCGCGGGCGGCAGCCCCTTCGGCTCAGCTCAGGGCAGGTCCGCGCCACACACTACTGCCCCTCGGAGTCCTTCAGTAAGCGTTGCGCACGGGCGCGGGCCACGTTCACGACAGATTGATCGGCGACAATCTTTTCCAGAATCGGCTGAATGGCCTTCACCTCCGCAAGCATGCGGCTGTCTCCCATTTCCTGCATGCGCTTGAGTTCGTCATTAAGCGCGAGTTTCTGGTAGCGACGGTCATAATCGAGACGGTGTCCGAACTCGAGGGTGGTGGAAAGATTTTGAAAGAGCGTGGTAAGTTCCTGCACAGCGGGGTTGGAAGAGTAGTTGAATACAGCCTCGGCAGTGCGGTTCGCGTCGGTGTAGCGGAGAATCTTCTTGCCGGTGAACGCAATGTTCTTGCGGTGAGCATCGACGTCTGTCTCGAAGTATCCAGCCTTAGCGGCCAACGCAAAAATTCGGGAGCGGGTTTCGTTTGAAATCGTAAAGCCGAAATCGAAACTGTCTGGAACACCGGAGTCGACGGTGTTTCCGATGGACTCGTAATGGGCTTCGCCGGCAGACGGAATGTGAATGGCGTAGTGCGCCGGTTCGGATTCCGGGAAATCGAGCGTGAAAATCACGACGGGTTGGGCTGAGGCGGATGCAGAGCCTGCACCATCCGTCTCGTTGGACGGGGCTTGCGAGCAGACAACGAGTGTTGACAGGTTCAGCAGCCAAAGAACCAAGAATGGTCGCAGCATGAGGCTGTGGTCAATGATTGGGGAGGAATCGCGGGCTGTCAAGGACGCGAGTCAGGATGAATGCCTCTTTCGCTGCTTCATCGGGCCGCATGCAGGCGCTGAAGCGCGAATCCATCTTCAGCGAGTTGACGGCACGACCGTGGTCCTGCCATCCACTTTCCCTGGCCTTTTTCGACCGCTACTTGCAGGTTGCGGTGTAGCCGATCGATTTGGTTTCGGTCAGGTAAATCTGGCCGGAGATGACTCCGTTGTTGTTGATGCCGCCGACCAGTGTGAATTTGGCGCCAGTGTATACAATGTCTTCGAAAACACCCTTCTCGTAGATAAAGCCAGCGGACGACTCGGCGAGCAGACGATTGCCAACGATCACGCCGTCATTGTTAATTCCATCGAGTGCAGTTCCGAAGGGCGCCTTTGGATAGTTGATAGTCGTGTACTTCCCGTTCTGCCAGAGGAATCCGTTGCTGATCTCGCCGCTCGAATAGGTGCCGACGACCGAGCCTTTGTCGCTCAAGCCAATCGGATATGTGGACACTGCCTTGGGATAACTCACATTCGTGTACTTGTCGTCAACGAGCAGGAATCCATACACGTAAGAGCCACTACTGTAACTGCCAACCGCTGAGCCGGTCTTATTGACATCAAATAACCACGTGTTCGAGGCGGAGGGATAATTCAGCGCGGTGAAGGTTGTTCCCACCAGGGAAAATCCGTGAACCGTGGAAGTGGCGCCGTTATCGATATAGGAGCCGACGCTGGTCTGAGTGCCATTGTGCCCGTACATCCAGGTGACCGTGGAGTCAGGCGCGGCGTAGATGGTGAAGCGTCCCTTGGGGGAACGCACAAAGCCTTCATTCACCAGCGTGGTGTTATTTGTGACTTGCCCGACAACTGTGCCATCGTCACCGATGGCGTCGACGGTGCTCAGAGTGTATCCAGCGGGCGGGTTAAAGGTCTGAAAGGTGCAGGGAGCCGTAGTTGCGGCGCGGCTGGCGGCGCAGGCGACCAGGATTGCAACAAAAACTGCCAAAGCAATTCGGGGGGAGGACATGTCATCTCCTGGGAAAATCGAGGGGTCTCAGTTGGGCAAGCATACTCCGATCATCGGCAAAATGGACTGCCCGTTTGTACTAACGAGTATTGTGCAAGGATTTTCACTTCGACTCTGGGTCTAGCGGGCGGCGACGCGGACTACGCCTTTTTGGCGGTCGAGCGTCGCGGCAGTGTGTAAGTGACAGATAGCAATAGCGAGAGCGTCGGCGGCATCGGGGGGTTCAGGAATCTCATCCAGGCGTAACAAGCGCGCGACCATTTGCTGCACCTGATGCTTTTCTGCCTTGCCATAGCCGACCACGGCCGATTTGATGGAGAGCGGTGAGTATTCGGACACTCCGAGACCAGCGGAAGCAGCCACCAGCATGGCGACCCCGCGCACCTGCCCCAGCTTCAAGGCGGACTTAACGTTCACCGCGTAGAAGACATCTTCAAGGGCAACACAATCGGGCCGATGCGCGGCGATGAGTTCTTCCAGCGCACGCGCGATTCGGGATAAGCGAATGGGCATGGGCTCGCGGGGCGAGACGCGGATGGCGCCGCAGATGACGCAGACAAGGCTATCATTGGCTCCCTTCGCCGCGAGCAGATCGACAAGGCCGTATCCGGTGTATTCAGTGCCACAATCGATGCCGAGGACGCGCATGTGGTTTCGAGTGTAACGCGCGCGGCGGCCCCGGGGAGAGCGGAAATTGATTCGGGAAAACCTCAGCGGCCGAGGGCGGCTTGAAAATGCAGCAAAATATCCGTCGAGTCCCGTGACATCCGCAAGTTGCGTAGAGGTACACTTCCGCAAGGCGTTCCGATCACCTGATTTGCCCGATATGACCCGATCACTTGATGACCCGATTCCACGCACCATCTTCCACGTCGATATGGACGCCTTCTTCGTTTCCGTGGAAGAGCTGTTTGACCCGTCGCTGAAAGGCAAGCCAGTGGTGGTGGGAGGACAGAAGAACGAGCGCGGCGTAGTCTCCGCCGCATCTTACGCGGCGCGCAAATTCGGAGTGCACTCCGCCATGCCCCTGCGCACGGCCGCGAAGCTTTGCCCGCAGGCCATCTTCGTCAACGGGCACCCCGAGCGCTACCGCGAATACTCGATCCGCGTTCACGAGGTGCTCGGCCATTTTTCTCCGCTGGTCGAGATGGCGTCAGTCGATGAAGCCTATCTCGACATGACCGGAACCGACCGGTTGCACGGTCCCCCGCTGCGCAGCGCGCATCGCTTGCACGACGAAATGAAATCGGCGACACAGCTCAACTGTTCCATCGGGATTGGCACTTCGCGGCTGATCGCCAAGGTTTCCTCCGCCAAAGCCAAGCCGAATGGAGTGCTCTGGGTGCTGCCCGGCCAGGAAGCGCGATTTCTGGCGCCGCTCGATGTCGCCGACATTCCCGGCGTCGGCAAGGTAACGGAGCAGAAGCTGCGCGCGATGGGCATTCGGCGTGTCGGCGATCTTGCCCAGTTCGAAGAAGAAGATCTGGAGCAGCGCTTTGGGAAGTGGGGCCTGGCGCTGGCAGGGAAGTCGCGCGGCCAAGATGCTGGAGGATGGTTCGATGCCGCGGTGGGAGAGCACAGTGAGCCGAAAGCGATTGGCCATGAGCACACCTACAACGAAGATACCGGCGATACCGTGCGTCTGGAATCAACGCTGATGCGGCTTTCGGAGATGGTAGGCCGCCGCTTGCGCGAGGGCGGATACTTCGCCCGCACCATCCAGCTCAAGCTGCGGTACCAGGACTTCACCACCATTACGCGCGCGCACTCGCTGGATCAGCCGACGCGGACGGATCGTGAAATCTTTGAAGAGGCGCGCAGTTTGTTTCGCGCGAATTGGAAAAAAGGTGCTGCTGTGCGGCTGCTCGGAGTACAAGCATCGAACTTTGAGGAAGCGGCGCCAGCGCAACTTGATCTGCTGGAGCCTCGGCGCGACGAGCGCTGGCAGAAAGTGCTGGCCGCAGCCGACCATCTGCGCGACAAGTTCGGGGAGTCAACCATCGGCCTCGCCACTGGGATGAAGGGTGGATTCCGCGAGCGCGTGCACGAGAATCCGGCGGCTCTGCCGGGAAAACAAGGGCGCAAGAATGTTCCCGGCGAGCAGTCGAAGGCGAATACCGAAAAGCCTGTCGACCCCGCGTGACGCCGAGGAGTACTAGAAGGAGGACGACTGGAATCTGGTTTTGCCCGTAGCCGATAGCGGGTAACTGACAGCTGACAGCTGATAGCTGAGAGCTGAAGGCTGTCTTTCTACGAAATATATTCGCGAATGTATTCGTCGCGCGAAGTGGAGAGTTGGTGCGCGTCTCCGTCGAAGATGACTTTGCCGTCGCGCAGGATGAGAAAACTGAAAGGCACATTTCCTCGCTGCCCTTTGGGCAGCTTGATCACCTGATTGGTCTTTGTATCGAACTCATGGGTTGCCATTGTGAAGGCGTCCTGCAAACGATGCGTCACCATGAGCGCGCTGGTTTTTGAAACATCGCGCTGCTTGATGATGAGTTCGACGATGGTGTTGGAAGTGACGGGATCGAGCCCGCCCGTCGGCGAATCGTATAGCAGTACTTCTGGCTTGGTGATGATGGCGCGGGCAATGGCGACGCGCCGCCGCATACCTCCGGAAAGCTCCGAGGGAAACATGTCGTAGGTTCGCTCCAGTTCCACGAAGCGCAGCACTTCGCGTACCCGTCGCTCGATCTCGTCGCCCGGCGCCTTTTCCTCGATCAGCGAGAAGCCCACGTTTTCCCAAACTTTCAGCGAATCGAAGAGCGCGCTCTCCTGAAAAACGATGCCAACGTGCCGGCGCACCTGAAACAACTCCTCTTCCGACATCTTTGTGACTTCCTGTCCCAGAACCCAGATCGATCCGCTGTCGGGACGCAACAGTCCAATTGCGAGTTTGAGAAGAACGCTTTTGCCCGATCCCGCAACACCGAATAGCGCCTTGGTTTCGCCGTGCTGCAACTGGAACGAAATCCCATCGAGCACCACTTTTTCGTCGAATGCGATGGAGACATCCTTGAATTCGATGGCCAAGCCAGACGGTTCTGGTGAGGCAGGGATAGGTTGATCAAGGGGCAGGATGGAGGACGGCATCGTCTAACGCACTCCGAATATCGCAAAGATCAATTTGGTGACGAAGAAATCGACGATCAGGATCAGGACCGACGCAGCGACGACGGCTTGCGTGGTGGACCGGCCAACTCCCTGCGTGCCGCCGCTGGTCGACATGCCGTAGTAGCAGCCGATGGTGGCGATAATAAATCCGAATAAGACGGGTTTGATGAGTCCGGTGAAGACGTCGCGGAAAACCAGGATTTGCCACGCGCTCGTCCAATATTGGCGCGAGTCAAGGCCGAATAGGAGATGCGCCACCGCCCAGCCGCCAACCAGGCCGAGAAGATCGGCAATGATCGTCAGGAAAAACAGCATGAAGGCCGTTGCGCCCACGCGGGGAGTGACCAGCTTCTTGCCGGGATCGGTGCCAAGCGCGCGCATGGCGTCGATCTGCTCGGTCACGATCATGGAGCCAAGTTCGCTGGCCATGCCGGAAGCGTTTCGGCCCGCAACCATCAGCCCGGTGATGAGCGGTCCAAGTTCCGTGACCATGCCGAGCGAGACGAGTTGGCCGATGAGGGTGATTCCGCCGAAGCGCTGCAAGGTGCTCGCGGAATTCAGCGCCAGCAACGCGCCCACGGAAAGGCCGGTAAGGATCACGATGGGCAGCGAGCCCACGCCGATCAGGTCGGCTTGCTGCAGCATGTCGCCCATGTAGAGCGGCCGGCGAAAAAAGTTGGCGAGCGATTGTGCCGAGAGGTGAGTGTATTCCTGGACGGACAGGGCAAAATCTTTGGCAACGTCAATCGGCGAGGTCAGTTCAAGTTCGAGCGCCATGGGTCAGCAAGGACTTCCGTTCACGAAGAGATATCCGTTCTGGGAACTATAGCAGAGGCAGAGGCGGCGGTAACGCATGTGCATGTCATTCCCGGCGCAGCGCAAATTACACTTTTGTCATTCCGCGCTAAGCGAGGAATCTCAATCGCCGCGCAGCCAGCTTCCATGGCATGTGGAATGTCTCGACGCACCTTAATGCCCCGATCCTTACGAAGCCCGCTCGCCTACTGCACCGTTATCCCGGTGTCCGTTCTTCTTGCGAATCTCAATCGCCAGGCGCTTGATCTTCTGATTCAGCGTGGAGAGCGGCACGCGGAAACGTTCGGCTGCTTCGGTCTGATTCCACCCGCATTTTTCCAGCATGTCCACAATGATGCGGCGCTCGCAATCCTCCATGATGCCAAACAGAGAAGCGCCCGAAGCCGCATCCAGCGCCGGGATCGTGCTGCCGCGGCCCACAATGTGATCGGGCAACAGATCGATTCCTATGGTCACGTCCGACGACAGCACGACTGCGCGCTCAATGGTATTTTCCAGTTCGCGAACGTTGCCCGGCCAGGCGTAGCCCACCAGCGCCCGTAACGCTTCCGTGTTGATGTGCCGCTTGGGCAGGTCGTTTTCTTCCGAATACTTTTTGATGAAATGGTCGACCAGCAGCGGAACGTCCTCGCGGCGCTGGCGCAGCGGAGGCAGGTCCAGCGAAATAACGTTCAGGCGGTAAAACAGATCTTCGCGGAAGCGGCCTTCCTGCACCATTTGACGCAGGTCCGCGTTGGTGGCCGCGATGATGCGCACATCCACTTGTATTTCCTGCACGCCGCCCAGATGCATGAATTTCCGATCCTGCAAAACGCGCAGAATTTTGGCCTGCGTGTCCATGCTCATGTTGCCGATTTCGTCGAGGAAGAGCGTGCCGCGGTCGGCCACTTCGAACAGGCCCTTCTTGGATGCGACTGCGCTCGTGAATGCGCCCTTGACATGGCCGAACAGCGTCGATTCCAACAGATCGGGAGGCGTGGAGCCTGAGTTCACGGGCACGAACGACCGGTCGCGCCGCGTGGAATTCAGGTGAATCGCCTTCGCGATCAGTTCCTTGCCCGTTCCGCTTTCGCCTTGCAGCAGTACCGTCGAACGGCTGGGCGCAACCTGCGCGACCAGGTCGAAAATCTTCAGCATCGCTTCGCTTTTGCCCACAATATTTTCGAAGTTGTAGCGCTGCTTCAACGCGCGCTTCAGCTGAACATTCTCTTCTTCCGCTTTCTGGCGGGCGACGGCGCTGCGAACGTCCGCCAGCAGCTTCTCGTTGTCCCAGGGCTTTTGGATAAAGTTCGTCGCGCCCGATTGCATGGCCCGCACCGCATTCTCGACGGTTCCGTAGGCGGTGATCATGATGACTGGCTGCTCTGGATGCTGCTCGCGAATCTCCGCCAGCACATCCATGCCGTTTTTATCCGGCAACGCCAGATCCAGCAACACGACGTCGAAGCTGTGCTCGTCGATCTGCGCCAGGCCTTCGCGCCCGGTTCCGGCCACGGTAACGGTGTAGCCTTCGAATTCCAGCAAGGTCTCGAGCGACTCGCGAATCTCGAGTTCGTCGTCGACAATGAGGATGCGGCCCGCGCTCTGCGGCGCGGGTTCCGGGATGCTGCGGCGGGTTATAACGGCTGCTTCAGACATGGGTAGCCTTCCTGATCAATGGAAAATCCAGTGTGAATATCGTTCCTTCGCCGGGGCGGCTTTCCACACGAATGTTGCCGGCGTGCTCCTGGATGATGCCGTAGGACACGGATAGTCCGAGTCCAGTGCCGCGGCTTTGTCCCTCGGCGGGAGCTGTCTTGGTTGTGAAGAATGGATCGTAGATGCGATGGATATGTTCCTGCGCGATCCCCGAGCCCGTATCGCTGACCCGCACGCTAACCGATTCGCCGTTCAGCGTCGCGATATTCAATACTCCGCCGCCCGCCATTGCGTCCTTTGCGTTCAGAAACAGATTCAGAAACACTTGCTGCAAGCGTCCGGCGTTGCCCTGAATCGGCGGCAAGGCTTCGTTGAATTCCGTTTGCACTTCGACATGCGCCACCTTGAACTGATGGTCCAGCAATGCCAACGTTTCGCCAATCACTTTATTAAGGCTGATTTCCGCGAATTCCGCGCCCGTGGTACGCGAGAAGTTCAGCAGGTTGTTTACGATTTCCGAGGCCCGGAACGTCTGCTTCGTAATCTTTTCGAGCAGCGCCGCTTTTTGCGGCTCCGATTGCAGTTGCTTGGCCAGCATTTGCGTGTACGAGGAAATCACGGCCAGCGGTGTGTTCACTTCGTGTGCCACTCCCGCGGCCAGCAAGCCGATCGATGAGAGTTTATCGGCCTGGGTAAGCTGGGTTTCCAGCGCGATTCGCTCCGTGATGTCGTCCATGATGACCAACCGTCCGACCACGTTAAACTTTCGCGTCACCAGCGGTGCGATGGCCACATTCACGATTCGCGATTCCCCGGTCGGCGTCGACAGCCTGAACTTGTAAAGATTGTGGATGCCTGGGCTCTGCCGCACACGATAAAATTCCTCGGCGAACGATGCCGGGAAAACTTCGCTCACTGAGCGTCCCACCACCTGCCAGCGCGGCTGCGCGTACATCACTTCCATCTGGGAGTTCCAGGAGTCGATGCAATCTTCGAGATCGACGGCCAGCACGCCGACGTTGATGGATTCCACGATGTTCTCGTTGAAATCTTTCAGCCGTTCGTATTCCGAGACCTTCTGTTCCAGCGAAGCGTAGAGCCGCGCGTTCTGAATTGCGATTCCGATATAGCCCGATAGCGCTTCCACCAGTTCCACGTCCTCGCTCGAAAGGAAATCTCCTTCCATCGTCTTGCCCAGTCCGAGGAATGCGATCGTGTTTTGCCGTGCGTGGCACGGAATGTAGTAGTTGAGGTCGAGGCGGGAGATTGCCTCCTGCGCGGCCGCCGACTCTCGCGGCAATTGGCGCGTGTTTTCGAAGAAGATATGCCCCG
>JBAVYO010000216.1:0-2676 GCA_049698855.1 Terriglobales bacterium
GGACCGCTCAGCGGACCTTTTAATATACCAGCGCAGCAGCAAGCGGCGCGCTGGGCAATGGTTCCACGCTCAGATAAATGGATCACCACGGAGGCACAGAGGCACGGGGAAAATCTTGAGCCTCCAAAACCAGCCAGGAGAAAATTTGCCGGGCAGTTGGACTTCTCTGTGTCTCCGTGACTCCGTGCCGAAAAAAATAAATCAGGACGGAACCGCACTTCGCAGACTCAACCAGCGCAAGGCTTCCGCGACAGGATCTTCGGCGATTGCATCAACCAGCCCGATTGCGAGAGCACGTTGCGCAGATACTCTTTCCGCCGCGACAAACAGTTCGAGTGCTCTTCCCTTTCCGATTAGTCGCGGAAGACGCTGCGTTCCGCCCCAGCCTGTGATGAGTCCAAGAGCGGCGCCGCGATGTCCAAACACGGCACTGGGCGCGGCAATGCGGCGATGGCAGGCGAGCGCGAGGTCGAGTCCTCCACCCATGCAATGGCCTTCAACGGCTGCGATGACGAACGGTGAGTGCGCGCTCACGGCGTTCATCAACGTCTGGCCCATCTGGGAAAATTCATAGGCTGCGGGACCGGTGAGGCTTCCGATTTCGTTCAGATCCGCGCCGACGGAGAAGAACGTGCGGTTGCCCGCAAGAATAAGGGAGCGCGCATCGTCCGTCCGAGACTCGTCCGTCAAGGACAGGATTTTCTCGGCGAACGCAAGCACGCAAGCGCGTGTCAGGCGATTCGTGCCATCGGCGGAAACAAGCCGCAGCACGTCGGCGTCACGCGTTCGTTCGATTTCAAAAAACCTATTTGGTACGCGATCGCGATCGGACATTTTTATTGAGTGGACGTGATGCGGCACACAAATCATCCGGCGGCAATGCCCTCAAGCTTCACGCGCTCGCGGATGAACTTGACAATGTCGTCCATGGGGGTGCCGGGCTGGAAGATGCCGGCAACGCCGATTTTCTTCAGGCCGTCCACATCCTGATCGGGAATGATGCCGCCGACCAGGACGAGCACGTCGTCCATCTTATTCTGCTTGAGTAAAGCCATTACGCGCGGCACAATGGCGTTGTGCGCGCCGGAGAGAATAGAGAGGCCGATCACCTGCACATCTTCCTGCAGCGCGGCATTGACGACCATCTCAGGCGTTTGGCGAAGCCCCGTGTAAATGACCTCCATGCCGGCATCGCGCAGCGCGCGAGCAATCACTTTGGCACCGCGATCATGGCCATCCAAGCCAGGTTTGGCAACCAGAACGCGAATTTTCAAATCGGCAGACATCAAATCGGCGGACATCGGAGACATTTAACCACAGCGGAGGATAAAGAGCACAGTGCGGATTGGCGCAGCTTATCGCTTGCGGGGGACCCCTCCCCCCTTACCCGGTCTATTGGAATCAGGACTTTAGGGAGTATTCCTCTCAAAGTCTTGAGCCGGAAGTGGTTACAGGTAAAGTATTCAAAAATAATGACTTATTCCGACTCTAAGCCTGCCAAACCGATCTGTAAAGTCAGGCACACTTAGACCTTCCATCCGACTTGGTATTCTTGCACGGGAGCAAGATCGAAGTCAGTGATGTGCGTACGGGATTTTTGTGATGAAAACAGTGCGCTGGCCGCAGAATGTCCAGGTGGAGTGGGGCGGGGGTGGCAGCAACCGACTCGGAGTCGAACTATGCGTGAACTATGCGCGAACTATGCGGGCTAAATTCTTCCTAGGGGTCAAAGAAACATCCCCGCGAAGCAAGTGGTTTAGACCTGAGCAGCCGAGTTGCATTCGTGCGCGCGCGGCCCGGACACTGTTGTCCAGTTGACAGCGGATTCGCAGCAAGTACGCGGACAGAGTGTCCGCGCCACACAGAAAGGAAGAATCCATATGCAGAAGATCGCCCCATTTTTGTGGTATGACACGCAAGCCGAAGAGGCAGCGAATTTCTATGTGTCCATTTTCAAAAACTCGAAGGTCGGCGCGATCGCGCGCTATGGAGAAAACGCGCCCGGACCGAAGGGCACGGCGATGTCGGTTAAATTCACGCTTGAGGGACAAGAGTTCATGGCGTTGAACGGCGGTCCGCTCTTCACTTTTTCGCCGGCGATCTCGTTTTTTGTGAATTGCGAGACGCAGCAGGAAGTGGACGAGTTGTGGGAAAGGCTCTCCGCAGGCGGAAAAAAGGAACGATGCGGCTGGCTCAAGGACAAATTCGGCTTGTCGTGGCAAATCATCCCAACCGCATTGGGCAAACTCCTGAGCGACCCGGACCCGGCAAAATCCAGCCGCGTGATGCAGGCGATGCTGCAGATGAACAAGATCGAGATTGCGGGCCTGGAAAAGGCCCATCGCGGAGAATAATGCGAATCGCGTTTCGGGGTGGTCAGTCCGGCATGCCTTCTGACCCACTCGTTAACCACACAATTGGCGATTGAACTCGGCCAGCTTGTTAACTTGTTACGCCGCATACGTATACCGCTCATATGTCAGGCGCACCATCAGGCCACATTTCCCACGCAACGGCTGCCCCTTGACAACTCTTCCCTGCCAGAGCAGAATCATACATCTCTGGCGAACATAAGGCGAATATTGTTAGGTTTTGCATGCCGCACTCCCACTCACCCCGCGCTCAGATTGAAGCCCGCATTCCGTCCGCCTTTGCCTCGCACAAACGGTTGGAGTC
>JBAVYO010000217.1:0-8504 GCA_049698855.1 Terriglobales bacterium
GTTGGCAGGTTGCTCATCCAACGCTGCCGCCGACCCCACAGTCACCGTCTGCAGCAAATCGCTGACCCCGCGCTCATACCGCGGCAGCATCCCCTTCAGCACCGCCCCGCGCGCACGCGGTCCGCGCGAGATCAGCACTTGCTCATAAATCGCCGGAGCCGCCGCCACTACATGTGGCTCCTTCGACAACTTATCCAGCAGCGGACGCCAATCCTGAATCCCGTCGCTTTCAACGCGCAGCAAGCTGATGTGCGAAGTCGATCCCAATAGCCGCGCCTGCAAATCCTGCCGGAAGCCGTTATTGATGGCGAGCGCGACAATCAGCGAAGCCACCCCCGCCGCAACTCCGAGGATGGAAATCGCCGTAATGATGCCGATAAATGCCTGCCGTCGCTTGGCGCGCAGATAGCGGGTTGCGATGAAGAGTTCGAAGCGCATGGGGACGGGCTGTCAGCTCTCAGTTATCAGCTTTCAGTCAAGTCGGATTATAGCTGGCTAGCGCCGAAGACTTTCGGAAGGATCGCAGGCACAGATTGCCGATAAGAACGGAAATGATCTCCAAACCTCTTCTCCAACTCCGCGTCCTCCATCCGAATCATAATCGCACCGGTCACCACAGCGAAGACAGCAAGAGCCCAACACACCACAAGCCCAGTCCCAACGCTCCACGCCAGCATCTCGCACAGATGTGCCAGGTACACCGGATGCCGCACGTGCGCGCGAATCCCGTCCGTCGCAAGCCGCTGCTCGCCATTGCCGCCATGGATCTCAGGCACTCCGCCCAGTTGCTTCGCGCTGAATCCCTTGCCTGACTTGGCATACAACACGATCCCCGCCGCAAAGAGTAAAACAGCCGGAGCCCATGCCCCCAAGGAGGAGTAAAGCAGAACATGTCGCCACGGCCACGACGCGAGCGCCGCAATCGCCCACATCGCCATCCACACTGGAACCAGCACCCGATACGGCGACCGTCCCCCGGAAACATGCCGCATGCGCCAGCGCTCGGCAAACGGATGAATCATCAGCCAAAATGCAGGGATCGTCGAATAGACCGCGCACGCCAGCCAGCCCGCCAGTTCGAGCCAGTACCTCACGTGCGGATTCTAGCAGGAGCCTAAGCAACGAACAGTTGTCCGACTTACAGGCTCTACCAGGGAGTCGCGGGGAAACGGAGATAACCTTGAATTCGCAAAACTGGCAGAGGAACGCTGTTTTGCCGTGTAGTCGGTTTCTTCCGTCCCTCTGTGACTCCGTCGTTAATATAAGGACCAAACAGTTGCTTTGTCCCTCGCCGAGTGTCAGACTATTCCGTACGTAAGACCGGAGCGTGAGTTATGCGCAGAAATATCTCCAAGGCATGGATGTTAGTTGTGGTCGCAGCATTGGCGCTGCCAGTCGCGGCTCAGGTGCGGAGCCGCGCCGGCACGACCACGGTAAATCGTGTGTCCGCGAAAAAAACGCCTTATACCGCGGAGTACCACGGTACCTCGGTGCGGATACTCGCCGACGGAAGCACCATTACTCGGGAAGAAACCGAAATAGTGGCACTCGATTCGCAGGGCCGACGGATGAATTCGACCACATCCACGACGTCGACCGGAAAACAAGCGCCGATCACTCACGTTTTCGTTTTCGACCCGGTGGCGCACACCAACACTCGTTGGAGTTCTCCGGGCAAGCAGGCGACGGTGAGCACGACGTCTGAAACAGGCGCGCGCGGTTGCTCGACAAGCACGAGCACGATCGAATCTAGGCCGTTTGGCATGACTTCGCCGGCGCGTGGCGCGCACACAAAGCCGACGGTCGAAAATCTGGGAACGGCCTCGATCCAGGGTGTCGAAGCACGCGGCACCCGGAGCACCACAACCATCCCCGCAGGCACGGTCGGGAACGATGCGCCGTTGGTGAGCACGACTGAGAGATGGACCGCTCTCACCGTCGGCCTGAACGGGTTGATCGTGCGCGAAATTATCGACGATCCCCAAATGGGTAAGTGGACAAAGGAACTCACCAGCATCGACCAAAGCGATCCCGACCCATCGGTTTTCCAGCCACCGTCGAATTACGAGATCGTGACCGAGGTGGTTACACGGGGAACATCGGGCGGCGCGTGCCCGGCCGAAGGAACATCCGAAGCGCCGGCTGAGAAAACGAGCGAAGCAGCCCCGGCGAAGTAAGGGTTCGTCTTCTCTAGCAGGTCGCTGAACACTCTATCTGGTACTGGTGCTGATTGGCGCGGCGCTCAGCGCTGCGATAACAGGCACGCGCGGATTCTAGCAGCCCGGTGCGAATCGGAGCCAAGCCAGACTGCCCTCGTCAGCCTGCCCACTGACCACTGCCCACTGCTCCTGATATCCTTCATTCTTCATGTCCCCCATCCTGACCAGTGTGCTGCTCGGGCTGACGGCAGCTGCCGCCAACGTGTTTGGCGGCGCCATCATCGTTCAAAGGAATTGGGAGCGTTCCTATCTCCGCTATTTCGTCGCGCTGGGCGCGGGTTTCATGCTGGCGACCGCGCTGGTCGAGATGGTTCCCGAGAGCATCGCCCTGCGCGGCCCGCGCGCCGGCTTCCTTATTCTCCTCGGATACCTGCTCATCCATTTCTTCGAGCACACGGTTACGCCGCACTTCCACTTCGGAGAAGAAACCCACTCCGACCAATTCGTCCACACGCACAAAGGTTATTCGGTGCTGATCGGCCTGCTCATTCACACGTTCTTTGACGGCATCGCCATTGCTTCTGGCTTCATCGTTTCCAACTGGCTGGGATGGATCATCTTTATCGCCGTCTTCATGCACAAAATTCCCGAAGGCTTCACCATCACGTCGGTCATGTTGGCGAGCGGCCAAAGCCGCCGCTTTGCCTGGGGAACATCGGTGATGCTGGGAGCGGCCACAGTCGCAGGCGTAATGACCATGGCGCTATTCCACAACGAGGTAGGTTTCGGATTGCCGCTATCCGCTGGCGTGACGATCTACGTAGCCGCATCGGATCTGATTCCCGAAGTCAATCAGGAGCCGGGGGTAATGATGGCTCTGCTCGTCTTTGTGGGAGCGGCTTGCATGTTTGTGCTGGATCGGTTCTTCCATGTGCGCTGAGGGTAGTTCCTAGGCTGAAGAATGGACCACCTGCCGACTCATTTCGCAAAGATCGGCCTGATCTCCATGGTGGACCGCGTGTTTATAATCTTGCTAGAGGGTCATTATGAAACTTATTCTGCACATAATCCTGAGCGCGCAACCAAAGCCGGGACATAATGAGGTTCATCCAATATTGCTGTCAATGAACGATCAACCACCGTTCTTAAGTAAGGTCGCTCCCCGCGCTCTGGGTGGTTTAGTGAACGCTGGTTTTAGCAGGATAGAAATCGATAACGCCAAGAAAGAGTTAATCCAGAAAGGGACGACAGTCTTGGAAGGCGTAGATATCGATGAAAACTACGTCCGTCAGTTTTTCGCTGACGCCGCCTGAAAATCAGGCAAGTGTGGGCCGCCCGCCAAGCGCATCCCTGTTGGGTCGATGACACCGTATTGAGGAGAACCGGTGAAGTTTTACTACGAAGGTGATGAACCGGGAGGCCAGATGCTCTCGTGGTTCAAACTGCAGCTCAGGGCGATTGGAACGCTCTGGGATGCGGAGCTACCCGAGGCCGCGCTGACGATTATCTATTCAGGCATAGATTCGTTCGGCGTGCTGGCCGCGCCACCAGGCGTTTTTGACGCAGGCCGGGACACTTTTACGCAATGGTGCGAGAAATACATCCTCACTCGCTTGCAAAGCGTTGACGGTGCTCCGATCACATCAACAGATCTATGGGCTGCACGATGCGGCGTACTTCACACTTCAACCCCGCTTTCAAGGTTAGAGCGTGACGGTAGGGCGCGTCAGGTTTTCTACCAATTCAAAGAGAAGACGGGCGTCAACATGTTCTTGAATGCGAAACAAGCCCCACTTCGCATCGATATTGGCAATCTCGGTCTTGCTTTCAAAGAGGGTGGAATTGCCTTTCTCACCGACCTGAAAAACAACCCGCCGAGTCAGATGCTCGCAGAAGACCGCGCAAAGCATTTTCTAAGATGGGTAACGGTTGTGCCGTAGCAAACAATGAAACACTCAGTGGGGAAGTGGTTCCCACCCGTATTATCCTCCCGATGAACTTAATGATTTAAAATCTCCGCATGAACCGTCGTCAATTCGCCATTGTCGTCGTACTTTTATTGGGAATGTTCGACATTTCGTTTCTGGCACATGCCCAGATGTCGGAGCAATCACGTTGCGCTCATTTAGTCGCTAAGGATATTGCGCGCACGAAACAAGAAGCGCCGGAAGTGTTCTCAACCATCGCGCATCACAACTTTGAATGGAGCCCGAAATACCAGTCGTGCGTGATGGTCATTCAGTACCGCGTTCACAAATCCGGGAAGCCTCCAGAGATTCAGGTCGTCGCGACGAATGCAGCCACCATGCAGCCGATGGAGGGCACGAAGAACGTATTCTTGATTCCTGCCACCGAAACAAAAGAAATTGAGGATGCAACGAATTTTCTCTTTGAGAAGTACTCCCATTGAGAGGATCCCCCTCGCGAGAACTGGCGCACCGCGAGATTGAGTGCATCGCGCGTGTGTTAGCTCCACCCGCCTTTTCCATCACATTTTTCTCGTACCGTCATCACAGACCCACACCACAATCGGTGCGAACATTGCTCGACCGTGTTCCATCGGGAAATGCGCCCGTCTCCAGAGACGAACCCATGTTCCCTCCATTTTTTCCACCGCTCTTTGACAAAATATGGCAGCGCCGGACACCTACGCGAATACAGGTAGTGTCCTAAATTGTGGCCGCTTTTCTCAGCGGCCTTTGCGGATTCCTCAGCGTTTTTTTGCGGTGTAAAGTCTCTTAATTCTAGAAATTAGGATACCCCGCAAGTGCACGCCAATTCGCAAAATATACAGCTAAGTCCAATCTTTTGGATACTTTGCCTCTAACTGATTTATTTTTAACAACTTAACCTAAATTAGGGGGGAGGGGGGGGTACCCCCCACAAATTGCCCAATTCTTACCCGCCAAAAGCAACTTGTGGCTACCCGCTATGCCGGATATGCATTACATCGCCGTCTTGGACGATGTAGTCTTTCCCCTCCAAACGGAGAGTGCCTTTCGCTCTTGCATTCGCTTCAGACCCCGCTTCCAGCAATTGATCCCAGCGAATCGTTTCCGCGCGGATGAAATGCTTTTCCAAATCCGAGTGAATCGCTCCCGCGCCGTTTTGCGCTCGCGTGTTCAGAGGAATAGTCCAGGCACGGCATTCATCTTCGCCCGCCGTGAAGAATGAAATCAGCCCCAGCAGGTGATAGCTCTTGCGGATTAGCCGCGATAGTCCGCTTTCGGTCAGCCCGTAGCTGCCGAGAAATTCGGCGGCATCTTCGTCACTCATCTCCGCGAGTTCGGCTTCGACTTTGCCGCAGATCGCGCTCGCTCCTGCATTCGGACGCGAAGCCACTTCGGTCAGATTGAATTTCGCAACCGCCGCTTCCAGATCTTTGCCAAGTTGCGTGCTCTCGCTGATATTGAGCACATAGAGCATCGGCTTCTCGCTCAGGAACATGAAGCCGCGAATGCGCTTCTTGTCATCGGGCGTCATTTCCATTTCGCGCAGCGGCTTCTCGGTTTCCAGAAATGCTTTGGCCTTGATCAGCAGCTCGTTTTCTTTTTCCAGCTCTGGCGTCTTCATCTTCTTTAAGTCTTTTTCCAGACGCTCCAGCCGTTTCTCGATTTGGCCAAGATCGCTCACCATCAGGTCGAACTCCACATTCTTCACATCGCGCAGAGGATCGATCGGGCCAACGTGCGGAATCTCATCGCTCTCAAACGCCCGGAGCACGTGGATCAGCGCATCCACACTGCGCAGGTGTGTGATGTACGCCGTCTCTTTCAGCGCTTCCTGGCCCACGGCGCCCACATCAACATATTCGACCGACGCATGCGTCAGCTTCTTCGGGTTATAGAGCGCGGCCAGTTTGTCGAGCCGTTCGTCGGGAACCTTGGCCACTCCCACATGCGCTTCGCGCGGGTTGGAGAAAGCGGGAGCGGAAAGATTCGCCTTAGTCAGTATGCGGAACAGCGATGTTTTGCCCACCTGCGGCAGGCCAATAATGCCAGTTTTCATGAATAGCTCTCAGCTGTCAGTTTTCAGCTCTCAGTAGTCTTCAGTTTTTACTTATTGGCGGGGCGCTGGAGTCTCTGGGCGCGCCAACCGAACTTCATAGAATAAATCATTCGAATCAAGCGCGGATTTCTTCCCCCAAGATTGAGTGGTAGCCCGGCTTGAATTTTGTTTTGAAAGGGCACGGCTTCAGCCGTGCCGCAACTGCCACAAAATCAACGGCGGCTTTAGCCGCGGAGGGAATGTGTCTTTCAGATTGAGCCACTCCCCAAGCTTGTTCCGGCAGATTCTTTTCGCAAAAGATTGTGCGGAAATGAAGTGCGCAAGCAGTGCGTTCGGCTTCCCGCACAGGCGGCCTCTTCCAGATGTTTCACTCTCTATCGTAGTTCCTGCGCAGTCTTATAAATGGCGACCAGACCCAGCAACAGCACTACCTCTTCAAACTTTTCCGACCAAACGTGCAGGCGGTCGAACTCCGTGCGGATTGGGTGGTTCAGCGGCAGGTAGTCAATGACTCCGGCTTGTGCGCGCAACGCGTGCATCTTGGGAGAGATGGCGAATTGCGAGATCATCGTCAGCACGAGCATGAGGACGATCAGCAGATGGCGAATCGCGAACGTCTTCAGCTGCCCGGTAGCCAGGCGCGCATAAACCATCGACGCGATCAGGTAAACCAATCCGGAAGCGATTCCCATGAAGTGCAGCACGTCGAGTGAGTGGCCGACAATGGAACCGGCCATGTGGCGCGTAGGGAGAAGTCCGGGGGCGAACGCGATCGGGGCTTCGACGAAAGCCAGGAACACGATGCCGCCGATCCAGACCACCAGCGAGAGCAGCACAAGGAAGCGCAGGAAAGACATGAAGGGCATTATATGGGCATAAGCCGCCGGCTCCTAGCCGTTCGAGCTTTCGCAGGCCAAATCTGCGCGGCCAAACCCGAGAGCTAGCGCCCCATCTCGAAGGTCGACCCAGCAGCTCGGAACCCTCTTTCCGCTGAGATGACTTATCCACAGCCTGAACCAGCGCTGTTACTTTCTCCCGGGCGCACGACTCTTTACTCTCGTCTTTCCTCGCGGGGTTCGGGAGAAATGAAGTCCATGCAGGGAACGTTCAGAGCTTGCGACGTTGACTTTGTAGCGCTGCAGACGGCTGTGTTCTGCGTCCAGTGCGAAATCATCAGCTCTAACAACACCCCGCGCTGTCTTGCCTGTGGCAGCGCTGCCGTTCTCAGTCTTTCCCGCATCCTCGGCGGATCGTTGCGCGGCCAGCAGACGGCGCACTTGATCGCCGATGTCGAGCTTGACCGGATTGTCCGTTCGCTTTTGTACACCGTTCCGAAAGTCGAAGAGGTTGGCTCGGAGCATGATGCGAGTGTTATTCCCGGTTTTTCTTCCCGCCATCATTTGCGGGTGCGTCACTCGGGCGTGAATGGGCCTCGGCCAGCGCCCATGAACCCAGCGTTCATCAATGCCGGCGAACTCGACCTGGAACCGGGCATCAGCATCATCGCTGAAAAAGCGCAGGCCCTTACCGGCGCAACCGGCGCGGCAATCGCATTGCGTCAGGGAAACGAAATCGTCTGTCGTGCACGCACAGGCCGAACGGCTCCCGATCTTGGCATCCGCCTGCAGACCGACCGCGGCATCTCAGCCGAGTGCGTGCGCACCGGTGAGGTGCTGTTGTGCAACGACGCCGAATCGAATCCTCGCGTGGATTCAGCTAGCTGCCGACGATTGGGCGTGCGGTCAATTCTGGTCGCGCCCCTGCGGCATTTTCGGCGCACCCTGGGAGTATTCGAAGTGCTGTCCTCCACTCCCCACGCCTTCGATAATAACGACGTTGCTACCATGCAGTTTCTTTCCGGCATGATGGTGGCTGCAATCTCGCGCCTGTCCAGCTTGCAGCCATCCGCCAGCTCTCAGCTCCCGGCGGTCAGCTCGCAGGACGACAGTTCTCATTTGTCGATTGCCAGCTCTTAGTGCGCCATGATCGCCTAGTTAGGCGGACAAGGAATGCCGCTTCCCACGCGCAATTAGGCATGTTGCCCTGCCCGGGTTCATTGAGCTAATCACGGAACAAATCACTCCATTTCAAACGCCAGCCACTGAAATCCTCCGTCGCGCTCCACTTGCATTGCAACCGCATCGTGCGGCTTGATCTGATTTAAAGCCGCACGGAGAGAACTCAAAGAATCGACCGGTGCCTGATTCACGCTGTGGATCACGTCTCCCGTCTGCAGGCCCGTCGCGGAACTCATGAAATCCGCCACGCGTCCCACCACCACGACGCCAGAGGGATTGCGCAGCGTGCCCATGATGGAACGCAACTTATCGTCCAGAG
>JBAVYO010000218.1:0-6160 GCA_049698855.1 Terriglobales bacterium
GTTTCGTGTTTGGCGTGGTGGGAATTTTCCGGCTGACGAGTGCGCTGCTCGAAGGCGACGCGCGCACACAAACGAGCGCGCAGACAGGAGGCATGATTGCGGCCTTCGCTTTTGGCGCCAATCCGAATCTCCTTTACGCGCAGGCGACCGCAATTACCGAGCCGCTTTACCTCGCCTTCTTCATCTGGGCGATGGCGTATCTCAGCGAGTTCGCGGCTTCGTTGGCCCAGCGCACGCCGTCCAAGCGGCACAAGTCTACGCTAGACCAAGTAAATGATGCGGGCCATCGTGCGCTGCGCCGATGCGCGTTCTGCGTGGCGTGTGCGGAGTTGACGCGCTACGACGGCTGGTTTCTGGCTGGCACGGTTGGTCTAGTACTTATTGTGATCGTTGCTCGAGAGTGGAACGATCGCGCGCTGCGGCGAGGCGCCTTCAGGTTTTTGCTTGGGATCGCAGTGGCTCCGGCTGCGTGGCTGGCCTATAACGAGGCCGTGTATGGAAACGCGCTGGCGTTTGCCAACGGTCCTTATTCGGCCAGAGCGATTGAAGCGCGCGTGGGAGCGCCGAATCCGGCGGCGCACAGTCTTTGGGCTGCGGCGTGCTATTTCTTGAAGTCCGCGCAAATCAATCTGGCGGTTGGCAACTGGGGACGCTTCTGGCTGCTGACGGCTATTGTAGCGACCGTAACTCTAGCCTGGAGGCTGAGGAAACAAGCGTCGTCGGCGATCCTGCTGATGCTTTGGTCGCCGGTCGTTTTCTATTCGCTTACGATTGCCTACGGTTCGGTGCCGCTGCACGTGCCAATGTGGTGGCCGTTCGCGATATTTAATCAGCGCTTTGGCCTCGAACTGATGCCCATGTTCGCCGTTTCCGCGGGAGTGCTGGTGGCGCTTATCTCAAGTCAATGGCCTGCTGTGAACGAATGGAAGGCTGGGCCCGTAGCGGCGGCTGTTCTGATTCTGAGTAGTTACATATTTGTATGGATCGCCAAGCCGGTGTGCTGGCTGGAGGCCTCGCGAAACTGGGAGATGCGCCGCGGTCTTGATACGGCTGTTGAGCTGGCCGTTAAACAGTTGCCTCCGCAATCGACATTTTTGATGGATCTTGGCGAGCACGTCGGGATTATGGAACGGCTTGGGATTCCGCTGCGACGAGTCGTTAACAATGAGGATCACAGGCCCTGGGCCAGGCCGTCCGACCCGCAAGGATTATGGGAACTCGCGCGGGCCAATCCCGGCCAATATGTGAATTATGTGATCGCGTTCGAGGGCGACGCCGTGGACAAGAATGTGAATCGCGCAGACCTTACTCTGCTCGAGGTGATTCATTCTTCCGGACAGCCGCCCGCCCGCATCTATCAAACTTCGCTGCCTACGAATCAATCGCGTTAACGGCTCACCGCGAGCATTCACGAAAGCGCGCTAACTGCGATGATAAAATCCGCCCGAGGCTGGAGCGAGCCGCGAAATCAATTCACGACCACGAATGAACCGCGCAAACAATACGACGATTCATTTCACCAAGGCGTCCGCTTGCGGTAACGATTTTCTGATCGTGGCGACAGGCGAAGCCGTGGGCGATCTCAGCGCGCTAAGCCGGCGTCTGTGCGACCGCCATAACGGAGTTGGCGCCGATGGCGTGGAATGGATATTTCCGGACGCGGAAGCCGATGCGATAGCGCGGCTGATTAACGCCGATGGTTCGGAGGCGGAAATCTCGGGCAATGGCACTCGCTGCGTTGCGGCGGAGATTTGCTCGCGAGCGGAGAAACGCGAGGTTGTGATTCGCACAGGGGCGGGACTGAAGACTTGCCGGTTGCTGAGCCGGCGTGGCGCGACATTTGAGTTCGAGACCGACATGGGTGCGGCGGTCGTTGGGGAGCAACTGGCGATCGATGCGAAATCGGTGCACGCAGTGGGCACACGGGTTTCGACAGGGAATCCGCACTTTGTAATTCTTGCGGAGGAGTTTCCGCATGACTGGCAAGGCCAGGCGGCGCTGATTCAGTCGCAACCGCAATTTCCGCAGGGGACCAATGTGGAGTATGTGGTGGTGCGCAGACCGAATGAGATCGAGATTCGGCTGTTCGAGCGCGGTGTAGGAGAGACGCAGTCTTCGGGCACCGGATCGTGCGCGGCGGCGGTTGCGGCGATCGCCAGTGGGCGCGTGGCGTCACCCGTCACCGTGGTTGCGCCGGGCGGTGCGCAAACGGTGCGGTGGGAAGACCATATATATTTGCGCGGCCCCGCGACGCTCATCTGTCGCGGAGAGTTCTTCATTTAGGATCAGAAGGTGACAGCAGCGCCACAGAAACCGTGCATCGAGTCCCGAATCAAGCCGCCCGCGCTTCGCTCCGGTGACAAGGTCGGCATTGTTGCGCCCGCGTCGAACATCAAGCGCGAATTGCTGGAGGCGGGATGTAACAGCCTTCGCGCTGCTGGATATGAGCCGGTTTATCTGCCCTCGATTTTCGATCGGGACCTCTATTTTGCGGGGTCGGTCGAGCGGCGGGCGCGCGAAGTGGAAGAGATGTTTGTGCGCGACGATGTTCGGGCAATTATTTGTGCGCGCGGCGGATATGGATCGAACTACCTGTTGAACGCAATCGATCTCGCCAAAATTATCGCGCACCCAAAGATTTTCGTCGGCTATAGCGACCTGACGACCCTGCTCACATGGTTCGCAGACAACGCTGGGCTGGTGACATTTCATGGGCCGATGGTGGCCAAGGATTTTGTGGGCGAGGATGGCGTCGATCAGGATTCATGGCAGAGTGTGCTCGGCGGGGCTGCGGCTTGGGAGATTGGCGCAGAGTCGGGCGCCAAGCCGCTGGTTGCGGGCGAGGCGGAAGGAATTCTCTACGGCGGATGCCTTTCGATGCTGGTGGCTGCATTGGGCACGCCTTACGATATTCGGACGGAACGAACGATTCTCTTTATCGAAGATCTGGCGGCCAAGCCATTCCAGATCGATCGAATGCTGATGCAATTGAAGCTGGGGGGCAAATTAGCCGGCGTGCGAGGAATTGTTTTCGGCGAGATGATGGATTGCAGGCAGAGTCTCGATCAGGACTACACGCTGGAGGAAGTCGTGCTGCGCGTAGTGGGCGATCTGGGAATTCCGGTGGCGTTTGGAATGCGGTCGGGACACGTGTCGCGCGCCAATATTACGCTGCCGATTGGAGTGCGAGCTAGGCTGGAGGTTGGCGGCTCCGTGAAACTTGGAATTCTTGAGGCTGCGACCCAAAGGCGATAACCACGGGGGACACAGAGGGGCACGGAGGCAATCTTAACCCCGAGTAACCTCGAAGCAGGGAAGCGCTGCGGTCTTGAAGATATGCGGTTTGTGCGTTAGATCTTTGAAATAGAAGATGAATGAAGATATAGAACGAAGATGAAGCTGATGGCCAATCCCAAACACATTCACCTGATCGGCATTTGCGGGACGGCGATGGCATCGCTAGCGGGCATGCTGCGCGAGCGCGGACATCGGGTTACTGGCTCGGATGCGGCGGCGTATCCGCCGATGTCTACGTTTCTGGAATCGCTGGGAATAGCCGTGGCGCAGCCATTTGCTGAAACGAACCTCGCTTCGCGGCCCGATCTGATCGTGGTGGGCAATGCGATTTCCCGCGGCAATGTCGAACTTGAACGCGTACTCGACGAGCGGATTCCGTTCTGCTCGCTGCCGCAGATTCTGCACGACGAATTCCTGATCGGCAAAGAAGTTCTGGTGGTCGCGGGTACGCATGGAAAAACGACGACCACTTCGATGCTGGCGTGGATTTTCGAAACGGCTGGACTTGAGCCTTCTTTCCTGATTGGCGGCATCGCCGAAAATTTTGGCAGCAGCTTTGGGCTGGGTGCTGGCAGGCATTTCATTCTCGAAGGCGACGAATACGACACGGCATTTTTCGACAAGGGCCCGAAGTTTTTGCACTATTTTCCGGATGCAGTGATTCTTACCTCGGTCGAGTTCGACCACGCGGATATATACAAAGATCTCGATGCGGTCGAGACGGCGTTCAAGCGGTTGGTGAATCTCGTTCCGCGACGCGGGCGCATTGTCGCCTTCGATGGCGGCGGTTTCGACTCCGTCGCGAGCCTGGAGCGCTGTGTGGCCAAGGCGTTTTGCCCAGTAGAGCGCTATGGTGCGTCTGACCGAGCTGAGTGGAGGATCGCGAACCTGAAATTGGGATCTGATCGAACGACGTGGACTGTCATGCGCGGCAGTGAGAACCCACTCATCGCCAAAGGCGCGATGAGTGGGGCACCCGCGCCATGGGCGGACCTTGAGTTCGCGCTCGGCGGCGAATACAACGTCTGGAACGCGACGGCTGCGGCCGCGCTCGCGGCAAGTTGCGGCGTGCCCAAAGACGCGATCGTCAAGGCACTGGCGACGTTTCGCAGCGTGAAGCGGCGACTGGAAGTGAAGGCCGAGGTGAACGGGGTTACGATCATCGACGACTTTGCGCACCATCCCACGGCGATCGAGCAGACGATTCGTGCGTTGCGCGCGCGTTATGCGGGACGACGTCTTTGGGTGGTGCTTGAGCCGCGCTCGAACACCATGCGCCGAAACGTGTTACAGGATGCGCTCGCGCACAGCCTGGCATTGGCCGATCAGGTAATTGTCGCAGCGATCTTCAAGTCCGAAGCAATTCCCCAAAACGAACGCCTCGATTTGAATCGCGTTGTCAGTGAGGTTCTAGATCGTGGCACGGAGGCGCGCGTTCTCGCTGATGCGGATACGATTGTTAGCACGATGGCGCCGGAACTCCGAGCGGGAGATGTGGTCGCGATTCTCTCCAACGGCGGATTTGGAGGCATCTATGAGAAGCTACCCGAACGCTTGCGTGCCTTGGCGATAGGAAAAAGGCAAGGTTCCTCAGTGTAACTCTGCGTCTTCTTTGACTAACAAGAGCCTGAACTACGGAATACACAGAGTTACACAGAGGAAAACCGGAAAGAGCTATGGAGCGTACCGAATCGGCGGCGAAGATCGACGCAGGGCGGATCGACGCGGGAAAGATCGAGGCGGTTGATTGCGAGGAAAGGTCCGCATCGCCGATCCGCACCATTCTCATGCTCGGGTTCTGGGCGGCGGCGCTGCCCATTGCCGCTTTGACCGGGTTTCCGTGGACTTATCTCACCAAAGACATCACCTTCCTTTACAAGAGCTGCATGTGGGCCGCATTCACGGGAGTGCGCTTGGCTGGCGTGCGCGTGCAAGCCATCGGCTTGGAAAAGATCGATCCGGCGCGCACATACATTTTCATGTCGAATCACATTTCGAATCTCGATCCGCCGATTACGCTTCCTCTGATTCCGCGGCGAACTTCCGTGATGGTGAAGAAGGAATTGTTCAAAGTGCCGATTCTGAAGCAGATCATGCTGATCGGATCGCTCGTGCCGGTGGATCGCGGCAATCGCGACTCGGGCATTGCGGCCGTGCGCGACGCGGTGAAGGCGATTCGCGGCGAGCGCCTGAACATGACCATCTATGTGGAAGGGAAGCGCTCGTTCGATGGTAAGCTGCTGCCCTTCAAAAAAGGCCCGTTTTACCTTGCCAAAGAATGCCAGGTTCCGATTGTGCCGATTACGATTTCCGGGACGGAACATCTAATGCCGAAGGCGCGCTTTGGCATTCGTCCAGGAGTGGCAACCGTGCACTTCCACGACGCGATCGAGCCCGAGAACTTTGGCAGCCGCGAAGATCTAATGGCAAAGGTACGATCGGCAATCAATAGCGGTCTGCCGAAAGAAATGCAAGAGTAGGGAATCTGGCGTTCCATGGTCACTGTGTACTTGCCGGGTTTACTACGATGTTTACCCGGAAGATAGCTGCATCCTCTAGCATGGGTTAGGATTCCGCTCAGGCAGATGTAACTCAACGACTTTCTTTCCGAGATGGGGTACAAGACTCGCCCAGAACGCCACACCCTCCAGGGCGGCATCTGTTCCGGCCGCAGAATCGTGAAATGGTCGAAGGCTTCGCGGCAGTGGAATCCCAGGTCTCGAAAACCGCGAGACCTGGGACACCCGACAGCAGTGGAATCCCGGGGTTCGAAAACCGCGAAACCCTTCGACTACGCTCAGGACAGGCTCTCGGGCACCCGTCAGTGTTTTAGTAACCAGAAAAATAACCCATACCCCTCCCC
>JBAVYO010000219.1:0-2199 GCA_049698855.1 Terriglobales bacterium
CACATCGCCCGAATGAAGCAGAAGGAATTTGCCATTCTGAAGGAGTGCAGCCACTTTGTCGGGATCTGTCCGATCTGCGTCAATGAAGAAGCGCTCCGAGCGGAAAGCAGCGTTGATGAGACTGGCGATTTGACTAGCGTCGGAGGCTTTGGCAAAGCGTATATCGAGGGAGTCCATCAATCGTGGATTTTACTTCAGATTGAGGAGCGTTTTTCCACCTGGCTGGAGTTCTAGTTGGGCTTGCGGTAGCGGCTGTCCGCAAGATAGCGCAGCATTATGGCATCCGTGGCACTCTGGAATTGCTGGTCGATTTCGGCTGCTCGCGCCGTGGTTTCCTGGCGCACGGTCTGCCGGAATTTCTCGCCCATTTCGGAGTCGCTGGTCACGACTTGCATATAAAACCACAGAAAGTGCCGCATCTGATCGAGCGCGGATTTGAGGTCGTTGATCGATTCCATCTGAGCCGGCTCAGCCAGGGCTTCGAGCAGCTCGGGGTCGGTGGGGGCCTGCATGGCAGCACAATTAAGTTCGCTTTGGATCACTCGTAAGTCGTCCGTAATTCGCATAATGCGCATGCGAATCTCTTCCATGCTTGCCCAGTTATCGTGATCCATGGAGTTCCGTCCCCTCCCGCTTACTGGTGCTGCTGGATCAAGATCACACTTTCTACCAGAAGCTGAAAGATTCCCCGTGTCCATGAGCTTCAGTAATTGAAGTTACCTTGGGTGCAAAACGGGCACTGGGCGGGCGTTTTCAGGCGGTTTGGCGCGGCAGTTTAGGGCGAAAGCGGCACTGCGGGTTCCCCTTCTTCGAAATCGCCTTCCCAACGTGCTACGACCACGGTGGCCAGGCAGTTCCCCAATACATTGATTGCGGTGCGCGCCATATCCATCAGGGGATCGATTCCGAGAAGAATAAATACTGGCTCGGCCGGGAGGCCAAACGACCCCACCGTCCCGAGCAGAATCACGATAGCGGCACGCGATACTCCGGCTACGCCTTTGCTGGTCAGCATAAGGGTAACCAAGAGCAGTAACTGACGTCCCAGGCTGAGATGTACGCCCGCAGCTTGCGCCACGAAGATCGCCGCCAGGGACAGGTACAAGGTGCTTCCGTCGAGGTTGAAGCTGTATCCCGTCGGCATAACGAATGCCACTACTTGCCGTGGCACGCCAAGGCCTTCCATGGCCTCCATGGCGCGCGGCAAAGCCGCCTCGGAACTCGAGGTTCCGAACGCGATCGAAACCGGCTCGGCAACCGCGGCGATGAACTTTCTTAACGGCACCCGTGCCAATATCGCCACCGGTAGCAAGACGCAAACGATGAAAACCGCGAGCGCGGCATAAAGCGTCCCAAGAAGTTTGGCCAAATTCAGCAAGACTCCGATGCCTGTACTGCCAACGGTGTAGGCAATCGCTGCGCCGACACCGAACGGAGCGAAATACATCACCAGATTCGTGAATTTAAACATCGTTGCTGCCAGGCTGTCGGTGAGTGCGAGCAGGGGCCGGCGGCGTGCCTCGGGCACCATTGCGAGGGCCATGCCGAACAAAATGCTAAAGACGACAACTTGCAGCACCTGTCCTTCAGCGATCGACTTGGCAATGTTCTCGGGGAAAATATGAAGGATGGTTTCCGCCGCGGTCAGCTTCTGCACCGGCAGATTTTCGCCGCCAGTCGCGGACAGCCGCACACCAACGCCCGCCTTGCTGATATTGATTGCAGCGAGACCAATAATCAGCGCCAGAGAGGTGATGATCTCAAAGTAGACGATTGCCTTGATCCCCATGCGCCCGACCTTCTTCAGGTCCGAATGTCCAGCGATGCCGCCGACAAGCGTGGCGAAGAGCAGAGGAGCAATAATCGTCTTGATCAGCCGCAGGAAGATCGCGCCAATTGGCTGTAGCTGGACGGCCGTGTGGGGCCAGTCATATCCAATAGCCGCGCCCGCAACCATCGCGACCAGAATCCAGAACGCGAGTGATCGTTTATACCAAGCGCAAATTGCCGCCAAAGCAATAGCGATCCACCGCACCATTAAAAGCAGACCCGCGGGCAGCGGCGTCAAAAACATGCTGACCGTACTGAGACTCGCACTCAGCGCGATGCCCACGATAGCCACCAACAAAACTTTATGCTTCATCTTCGGCTAAGACCTTAACTCAACCATTTGAGTATGAAAAGTCTGAGACAGGTACT
>JBAVYO010000220.1:0-31436 GCA_049698855.1 Terriglobales bacterium
AACCTAGCCCTCGCCCCCTGGACCGACTACTACAACTTCGAAAGACCCCATGGTAGTCTTCAATACCAGCCGCCCATCAGCCGCTCCGAACCGGGTACAACGTCTTGATCATCTACAGGCACCCGGCAGGCTCTTGCAAAAAGCGCGAGGATGGGCCCACGCTTCATTAAGGGAAGAGAAAAAAGGTCAGGGTCGGGCACCCGGCCACTTTCGATTCTCGGAATCCTCTGTAAGATCGTTGTGTGAATACTTCTGAAGACCGGCTTATTCCGGAGTGCGCTCCGGGCGGCGACGGCATTTCCTATTTGCTGGCTGCGATCTTCGGCGCGGGCGCGGGCTGGATCGATATCAAAGTTGGCGATCTCTTGCTCACTGCCATGGTGGTGCTCGCCTCTTGCATGCTGCTGGGATTCCTGAGCCCGCGAAAGCCCTGGCGCTGGGTGCTGCTGATCGGCATATTCATCCCGGTCGTTGAATGGTTGGCTTATTTCTTTCTCTCGCAAAAGCCCGACCGCGCCCAGGTCTACGAGTCTTTCCTTGCATTCATTCCGGGCATTGCAGGCGCTGTTGGCGGGGCGGTGGGGCGCGGCGTGGTGCAGAATCTGTTTCCGAAGAAGTGAAATTTAAATCTGTCTACCTAAGCGCGATGGCTGCTGTGTAAGCGGCAATCACGAGGTCGAAGGATTCCTAGTGGCCTGGAAATTCGTGACATAGAATCTGGGCCGTCACAATCGAGGCAGTCTCATCCCAGAGGCTAAAGCCTGCAACAAAGACGGGCCAGCTATCGCAGCGCTGAAGCGCTGCGCCACCCAAAATCAAATGCAGGAAGGAATGATTATGCGACTGTGCAGTTGATGCGTACAGCGCGGGGAGAATTCCCGGACGCGGTTCTACGCCGCACAAGAACGCAGGGATCCCTCGGCTTCGCTCGGGATTTCGGCGCGCGGCTGGGACGCCGCGCAATCGCCTCAACTTCGACTCCGCGCTGCTGCGCTTCGCTTCACAGCGCTCCGCTCAGGATGGCAGGGCGTAATGTGCAATTTGTAGCGACGAAATGACGGAGAGCGCATGACCATCGACGAATAGCAGAGTTGCAAAACGCGAACGACGAATGACGAACAGCGAACGACGATCAGCGAGGGTCCTCTGACGCTTTATAATAGAAAGATTCAGTGGCCAGTTTTTAGCCGTCTGTAGTGTCAGGGAGAGATGTCCACAGAGAGCATTATTGTCCGCGGGGCCCGGGTTCATAACCTCAAGAACATTGATTTCGAGATCCCGCATAACACTTTGACCGTTGTGACTGGGGTATCGGGCTCCGGTAAGTCATCGCTCGCCTTCGATACGGTTTATGCGGAGGGGCAGCGGCGGTATGTAGAGTCGCTCTCGGCGTACGCGCGGCAGTTTCTAGAGCGCATAGAGAAGCCCGATGCCGATGTGATCGATGGCATTGCGCCGGCTGTCGCTATCAAGCAGAAAAATTCGACGCGGAATCCGAGGTCGACGGTTGCGACTGCGACCGAAATCTACGACTACCTGCGCCTGCTGTTTGCGCGCATTGGGCGCACATATTGCCAGGTCTGCGGGCAGGAAGTGAAGAAAGATACGGTGGATGAAGTGGCCGGCCGAGTGCTGGCTCTGGGCGAGGGGACGCGGCTGAATGTGCTGTTTCCGATTCAGGTAGCGGCAACGGGCGCGGAACAGAAGAGCGCCGGGCAAAAGCGCGCTGAACCAAAGACGGCTAAGAAATCCCGCAGCGGAAAGAAAGCGGCCGAAGCGAATCTGTTGCCCGACGCCATTAAAGACCGGCTGTTCGAGTTGCGAAAGCGCGGGTTCAACCGGCTTTTTCAGAATGGGCAGGTGTTTGAGTTCTCGACGCCGGAGTCGCTGCTCGACGTCAACTTTGATGAAGCGGTGCATGTGCTGGTGGATCGACTGGTGGTTGGGCCTGATCAGCGCGCGCGGATTGTGGACGCGATTGAGATCGGATATCGCGAATCGGGCGAAGTGATTTTTGAAACTGCGCCGCGCGCGGGCGACGATGGCGGCGAAGCTGAGAAGCCGCAGCGGCTGCGCTTTTCGCAGCGCTTCGAATGCAAGAACGATGGCACGCGCTACGAAGAGCCCGAGCCGCGCCTGTTTTCGTTCAATAATCCTTATGGAGCGTGCCCGCGCTGCCAGGGCTTTGGCAACACCATCGATTTCGATCTCGGCCTGGTGATTCCCGATCAAGGCAAGACGCTAAACGAAGGCGCGATCGAGCCGTGGACGAAACCGAAGTACCGGCCGCTGTTCACCGAGCTGAAACGCTATGCGAAGCAGGCTGCTATTCCGCTGGATGTGCCGTGGCATGAACTGGAGAGCGAGCAGCGGCGCGTCATCGTTGAAGGCGAAAGCAAATTTCCCGGTGTGCGCGGATTCTTCGAACATCTGGAACGCAAGAAATACAAATTACACGTGCGCGTTTTTCTGAGCCGTTACAGAGGATATTCAGTGTGCTCGGCGTGCGGAGGATCGAGGCTGCGGCAGGAAGCGCGGCAAGTGAAGATCGAGGGCAAAAATATTTGCCAGGTCTGCAGCATGACCGTCGAGCAAGCGACGCGCTTTTTCAGCGAACTCAAACTCACAGAGGAGCAGGCCGCGATTGCGGAGCGGCTGCTGATTGAACTGCAAGAGCGTCTGCGGTTCCTCAACGATGTGGGGCTGGAATACCTGACGCTTGACCGACTGGCCTCCACGCTCTCGGGCGGTGAGGCGCAGCGCATCCAGCTGGCCACGTCATTGGGCTCACGGCTGGTAGGGACGCTGTATGTACTTGACGAGCCGTCGATTGGCTTGCATAGCCGCGACACGCACCGGCTGATCAAGATCCTGCACGGGCTACGCGATTTGGGCAATACGATTTTGGTGGTGGAGCACGACCCAGACATCATGCGCGCGGCCGACCGCATTCTCGACCTTGGGCCGGGTGCGGGCGAAAGCGGAGGAAATGTGATTGGGGCCGGCACTTACGCTGAGATAAAGACGATGCCGCAATCGCTCACGGGCCGCTATCTGTCGAACGAACTTCATATACAGATTCCTCCGCGGCGGCGCGTGCCGGGCTCGCACAAAATTAAAATTACTGGCGCTCGGGCGCACAACCTGAAGCGCATTGATCTGGAAATCCCGCTGAATATGCTGGTTGCGATCACGGGCGTGTCGGGGTCGGGTAAGTCGTCACTGCTGCATGACGTGCTGTATCAAGGGCTCGCGGCGGCGAAGAGGCAAACGAATGGGAGCACGCCGCCTGCCATTTTGTGGGATGAGATCGATGGCGATGAGTATCTCGACGAGGTGGTGCTGGTCGATCAATCTCCCATCGGCCGCACGCCGCGGTCGAATCCGGTCACTTATCTGAAGGCGTTCGACATTATTCGCGATGTGTTTGCCGCGCTGCCGGAGGCGAAGAAACGCGGCTTTTCGGCTGGACATTTTTCGTTCAACGTGCCCGGCGGACGCTGTGAGAATTGTCAGGGCGATGGGACGGTCACGGTGGAGATGCAGTTTCTCGCCGACGTCGAACTGATCTGCGACGAATGCAAAGGGGCGCGCTACAAGCCGCAGGTGCTGGACGTCCGATACAAAGGCAAGAACATTCACGAGGTGCTGAACCTTACCATCCGCGAAGGGCTGAAGTTTTTTGCCGAGGTTCCGCGGCTCACGGAAAAACTGCGCGTGCTGGAAGAAGTGGGGCTTGGCTATTTGCGATTTGGGCAATCTGCTACCACGCTCTCCGGGGGAGAAGCGCAGCGCATGAAGCTGGCGGCGCACTTGCAAACAGGAGGCCGCGCGCCTGTCCATCACTCCGACGGCGGCAGCGTGATGACGCGTAAGCGCCGCGTGCTTTACATTTTCGACGAGCCTACGACCGGCCTGCACTTCGACGATGTGAGCAAGTTGCTGTTCGCCTTCCGTCGACTGATCGATGCGGGAGGGTCGATCATTGTGATCGAGCACAATCTCGAAGTGATCAAGACCGCGGATTGGGTGATCGATCTGGGTCCCGAAGGCGGAGATCGCGGTGGGCGTGTCGTAGGCGCTGGCACGCCCGAGGCGATTGCGGAGTTAGAAGGCTCTTATACTGGGCAGTATCTGAAGGTGGTGCTGAACGGAAACGGGCATGAACAACGGGGAGCGGTAGAATAAGGTTTTATCCTTGTCACACGCGGTGATTATGTAATGTTCACAATATTTGGTTGGCTCGTCGCCGCAGCTTTGATCGTTCTATCGTTAGTCTTCGCCAGGATGCTTACCAATACCTACGATTGGAAGCTTTGGCCGGCGATTCGCCGCACCAAACGGGATATTCGGGAGATTGTTCGTCAAAGAGTTCCTAACGCAGAGGTGTTCAGCCATCAGAGTGCGACCGCAATCAATCCCGGACACTTGTCATTTAGCATCAGGACTGCTACTGACAAAGAGCGCGATCTCCTTTGCGGAGATCCTGAACTCTATCAGCAATTTTGTGATGCACTCCGAGAGGCTGGCTATCCGCAAAATACAGTACCTGTGGTGAAATTTGGCATAGAGTCCCAAGAAACGGTGGATCGCGATTACGGAGGAAGTTGGAGCGAACGCAGTCAGATGCCCTAAGTCCCTCGCACGCATGAAACGTCCGCTTGCCAACGCGATACTCGCGATTCTCCTCGCTGCGACCCCTTTCGCCCAAGTCATCGATACCCACACCACCGTCCGCCATCATCGCGAAGCGGTTGAAGGTCAGCCGGCTGAGATTACGCAAGCCGAAGATGCGATCCAGAAGAATGATTTTGCTACGGCTGAAGCGCTGCTGAAGAAGGCCCTCGACACCGATCGTCATAAAAACGAACTTCCCCAAGAAGATGCCCAGAAAAGCGAGCCCGACGCCAAGTCGCCCTGGCTCTATCAGGCGTGGTTCGATCTTGGCTTTGCGCTCAATGGGCTCAATCGCGCGGATGAATCCATTGCCGCTTATCGCAAGTCGGTCGCTGCCAAGCCCGATGTTTTCGAATCGAACCTCAACCTTGGCTTGATGCTCGCGCGCACACACAATCCCGAAGCCGAGAAGTACCTTCGCGCGGCCACTACGCTTAAGCCAACCGCTCATGTGGAAGAAGGCCAGGCGCGCGCATGGCTTTCCCTGGGACACGCGCTCGAAGGGCACGATCCCGAGAAGGCGCTACAGGCTTATGCCAAGGCCGCGGAACTTACTCCCGCCGATCCCGAGCCGCACTTATCCGCCGCGCTGCTCGACGAGCGCGAAAAACATTTTGCGGACGCCGAGGGCGAATACAAAAAAGTCCTTGCGCTCGACCCGCATTCGACCGAAGCCGCCATTGGCCTGACCAACATTTATATGAAGTCGAGCCAACTGACCGACGCAGAGCCGCTGCTGCGGCGGCTGGTTGCGGATCGCCCTAACGATGAGGGCCTGCATCTTCAACTCAGCCGCGTTCTTGCCGCTGAAGAAAAGAAAGACGATGCGATCGCTGAGTTACAGAGCGCTATCACGCTTTCGCCCAATGATTCAGCGGCGCAACGCGATCTGGCGGACCTTTATCTGGCCGCGGGAAAAAACGATTTGGCGGAAGCCGCTTATCGAACACTGGTTGCGGCCCAGCCGAATAATCCGGAATTGCATAATGCGCTAGGACGCGCTTTGCTGCTGGAAAAGAAGTTTCCGGAAGCGCAGCAGGAGTTGCTAGCCACGGTCCGTATGAAGCGCGATTCGCCGGATGCATACGTGGACCTGGCTTTTGCCGCCAGCGAAAACAAGAATTACGAGCTGACGGTTCGCGCGCTCAACGGACGCGCTTTGTTAGATAAGGACAAGCCGAATGCCGATATGCCTGCGATTTGCTTTTTTCTGCGCGCCTCGGCTTACGATCATTTGCGCGACTTCAAGAACGCCTCGGCCGATTATCGCCACTTCCTTGAAAAGGCTGGCGGGAAGTATCCTGATCAGGAGTGGCAGGCTAAACATCGCCTGATCGCGATCGAACCGAAGAAGCATTGACCATGCGGCGAGTTGCTCAACTTTTGTTTCTTGTGACGCTGGCTGCCGCCTGCTGCGCGGCCTCGGAGGAGAACGTAGAGGCACTGAAGGCGCGGCTGCCCAGCGCGTCCACGGAAGATCGCGCGGAAATTTCGATCCGCATCGCCCAAATCCAGTTACGCGCGGCCGATAAGGTTTACAACGAAGGCCGCGTGAGCGAGGGTCAAGCCGCCGTCGAAGATATCGTTTCGTACTCCGAAAAAGCGCGCGACGCCGCGATCGAATCAAAACAGCATCTGAAAACCGTCGAGATCGACGTCCGCAAGATCGCCGAGAAGCTGCGCGACATCAAGCGCACCCTGGCTTTTGAGGACCAGGCTCCGGTGGACCAGGCCATCCGCCGCCTTGAAGACGCGCGCACTGCGCTGCTCAAGGAAATGTTCTCCGACAAAAAAGGTAAGAAATGATTCGGCTCACGCATTGGCGCCTGACGCTTGCGCTATTGCTGATGCTCGCCCTGCCGCTCACCTCTTACCTTCCGGCGCAGCGGCGCCGCGACCCGCTCAATCCGCTTGAGGTCGATCAGCTCCGCGACGCCATGCTCGATCCCGATGAGCGCTTAGCGCTCTACGTGAAATTTTCCCGCGATCGCATGACGAAGATGGAGCAAATGCGGGCGAATCCGAAGACGACTGAGCGCGGACTTCAGACCCACGACCTGTTGCAGGATTTTCTTGCGATCTACGAAGAGCTCGACAACAACATCGATATGTATGTAGGCCGCAAGGACGATATTCGCAAGCCGATGAAAATTGTCATCGAGTCCGATGTCGAGTTCCAGTCGAAGCTGCGCGCGCTAAAAGGCGCCGCCGGCGGCGATCCCAAGGAAGCGAAACAGTACGAATTTCTGCTTACAGATGCGATTGAGACCGTGGATTCGAGCGCCGAGGATCACCGCAAAACGCTCGCCGAAGTCGAGGAGTACGTGAAGAAGCAGAAGAAGAAAAAGTAACGGTTGTTACCGAAATTGTATCTTGGGCGGCGGAGCGCCCTCAGCGGCTAAACAGATTGCTGAAAAAGTATTTTAGTCGCTCGGCCTTCCCCCAGCGGCTAGAAGCCGCCTTTGATTCGGCGACAGTTACGGCACGAGTGGAACTCGTGCCCTTCCCAAAACCGACCGGCCAGCAAGTTTTCAGCAAACTGTAGAGCCGTAATCAAGAGAACGCTCTTATCGCAGCGGTGAACAAACCACTTTCTCCATGCCGCCGTGCTAACCTTCCTTAACCGTGTCCCCGCAAGTGGCAGAAATTTTTCAGGAAGCTTATCGCGAGCTTCGTCCGCGCACGCCAGCTCCGCCGATGCACATTCGCTTTTATCCGTTTGTCTCCATCAACAATACAATTCGGTTGCGGCAGTCGGAGCTTTATGTACGGCTTTCCGATCTGCTGGAAGGCGCGCCCGATCCAGTGCTGCATGCGATCGCGCACATTCTGCTGGCCAAGCTGTACCGCAAGCCGATTGACCGTGCTCTGAGCGCCCGCTATCGGCGTTACGTTGCGAGTCACGATCTTGCGGCGAAGGCGCGGCTGGTGCGGCAGATGCGCGGGCGCAAGCATATCGACTCGGCGCGCGGACATCATTATCATCTGGAAGAACTTTTCGACGACCTCAACCGCCGATTCTTTTACGGGCTCATGGGCCGTCCGCAACTTACATGGAGCCGCGATCACGCCCGCAACCGATTAGGCCACTACGATCCTGCGCACAACACGATCGTGATTAGCAAAGTCTTCGATCACCCGCGCGTGCCGCGCTATGTGGTCGAATACATTCTTTATCACGAGATGCTGCATTTGAAGCACCCGGTGAAACTGCGCGGGAGCAGGAGGTGCGTGCACTCGCGTGAGTTTATGGCGGAGGAAAATCTCTTCCCCGAGGTCGCGCAGGCAAAGAAGTTTTTGCGGATTATTTGAGAACGGAGGAACTCTTAAGCCCAAGGGCTGCCCCTGCGAGCACGTTCGCCTTTAATTCGCCACACTGGTACACTGCTACCCAGGTGGCGTGATGCAAGGACTGAATCCACTCGCAATCGTCAGCAAGGGATTAGACAGTCTTGCTCTGTCCTTAGGTCATGCGCCCGATCCAAAGACGCTGAAGACGCCGGACGAGCGCAAGGCAGCCTACATTCGTTGGGCCATCACCCTTTACGTTTACTCAGTCGTCGCGCACATCAGAACCGTGCTGCGTGGCTTGATTGTCCTGGCAGACGCTGGAAACATTCCGACCGGGATGGTCGTGTGCAGGCATGTCTTTGAGTGGGCTGCGCAGGTCTGCTACATGAACGAGAATCTCCAGAAGCACACCGCGGCAAAAGATTGGGACACAGCTCGTGACTTACTCAACCAGGCGATGATCGGCAATAGATGGGTTAAGGAATACGGTCACAAATACGACCCGGCCCATGTCAAAGCAGCAGTCCCGAACACAATTCGGCTAAAGAAGGCGTTGGCTTCCTATGAAGCACATGTTGAGAAGGTCTTCGGCGGCGATGCGAAAGATGACTACGCTCATTTGAGTGAGCATTCCCATCCGAACTCCGCATGTTTCCAGCAATATCATGACGGCGACGTGCCGGGAGGAGAGATGCGATTCAAAGAGCCGACTTCAGGCTCACCGCTCCCAGTCGTGAACTGGTGCCTCATTGACCTCTGCACTTTGCTTCTTGAACTACTAGGGTTGAGTGGGGAGAAGACAATCCGGCCGCAAATCGCTGCAATTCTGAAAGAGCTTGCTCAGCTCGCATTGGGAAAGCAAAGAAATTGACTACTTAGGTCCTGGGGGATAGGCGGGACTGTCCCCAATTCCCCTGGCTCTGCTTACTCGCCGCCACGCGGAGCCGCAATACCTAAGAACACCATTACTGCGCGATTCAGCCGGACAATATCCTCGTCGGCGAGGCGGCCGATGCGTGCGCCGATCCTTGCCTTAGGAACGGTCGTGATCTTATCCACCATCAGCCGGCAAACAGCGCGCAGCCCGTTGCTCTCGTTGGGCTCGACCGGCAGCCGGAATAGAGGAGCGTTGGTTGGATCGGTCGTGAATGCGCATATCGTGATCGAATCCGTCTTGTCGAAACGGTCGTCTTGCAGAATCACCATCGGACGAGGCTTCGCGGCGTAATCCTTCCCGCCTGCGACGGTCCAGATATCACCGCGCTTCACCACCGGCTTCACTTCCCGCTTCACTCTCCGCTCCAATCTCCGCCCGACTCCGAGATCGCGTCGATAAACTCCTGGTCTCGCCTGGCATGGGAACCCTTGGCAACCGCGAGGGATTGCTTGTGCGCCTCGGTAACGAATGCAGGCGAGCGCATATCCGGGACCCAGATCTGAATGGGGCGCAGTCCCTGCTGGCGCAAACGCTTGCGATGGGCCTGAACCTTATCTCGCGACGATTTGGCTTGCGTTCGTGGGCTCATTTGACCTTTGCCGCGCGGTGGTTACATGTAACCTAGCATAACTGCCTGCCTGCGTCCAAGCCAAAAGAAAAACCCGAACCTTGGGTCCGGGTTTCGGGAGCTGCGTAGCCTGTCCAGTTACAAGAGAATGATCACCAGGCACCCGCGTAGAGGCAATATCACAGAAGGACCCACTACTTTTCAAAATGCCGTTCAATGCCGCCATTCCCCGTGTGATGCAAATCACAACCAACGGTGACTCCTTGCGTTGACCCGGCCCGCCTCGGCCCCGTATCCTATTGATAATGAAATTGAAATTCATTTTCAATTAGATAGGACCGAATCGACGTGGCTGGCTCATCAATTCTTCAGGATTGGATCGTCGCTCCGCGAGGAGAGCGAAAGCTAGTGGAGACAGAGATAGAAATGCCCCAACAACGGGTCGCGCTCATCGACCTTGAACTTGGCGAAGTGGGGACCATCGACCGCATTTCCCTGCCCCCGGCCGACGAGCACTTCCTGATGCGCATGGGCTTCTTCCCGGGCGCGCAGGTGCGGTTCTGCCGCCGCGCACCTTTGGGAGACCCGAGCGTCTATTCCGTGGACGGAACTGAGATTGCGCTGAGGGCGGAAACCGCACGCCACATCGTGGTGCAGCGAACCGGACTTGCGCCGTTGGGGGACTTAGCGTGACGTCGATCCTAACCAGCGGATGCTGCGATACTCCTTCCGGCCCCGCCATCGCTCTTGATGAAAGAAACGGCGAGGAGCGCGGCGGTGGAATTCGAACGGTGGCACTGATCGGCCCACCGAATTCAGGAAAGTCGACTCTCTTCAATCGTCTGACGCGCCTTCGCCAGAAGGTCGGAAACTATCCCGGCGTGACGGTTGAGCAACGCGTGGGCCTGCTGGCGGGTGGAGGAAACGAGATCAAGATCATCGATCTGCCCGGTGTGTACAGCCTGACTCCTTATTCCGACGACGAGCGCGTCGCGGTGGATGTGCTGAGCGGCAAGATGAATGGCATGCCTCGCCCGGATGCGGTTTTGCTGGTGCTCGATGTCACACATCTCTCCCGCCATTTGGTTTTGGCCGCGCCCGTAATCGCATTAGGTCTGCCGACGCTTGTACTCCTGAACATGGCAGACGTTTTTGCCAAAGGCGGCGGATCGCTCGACGTTCTAAAACTCGCCAAGGAACTGGGCACGCCCGTTGCCATGGTGAGTGCGACACAGGAAACCGGACTGGATGTGGTGGAGCGCTTCCTGCGGCAGGATCGCGATACGAATCCATCTGCGTTGCTGCCGGTTATTCCGGTAAGCGGAGACCTTCCACAGTGCCGCAAGTGGGCCAGCCAGGTTGGAAACCGAATCGACTACCAGCGGCATCTTCCCAGCACGTGGAGCCGACGGCTGGACGATATCTTTCTGCATAAGTTCTGGGGTCCGCTGATTTTCATGATTGTGGTGGGCGCTGTTTTCCAGACCGTGTTTGGTCTGGGCCAGCCCATGAGCACAGCGTTTCAGGATCTGCTGACGAAGTTAGGGCAGCAGGCGGCGCCGTTTATTCACGAAGGCCTGCTGCGGTCGCTTCTTCTGGATGGACTGTGGAAGGGTCTGAGTTCCGTACTGGTGTTTCTGCCGCAGATTCTTCTGCTGTTTCTTTTTATTGGAGTGCTGGAAGATTCCGGCTACCTGGCGCGCGCGGCGCTGATTGCGGATCGCACCATGCGAAGCGTGGGATTGAATGGAAAAGCGTTCATTCCTCTCCTGTCCGCGTATGCATGCGCGGTGCCGGCCATCATGGCGACGCGCACCATCGAAAACAAGCGCGACCGAATCGCAACCATCCTGATCGCGCCCTTCATGACCTGCTCGGCGCGGCTGCCTATCTATACATTGCTGATCGCGGCTTTCATTCCGGACCGTCCAGTGGTTGGTGTATTTCTCAGCGCGCGGGCTTGCGCGATGCTCTCGCTCTATGTGCTGGGATTTCTTGCGGCCATCGTGACCGCGAAACTGCTTAAGTCGTCGGTGCTCAAGTCGAACGCCGCTCCGTTTGTGCTCGAACTGCCCGAATACCGAACCCCAACGCTGCATTCGATTGGCCTGCGATTGTTTGACCGCGCGCGAGTTTTCCTGCGGCAGGCGGGAACAATCATTTTGGCGGTCTCTCTGCTGGTGTGGGTGCTGACGAATCTTCCGCTGCACAATGGCGTGCCACCGCAGGAGCAGAGTGTGATCGCCCACCTGGGGCATGGAATTGAGCCGTTGATCCGGCCGCTTGGCTTTAATTGGAAAATTGGGGTCGGGCTGCTGACCTCTGTGATTGCGCGCGAAGTGATCGTCGGAACGCTGGGCACCATCTATGGGACAGATCCGGCGACGCACGCGCTGACGCTGCAGAATGCGCTCCAGCACGATCTCACTTTTGCCGGAGCGATGGCGCTGCTGGTATTTTTTGCCTTCGCCATGCAGTGCACGTCAACCCTGGCGATTGTGCGCCGCGAGACCAATAGCTGGAAGTGGCCTGTCATCCAGTTCGCCTACATGACGGTGGTTGCGTATACGGCCGCGCTCGTGGTGAACCAGGGGTTGTCGGCGCTGATGAGATAGCGTGGCGCGGCGGTTAGCCATGGTCATGCGAAGTGAACCAGCCGAGAACACGCGTGCTGAACTCCCGCCCGGCAACATTCACGGCACCGCAGTGACCGGCATTCGGCACATTCCACAAAATTATTTCGGCCGGGTTTCGAGAACGAATTCGTTCAGACTGTTGTGACGGAATGTTGTGGTCGGCCAATCCATGTATTAGGAAAATCGGAACCCGACTCCCGACCACCGACTTCTCGGGCGACGCATCTGCCAGGTTAACGCCACGCGTGAGTCTTCCATAGAGAAGTGCTGCTTCGACTGCCGGACGCAGGGCGAGTCTCCCCATCCAAGGTCCCGTATGAAACGCCTGCCCCACTCGTAGGTATGCAACCTGACGAAAGCTTGCAAACGATGATTCCGCGATAATCGCGCAGAAACGATTTTCTTCCTCAACGGATTGAAGAAGAATAGCGGCCCCCATTGACTCGCCCATTCCGAAAATACACTTTGGGCGCTGTTGCAACACTAACCAATTAAACCAGCGATGTACGTCGTCACTTTCCTTGATTCCGTAGGTCGGAAACTCGCCGCCACTCTCACCCTGAGCGCGTGAGTCGGGTACAAGCACGGAAAAGCCGTTCGAAAGAAACAGCTCTGCAAACCCCATCATGCCTTGGCGGTTGTCTCCAACGCCGTGCAAGAGGATCACCGCATTGCCGTTCGAACCTACCGGACGAGCAAACCAACCCTGAAGACGGCTACCGTCGCCGGCGATGATAGAAGCCTCCTGTAAAGTTGTACCGGATCGGGTGGCAACGGCTTCGGCTGACTCGCGTTGTGTGACGGGCGTTCGCTGCGGTCGAAAGGCTAATTCTCCGAGGAAGATGCCTAAGAGCGCGCAGCCTAGCGCATAACAAAGACCGCCTGCCCGAACAATACGCGCTGCTCGCATTTTATCTTCTCCATACATGGTTACGAGATGCAGTCTCGATGAGTTCCCTACGACATTCAGTAAACGGGTTCAACTCGATTACCGCTGCACCTGAGCTGCGATTAAACATCTCTTTACGCAACTTTACCGATTCTTCGTGCAAGTTCTCCTATAATCGGCGTACAGGCTTAGGGGAATCAAATCAACTGCGATTTTCCAATCAATCCCGGTCGCTAACCGATTCCGATCACCAATCAAATTCCGTTTTCTGGAGAAACAACAACATGACAAAACTGAAATATGCAGTATTAATGCTGACGCTGTTCGTGCCCATGTCCTTACTGGCGCAAGGCGGAGGCCCTGGAGGTCCGGGCGAGGGTCAACAGCACGGCGGCCGTGCCATGCCATCCGTGGATGAGCAACTCGACCACCTCTCGCAAAAGCTAAATTTAACGGATGCGCAAAAACCGCAGATCAAGGCCATCCTGCAAGATCAGCACGATCAGATGAAACGTGTGATGGATAGTTCTTCCGGCCCGAGCGAAGAAAACAGATCGAAGATGCGGGATATTCACGAAGCTGCCGCCTCCAAGATTCGCGCGGTTCTGACCGAGGAGCAGAAGGCCAAGTTCGACAAGATGCAGGATCAACATCGCAAGCACATGGATGAAGGACACGGCGACCAAGGCGCTCCACCACCCCCGCCGCCACAGTAAATTCTCAATCTGAGTGGAAACTATGAAGGCCCCGCCCAACGGGGCCTTTCTCTTTGGGGCTGCCATCGATCAGACGCTAAAGCAGTGAACCCACTTAGTACGCACCTGGATTCGGGATGCAACTTCTTTCACATTGACACGAACAGGGATGAAGAGGACAATTGCCCGGCGATTTGGGGTCAAGCGGCAATTCCAGTTCAAACTAAAGCGGTCTCATGTTCAGGACCTTTGAGCGAAACCGTATTGATTACCCATGGAGGAATCAACGATGAGAAAAGGCGACAAGATGAAAAATGGTTTTGCTTTCAAACTATTGTTCGGAGTGGCGGCTCTCTGCGTGTTCACTCTGAGCACGACGTCAGCCGCATTCGGCACTTCTCCGACTGTTACCACGCCACTTGGCGTGGTGATCGGCAAGAAGGCGTTAGGCATGGACGAATATCTCGGCATCCCCTACGCGCTGCCGCCGGTGGGAGAGTTGCGCTGGACGCCGCCGCAGCCCTACGGGGTTTTTCCGACGGAGCCCTTCGTCGCGACGGAATTTGGAAATCCCTGCGTGCAGGCGGCGGGAGGCAGTGAGAATTGCCTGTTCCTGAATATCTTTACGCCCTCGACGGGTGGCACAGGTCTGCCCGTAATGGTTTGGTTCCACGGCGGCGGGCTCATTGAAGGATCCAGCACTGCTTACAACCCCGAGTTGCTCGTCAAGAAGGGCGTGATTGTCGTCACACTTAACTACCGTCTCGGCTATCTGGGATTCTTCGCTCAAAGCGCGATCGATGCCGAGGGCCACACGAACGGCAACTATGGACTGATGGACCAGCAATTGGCACTGCAATGGGTTCAGAATAACATCGCGGCCTTTGGCGGCAATCCAGCGCAAGTTACGATCTTCGGCCAATCCGCGGGCGGGCAAAGCGTCTATGCCAATCTCGCGTCTCCCACGGCCGCAGGCACGTTCAGCGGCGCAATCTCGGAAAGCGGATCGTACGACGAATTCCAACCCTACCTAAACGATGTCATACCGGTGGCGGCGGCGGAAACGACAGCCGGAGTAGAAGCCGAAGAGGACACAGCCGTTCCCTCGGGTGAGTACATCGCGAATGCTGTCGGATGCGGCGACCCAGCCACGTCCGCGTGCTTGCGCGCCGTACCGGCTACGTCATTTGTTGCGTTACAGCCCTTCCCCATATTTCCGTTCGTGGACGGGACAGTGCTGACCCAGACAATCACCCAGGCATTCGCCACTGGCAGTTTCAACAAGGTACCTGTGATTTCGGGCACCAATCGGGATGAATACGATTTGTTTGTGGCAGAGCAGTTCGATTTTCAAGGGAATCCGCTAACGGAATCCACATACCCATACGCTGTGGACGCCTTGTTCCCAGCCGCACTAGCACCGACCGTTCTCGAGATCTACCCATACAATTATGACGCGACCCCCGATCAGTCCCTTGGGGCCGCAGCTACCGACGGAGGCTTCAGCTGTCCGGTATGGAATGCGAACCAATCGCTATCGCAGTATGTCTCGACCTACGCCTATGAGTTTGCCGATGAGAACGCGCCTCCCGCGGAAGCTGATTTTGGCGGGCTGCTGACGTTCCCGTTGGGCGCTTACCATGCGGCGGAGATTCAATACCTTTTCGAGGGCTACGACATTTTCGGGCTGCCGGCATCACTGACAACCCTTTCAGCCACTCAGAAGCGGCTCTCCACAGACATGGTCGACTACTGGACGCAGTTCGCCAAGACGGGAAACCCGAACGTCGAAGGAAAACCGGTTTGGCCTGGCTACAACGCGTCTACCGACCTGTTCTTACAGTTGACAGAGCCAAAGCCGGTGGCTATCTCCTCCTTTAAGTACGAACATCTCTGCTCTTTCCTTTGGAACCAGATTCCGTAATTGCAAGCGCTCCTCCTGGGAAGCGGCCGACGTACACACCTGCGTCGGCCGCGTTCTTCCACCCAATAGCAGCCGATGTCACGTGCCGCCCGCAACGCCGCCGCCCCGGTTTCACTCGCCTTCCGTTTGATCCCCACAAAGCCTCTTTCCGCCATATCATTGCAACGATGCCCTCGCGCCTCACTTATTGGCTTCGTGATCCACTTTTCCTCTTGTGCCTGGCCGCTGGCTTGCTCGCTTTCGTGGTGCAGTCCGGAGAACTCGGCACATCCGATACGATGCACCGCCTTCAAACCACGCACTGGCTCTGGACCTCCGAGCCGCAAGTCTTCCCCAACGAGTATCCGGAGTTCGGCTTGCATGGCCGCGGAGGCCGCCTCTACAGCTGGTACGGCATAGGCCAAAGCCTCCTGATGCTCCCCGCCGATCTCGCGGGCACAGCGATTTCTCATTTGCCGGGTCTCGCCGATTACTCGGACGATCCGGCGGTGCGCGCCATCGTGGTCAGCTACTCGACGAATATTCTGGTCACCGTTCTCACCGCACTTATTGCCTTCCGCTTTTTGAGCCAGCTTCGATTTTCGCGAAGCGAGACGGTTGCCGGCGTACTGGCTTTGCTCTTCTGCACCACTCATCTGCACTACACGCAGAACATGGCTGAGAACGACTACATCATGCTTCTGACGCTGATTGGATTCTCATTTCAGTATGAGTGGCTGCGCACGAGCAGCCGGCGCGCGCTGTTCATTGGCTCCGCCGCGCTCGGCCTTAACTTGCTCACGCGCCTGACGACCGGCATGGATCTGATCGCCGCCGGTGTATATCTGCTGTTCGTGCTGTGGTTCGAACGCGCGAACCTGCAAGACTTATGGCCTCGGCTGGTGGCCTACTGCGGGATTGCGGCGCCGGTTTACTTGTTCTTCGCGCTCATCGACCGCGTCTATAACTTCTACCGATTCGGCTCCATCACGACCACCTACGTCACCAACTTTGCGCGCGAGTTCCACCAGAATGATCCGACGCTGCCCGCTAACTTCCCCTGGAGCACGCCGTTTCACGTGGGCGCGCTCGGGGCGCTGTTCAAGCCGGAGAAGTCTATCTTCCTGTTCGATCCCCTGCTGGTGCTGGCCATCGTGCTGTTGGCAGTTCTGTGGAAGCGTCTGTCGCCGGAGGTGCGCGCCTACGGCGTGACCTCGATTCTGCTGCTCATCGCCTACATCTGTTTTTACGCGAGATACACGTTCTGGGCAGGAGACTTCGCCTGGGGCGACCGCTACGTCTCCACCACGGTTGAGCTGGTCGCGTTGATGGCGGTGCCGTTGCTGCTGCGTTATCGCGCGAATCTAAGTCTGTGGATTTGGCGCTGCGGCCTAGCGCTGGTCGGCATCAGTCTCGCCATCCAGCTTGCGTCGCTCGCCTTCTGGCTGCCACTGGAGATCTATCAGATCGAGGATTTCGGCCGGCCCACCTTCGTGGTCGGTCTGCGCTTCACCAACATTGCTGCTTTCGCGCTCGGCAAAATGGACGCCTGGGGCCTGAACACCGATGCCATGACTTACGACCACTGGGATTACGTTCACATCACTTGTTGGAATTTCCTACCCTTCCTGCTGCGCCGCGTAGGCGAAGCGCCGGAGTGGGTGGTGAAGATTGCGTTCGTTTTCTGGTATGCAGGAATTGCGGCCCTGGTGTGGAGCCTGCTGCGGTTGAGGAATGTGCTCTCCGCGGCCCATGATTGACCGCGTGATTGAGCATCTGTCGTCCTAGCGCTGCCAGACCTGCGCGACGCGAAGCGGAATCAAAGGATCGATCCCTGCCCTCTTTCGCCCCCGCCAGCCGTAAGATGGTCAGCCTAATGCCGTGTCGTTGTTCCCTTGGAACAGGGTCGAAATCCTCTCTTGGGATCGTCCAAATGGAACACTACACACGATTCGGTACGTGGAAGGTTGGTACTCCCGTCTTCGATCGTGATATCCCCTTCCGCATTTAACACATTAGTGCCACCAAAGGTGACTTCGTCCGCAGCAACGACTTCGTCCGCACGGACCGTGTATCTGTCGAACATGACGGTGACCCGCAGGCGATCCTGTCCGTGTCGAGCCAGCGACCGTAGTGGCTCGTACATGGTGCTGTTGTTGCTCAATTCCGTTGATTTTCCGCACGCAATGATCATTTCCTTTTGACCATTGCCTTCCACGGACACGCGATGTTCCTGGTAGTGGTAAGGATAAGGTATCTTTTTTCCGTCACGGCCGTATGGCGTCTCCACGATGACGACCTGAACTATCGTAAAGTCAAATCTAACTTGTTCGTTAGCCTTCGGCACAAAACCGGGCCGGTGAAGTGGGTGAAAAAATCGCTCAGGCTCACCCAAAACCGTGACCGTATATTCGATTTCGGGCGGTAGGGCAGCTTTGTATTCTCCGTTTTCATTCGTCGTTACCGTTACTGTTTTTCCATCTTTAGTCTCGAAAGCAACTTTCACCCCCTGGATGGGACGCTCGACCGGGACAGCATCTGGTGCAGTACGCATCACTGCTTTTACAGTACCGAAGACGGTTGCCTGAGAATCAGGAGCCTGGTTGACTGATTGGGCAGAAAGAACGCCAGCTACAAAACAGACAAGGCACAAGACGACTAAGAGTACTTTTCCTCGCATGCTGCGAGTTTAAAGCAAAGGTACCTTATTTCTTTCCAAAGAACTTTCCGAATCCCAATCTAACCTGCACCGTGTTGATCCCCGGATTCGGCACAGTCAGGCCAGCGTTCGAAATATGCATGTAGCGCACTTCCGCTGTCCACGCGCGCTCGCGCAGAAAATGAACTCCGAACGCCGCGCTCGATGTAAAGTTGACTCCAAGCGTCCCCGCCGGCACTTCATGATTCGTAAACAACGTCCCGCCATTCAGCTCCAGGTACGGTTGCGCCGATCCGCGCGTCGCGAAAATCCATTTCAGCGCAAACGGGTTTACGCCCGCTCCGTAGGCGGTGTTCAAACGCTGAAACACGACGAACGCAGGCACAGCGTCCACCGCATACTCGAATCGTCCACTCAGAAATCCCGGCCCGTGCGGCGCCGTCAGAATCCATCCGTAGCGAACGCCAGCGTTCCAGACGTTCGTGTCCTTCGTCCCGCCGGGAACGGAATGGCCGCCACCAGTCCAAACCTCCATCTCATGCCCACCTTCTTCAGGACGATCCTGGCCCACCGCGAAAGACAACGCGACAAAAAGAAGACCTACTACCCATGCAAATCGCTTCATAATGTTTTTTGAGTCAAACACGGAACGATACGCGAAGAGCGTTCAAGACACAACCGGCCTCTAGGCTCTTGGCGGCTTGCTACTTCTTCAATTTACCTTCTGCCTCTGACTTCACTTCTGATCTCTTACCTCGCACCTCTGACCTCAGACCTGCCTTAAACTCTTATCTCAGACCTCAGACCTGAAATCTACAGTCCCAGCCCTCCATCCACGGCCAGCACTTGCCCGGTAATAAACGACGGCGCGGTTGCAAAGAACATCACGGCCGACGCAATGTCCGCTGCCGTTCCATTGCGCCGCATCGGCGTTTCTTTCGCCATGCGCTTCATGAAAGCGGCCGCCGATTTCTCGCCGAGATCAATCATCCCCGGAGCCACGGCATTCACCGCAATCTGCGGAGCGAGCGCCTTGGCCATCACTTTGGTCAGCATATGTACCGCCGCTTTCGACGAACAATAATGCGCGTGTGTCGCCCACGGCCGCAGCCCGCCGAGCGATCCCATATTCACGATGCGCCCGCGCGCCTTTCGCAAATACGGCAGCGCCTCACGCGACACCAGAAATGGCCCGCGCGCATTCGACGCAAAAATCGCGTCCCACTGCGCCACGGTCAGTTTGTCAAATTCGGCCGTCTCATAATTCGCGGCGTTGTTCACGAGCACGTCGATCCCGCCCAGCACGTCTGCGACCTCGCGAATCATCTCGCGGACGTTCACTTCGTCAGTCACGTCGCAGCGCACGGCCATCGCCTCCACGCCGCGCCGCGCCAGTTCGCCGACAACGGCTCGCGCCTCGCCCGCGGACTGGTGGTAAGTAATCGCCACGTCCGCACCCTCGTCGGCAGCCGCCAGCGCAGTCGCGCGGCCTAGCCGCTTCGCGGCGCCCGTCACCAACACCGTTTTTCCCGAAAGTCTTCCCGCCATCTTCGCCATCGAAGAATTCTACTCCGGTCCTGCGCCCGAGTCTGAATGTCGCTGAAGGCAAATCGAAGGTCGAGGGAGATTAGGACGATCCGCAATCCGACTTCTGACCTCAGCCCTCCGCCCCCTCACCTCGAACCTCGTATACAATCTCCCCCGATGCTGCGCACCCAACTTCTAGCCGATCCCACCGGCCGTTTCGTCCACGATGTCGTTCTCCAAAGTTGCCAGCGCAACTCCGCAAAAACTGCGCTTGTCGATTCCTCCTGCGGACGCCGCTTCTCCTACGCTGAATACACCGAGTTGGTCGATTCCCTGGCGCGTGGCTTCGTCTCCGCTGGCCTCAAACCCGGCGAAGTGATCGCCATTTCCCTGCCCAACTCCTGGGAGTTCGCGATCGCTTACCATGCGGCCACACTCGCAGGCGGCATCCCGACGCTGCTCAATCCGTCTTACCGCGAGCGCGAGATCCGCTATCAGCTGGAAAACTCCGGCGCAGTGTTTCTGATCACCGACGCGCCACTACTGGAGAATGTGAATCTCGCCGGGCTGCCCGCGCTGCGCCGCGTTTATACCACGCGCCAAGAACGCCCCGGATGCGAGCCGTTTGCCAACTTACTGCGCGCATCCTCGCCTGGTGCCAAGCTGCCGCAACCCGCAGAGCCGTCCGCGCAAACCATCGCCGCGCTTCCCTACTCCAGCGGCACCACCGGATTGCCAAAGGGTGTCATGCTTTCGCATCACAACCTGGTCGCCAATGTTTATCAAGTTCTCGGCCCAAACGCCGCTCCGTTCCAGACCACCGATGTTCTGCTCTGCTGCCTCCCGCTGTATCACATCTACGGACTTACCGTTGGCCTCACACTCACACTCACGCTCGGCGGCACGCTCGTTCTCATGCCGCGCTTCGACGTGCCCAAACTTTGCGCTCTGCTCATCGAAGAAGGCGTCACCATGATGCCGCTGGTCCCTCCCGCCATTAACGCGCTCTGCCAGGCTGCCGCGGCCGGGGCGTTCCCGAAGAACCACCGCGTGCGCTGGATCAAATCCGGAGCCGCTCCGCTAGCCCCCGAACTCGCGCGCCGTCTGACCGATCTTACCGGCGTCCTCGTCAACCAGGGATACGGAATGACCGAAGCCTCGCCCGTAACTCACGTCGGCTTCTGTTCGCCGCCGGAAATGAACCGCCCCGCATCCATCGGCCAGCCGCTCGCGCTCACCGAGTGCCGCATCCTCGATCTCAACGACAACGATGTGCCTCCCGGCGAGCCGGGTGAACTCGTCATGCGCGGTCCACAAATAATGCTGGGATACTGGAAAGAGCCGCAGGCCACCGCCGCTGTTCTACGCGATGGCTGGTACTACTCCGGCGATATCGTCCGCACCGACGCCGAGGGTTTTTACTATGTGCTCGACCGCCGCAAGGAGATGATCAAATACAAAGGATTCCCCGTCGCGCCTGCCGAGGTTGAATCCGTTCTGCTCGAACATCCCGCTGTGCGCGACTGCGGCGTCGTCGCCAAGCCTAATCTCGAAGCCGGAGAAATCCCTTGCGCCTTCGTCGTTTTGCGCGATGGCTTCACGGCGTCCGACGCGCTCGACGGCGAACTCCGCGCCTTCGTGGCGGATCGCCTAGCACATCACAAACAGCCGCGCGAAGTTCACTTCGTCGATGCCGTTCCGCGCACGCCGTCGGGGAAAATACTCCGCCGCGAACTACGAAAATCATTAGCAGGAGCGTAAGCAGGCAGCGAAACTGCCATTATTGGACTGGCAGTCCCGTTGTTACGCGAGACTTACTTGGGTCGACGGGGTCATCATTGTTGGGTCGGGCAGCGTCGGATCGGGCAGCGGCGGATCGGGCAGCGTCGAATCCAGCATTGGCGGATCGAGGATCGGCATTCTGGGCTTTCCCAGCACCATCCGGGCTTTCCCTATCCACGGGGAATGTCACCGTCACCGTGGTGCCCGATGTATTCGACTTAATATCGATTTTACCATCCAGTTGGCGCACCCGCTCGCGCATTCCTCGCAGGCCCAAACCTGTGCCGCGTTGAATCGCCTTCAATCGTTCGGGGGGCATTCCCTTTCCCGCATCTTTGACCGCGAACGTGACGTTACCATTCTTGCGTGCCACCTCAATGGTCGCGCTCTTGCTGCCAGAGTGACGATGAACGTTGGTTAAGCACTCCTGCACAATCCTGAAAATCACGAGTTCCGTTTCAAAGCCGAGCCGTCCAACGTCGTCGACAATGTTCAACTTAATTTCCAAACCGCTTCGTTCTCTCAGCCCCTGCACGTACCACTGAAGCGCACCCGCCAGACCCATTTCGTCCAATAACGGCGGATGCAGCAAGTAAGACATGGTGCGAATTTCCTTGGTGGCGGCGCTGGCGGTTTGAATCGCTCCCTGCAGGTGTTTCGCGGCTTCGGGCGACATCTCGGCCTGAGTGCGCGAAACCAAGGTCAAATCCATTTCCAGAGCGGCCAGCAGTTGGCCGGCGCTATCGTGGAGTTCGCGAGCGATCCGCCTGCGTTCGTCGTCTTGCGCCCGCAACAACCGCCACGCCAATTCCCGCACCTCCTCCGATTGCCTTACCGCCTCGACGTTACGATCCTCGAGCTCCTTTGTCCGCACTCGTACTTCCACCTCCAGCGTTTCCGCCAGTTTGCGGTAGTTGTCCTCGGCGCGCTTCAGGTCTGTAATGTCGACTCCGGTAGGATGAAGAAAGAGGATCTTGCCGTGGTCGTCGACGATGGGATAAAGCGCGAAGTCAACCAGCCGTTCCGTCCCATCGGCCCATGAGTAATGAAGAATCTCCCGGTAGGGAATGCCTTGCGCGACAAGTGGGGTCGCCGCTCGAATCTTATCGCGCGCCTGAGGAAAGTTTCGCCACCAACCGGTCTCCCAAAAAGGCCGCCCTAACACGTCCTCGGCGCGGTATCCACATGCCTCCAGCGCAAGCTTATTTATTTCGATCAGGGTGCCATCGTTCGTCATGATTCCAGCAAACACCGTCGTCTGCTCGAACACGGCGCGAAATTTCGCCGTCGCCGCAACCGCCTCCGCCGTGATCTGCCGTTCGCGCTCCTCCGCGCGTTTGCGCTCGCTGATGTCGCGCGCCACCTTCGACGCCCCCGTCACCCGCCCGCTTGCGTCCAACACCGGAGAAATCGTCACCGAGATATCGAAGAGTGTGCCGTCCTTCCGTTTCCGCACGGTTTCAAAATGATCGACTCGCTCTCCGCGCCGAATGCGCGAAAGAATCTCCCTTTCCTCGTCCTGGCGCTCGGGCGGAATGATCAGCGTTATATGCTGCCCAATCGCTTCTGCAGCGGAGTAACCGAACACTCGCTCCGCCGACCGATTCCAACTGGTGATGATTCCCTCAAGGTCCTTGCTGACAATGGCGTCGTCGGACGAATCCACAATCGCCGCCAAGTGGCCTTTTGCCAGCTCCCCTTGTTTGCGAGCCGTGATATCCATCAGCATGTTGACGCCGCCGATGGTCTGCCCATCCATGTTCCGGAGCGCTCGCGGGTAAGGCATGAACCAGCGGCGCGTTCCGTCGGGGCGCTCGGCAATGCACTCCATCCCCTCCAGGATGCGCCCTTCCTTGAGCAAAACGGCCATCGGGCATTCATCGTGCCCCATCGGCGAGCCATCTGGCCAGAACAGCTTCCACGTCACACACCACTGATCGGTACCGAGCTCGGGCGTACGGCCCGAAAATTCGACTGCGGCTGGGTTGAAATGCGTCAGCCGCCCTTCGGCGTCCGTGGTATAGATCGCGGCCGGCAACACATCGATCATTTCGCGGAATCGGCTCTCACTCGCCTCCATCACGTCTTCCGCCCCCTTTCGATCTTCAAAGTTCACTCCGCGTATCTTGTCGAGCGCTGCGCCCAGATCTCGTGTCAGCGCCGCCTTGTCCACATAGGCGCGTGCGCCCGCCTGCATCGCCTCCCGAATCATCCCGGCGGATTCGTGCTGGCTCAGAATCAGGACGTCCGTCCCAGGAAGAGTGCGCTTGATTTCGCGCGTGGCTTCCAACCCGTTTTTGCCTGGCATGGTGATGTCCATCACCACGACATCCGGACGCAGCAAGCGAGCCTTTTCGATTGCCTCCGCCCCGTTCGCCGCCTCGCCACAAATCTCCAAATCGGGATAGGTGCGCAGGAACGAACGAATTCCACGGCGCACCACTTCATGATCGTCCACCAGAAGAATTCGCATAGAAAGCCGCCGCCGACAGGCCCAAACGCCCGATTCTATCTTTTATCCTCGTCCGAACTGTATACGGGAAAAACTGTAACGCCTGGTCCCCGGCTTGCTTAGGCTTTGAGTGGAACAGTCCGACCACGCTCGGCGCCGTCCGGCTGCCATCGCCCACGCTCCGCACGGACGCCTGTGCATGTATTACGTATACGTACAGCACAGTGGGCTCTGAGCGCGATTAGGCCGGCCTGAAATGATGCTGTAACTCGCCGCAATGGCGGAGGACGCCATCATGATTAGCGGTTTGACTATGCAGTATCTCAGTGGGGGTGAGGTTAGAAGCTAATCGCCGGTAAGCCATTTCCACTGCGCCTCGCTCAGCGGCACAACACTCAAACGCCCCTGCCGCACCAATGGCGAGTCCGCGAATAGCTTGGCGGCTTTGATCTCCGCCAGCGTCTTGGGCGCCGCAATCGCTTTCCCCGCTTTGATCTTCACCTGAGGATTCTTCGCATCCGTTGCATCCACAGACACCACGGCCGCCGTGCCGACCGCGCTCTTCTCATCGCCGGTGTGATAGATCACCAGGCGCTCGCCCGGCTTCATCTCGCGCAGATGTTTCACCGCGGCCGGATTCGTAACTCCATCCCAAATGGTGGTTTTCTCTTTTACGAGATTCGCAAACGAATAGACCGAAGGCTCAGTTTTCAAAAGATAATCCATCGATAAAATCCATCCGAAGAATGTCGGGGTTAGGCTGATCCACTATTTGCAATCCAATCTCTTACTTCCAGAGTCTTACTTTCTGCAATCTAACCTCAAACCTGCGACCTCTAACCTCGATTTTGCCTACGCCGTTCCCGTATTGGCCATCGTTTCCACCGCCTCCCATGTTGTGGGAAACGTCACAAAGAAATCCTTCACCTTGGTGATTTCCATAATCTTGGTGACGCGCGGCTTCACGCCCGTAAGCACGAGGCAACGCCCGCTTTTCTGATGCGACACATAAGCTGCCACTAGAGATCCCAGCCCCACCGAGTCAATGTAAGGTACGTCGGAAAAATCCAGAATCACCGTGTCGGCGATCTCGCTGCGAACGGCACGCTCGAATTGCGGAGTGGTTTCGATCGTGAGCGGCCCTTTCAGCAGCAGAATCCGCTGATCGTCCGCCACTCCTTCGTATCGCTCGACTGTCAGTTCCTGCAAACCCATAATTCACCAACGTCAGTCCGCCGATTGTAGGCCATGACCCCGGCTCTGTCACTCCCCCAAACAGCCCCATCCCCCGCCGGAGTCGTAATCCCTACTGTGGCTTCTGGTCCGGTGACTGCTTCGCGTCGTGATTCTCGTAAGTCGAATACTGCTCTCCCGGACGCTTCAATCTCACGGCAATCTCCACCTCTGGCTGCTTCACTTCGTAATCCTGACCAAATGTCTGCGAGCCTGGCGCCAGCACCTGCACTTCAATCGATCCATACGGAATGCCGTCGATACTCGCGCGCCCTTCCTCATTCGTCTTCAGATCGAGTTCTCCCGCTGTCGCCTTTCCCTTCTTATTCACGGGATGCAGCACCACTTGCGCGCTCTTCACTGGCTTTCCGCTGGCGTCGCGCACCACCACAACCTTGACCGACGCCGTCGGTCCTTCATCGTCCTGCGCCCGAGCCTGCATTGCCGCTGCTAACGCCAGGATGAGAACCACGCACGCGCCCGCCAGGAAGCGTCTTGTATGAGGCCTTATTCTTCTTCTTTCCGACATGTTATTACCTCAACCGCATCCGTATGCCGCTCCAGAAAACCTGCCTGACTTCTGCAATCTAAACTTCTAACTTCTGACTTTATTGCGGCGGTTTCTGGCTCTGGGTCTTCGTATCGTCGGGCTTCTTCGCGCTCTCCTGAACTCCATATGACGTGAATTGCTTCACCGGACGCTTCAGTTTGATTGTGATCACCATCTCCGCCCGATTCACCTGATAATCTTCCCCAAACGTCTGAAAGCCGGGCGCCAGCACCTGCACCCGCAGAGGTCCGTATGGAATCCCGTCAATCCCGGTTTTTCCGTCGCTGTCCGTCTTCAGTTCCATGCCGCCCATGGCCTGCTTGCCCTTGCGAGTTATGGGATGCAGCACAACCGCCGCGTTTTTCACCGGCTTCGCATTCGAGTCGAGCAGCACCACAAAGTGCATGTTCGACATCGGGCCTTCGTCTTCATCGTCCTGCGCCCATGTGCCGACGGCACTCATTCCCAGACCAATCACCACGGCCATCACCACAACAAACCTTCTCATAACTTCCGCCCTAATATTGATTCATTTTGCCATTGAGCCATTGAGCCATTGAATCATTGACGCACATAGTGAACGAGCAAATGACTCAATGACCTTCACTTCAATCCTCTCACCACATATGCCTGCGAGAGTACCTGAAAATAAAGATACGCATATGCGGCGCTGTCGCGGGAGAAATGTGGCCCGCCCACGAATACAACTCCGGCGGGAATATTCGCTCCAAGTGTCTTCCACAATTCCATCTTCCCGGTCGTTACATTCACACGAAAGATATTCTGAGCGGTTGCGCGCAACGCGCTCGGCGCCGCATATACCGATGTTCCGTCCGGCGTCCACCCGACCACGTAGTACTTCGAGTCAAGCCCCGGGATCGGCCGCAGCCCACTCCCATCGAGCGGCCAAACACCCCATTTTCCGTCCGGCCCACTCACTGCGACGCTGCGCCCATCCGGCGAAAGCTGCGTACCCGCAACCCCCTCGGGAGTTACCGGCTTGCCGGCGCCGCTGCTCAAATCGATTAGGTAATCCCGCACTCCGTGCCCAGGCTCGATTCCACTTCCCAGCAGTTGCTTGCCATCTGGAAAGTATCGCACTCTGCCGTAGCTGATGCTGTCATGGGTAATTTGCCGAGCCTCTCCGGCTCCGGTCGGCACCATCTTCAGCGTTCCTTGATCTTTCGGCTTGGTGATTACCCATTTCCCATCCGGCGAAATTGCCTCGCCCACGCCCTCGCCTATCTTGACCGGAGGCGATCCATCCGTATCCCGCAAAAACACTGTGTAATTCGTTCCGCCGCCATTGCCTTCCTCTTCAAACAAAATCTTGTGTCCATCCGCGCTGATATCTCTCAGTTCCGACCATCCGAACCAACCAAGTTCCCTCTCCTCTTTTGCGCCGGGAGCGAGCCCTCGCACGCCCAGGCGCGCTTGGTTGGCGACCATCAGTGCCACTCCGTCGCGTATGTCTTCCAGCCACATTCCGCCGGGCACATTGGTCAGTATTCGCGCCTTGCCCGTCAGCGTCACCGCCCGTGGATTGGTCGCGCTCCCGCTGCTGGTCGCGGTGAACCAGATCTCATCTCCCTTGGGTGACCACACAATTCCCTGTAGCGAGGCCCACCCCGACGCGAGCTTCTTCTCGTGCCCTTCCAGATCGACCACTGCCAGCGAACCCTCGTCGTCGCCTTCCGGATTCTCGTGATCCGCGAATGCCACGAACTTCCCATCCGGCGAAATCTTCGGATGGCTGATCCAGTTGATGCCGTCGAGCAGCACCTTTCCAATCGGATACTCCAGCTTCCAGTGACCGTTCTCGGGCACATATCGCACCACCGCCATGCTTTCGCCGTTCGCCGCCCAATCCGCATCCTGCACGTTGTCGAGCACTTCGCGCGGTGTCCCTCCGCTCAGCGGAACCCGCGCCAGCGTGCCCCAGCGTCCATAGCCTGTGGAATAGGTGGTGTTGAGCCGCACCGCCAGTTCTCCGCTCTTGGAGATTGCGAGCAGATCGGCATTCTTCAAACCCAGTTCGCGCGTTCCCGGCTCATCCTCGCGCGAGATATACAGCTGGCTGTCGCCGCCTTCCCAGGTCGCGCCGTAGATAATGCTGCCGTCGGGAGCGAATCGGGCGTTGTCAATGGAGCCAGTGCGAAAGGTAATCTGCCTATATTCCGCCAACGACGGATGCACGCTGCCTCGCCCCAACCACCAACCCAGGGCGGCGGCAACTACGGCGAGTACTAGCGCCAACGCGATGCCCAGTACTCTTCCGCCAGTTCGCACCTGTCGGCTGGCCGCGTGCGCGTTCGTTGCTGACGCATCTGTCACCGCCGTCTGCGTCCCTGTCCGCGAGCCGGTCGAACTGTCCGCCAGCGCTTCCAGTGCAAACGCTACATCGCCCGCCGACTGGAACCGCTGTGCCGGATTCTTCTCCAGGCAGTGCCGCACAATCCGCTCCAGAGGCGCCGCAACGTTCCGCCCTGTCTCGGAAAGCTCCTCTGGCTCTTCTTTCAAGATCGCGCTCATGGTATCGGCCGGTGTCTCGCCGCGGAACGCGCGCTTGCCCGAAAGCATCTCGTAAAGAATCGATCCAAAAGCAAAAATATCGGAGCGATGATCCGTCGCCTTGCCGCGCACTTGCTCCGGAGCCATGTATCCGGCCGTCCCCAAAACATGCCCTGGCTCGGTATTCACTTGCGCGGTCATCGACTCGCCGCCAGGGCCGGAAGCTTCCGGACGCGTCAACTTCGCCAATCCGAAGTCCAGAATTTTGACTCGCCCGTCGTCGGTCACGAAGATGTTCTCGGGCTTCAGATCGCGATGCACAATGCCTTTGTCGTGCGCCGCCGCCAGCCCTCGCGCCACCTGCAGCGCGTAATCGATCACCTTACGCGATTGCAACGGCCCGCTTCGCAACTGCTCGCGCAGCGTCGTTCCTTCCAACAACTCCGAAACAATATAAGGAGAACCGTTCTCTTCCCCGATGTCGTAAATGGAAAGAATGTTGGGATGATTCAGCGCGGCGGCAGCTCGCGCCTCCTGCATGAAGCGCTGTAACCGGTCGGCATCGGCCGAGAACGATTTCGGCAGCACTTTGATGGCGACCGTACGATTCAGCCGCGCGTCGCGCGCACGATACACCTCGCCCATTCCGCCCGCGCCCAGCAGCGATTCGATGTCGTACGGTCCCAGCTTCGTTCCGGAGTTCAATGTCATCTGAGGTTGTGGATTATATAAGACCCGCCAAACCACAACCAAACGCCGCTGCCTCGGCAAAGAAGGAAGAATCGGAGCCGAAGAAATAACTGCAGCAATAACTCTAAAGCCCAAAAAAATGAGCCGCGATGGGGATCAGGGTTGCAATCCTGCAAATCTGATTCGGCCCGCTCGCGGCTCCTACTGGAGGCTCTCACCACGCATCGAGGGCCGGTTAGCCCCTGCAGCGCATCTCAACTACGACATACAAAGGCTTTCGAGCGCGGCTGGTTTGCGAATCAGGAGCGTTGCCCCGTGCAATTCCACCACCCCGCGCCGCTTGAAATCTCCTAAAATTCTGGTTACGGTCTCTCTCGACGATCCAATCAGTTGTGCGAGTTCTTCGTGCGTCAGAGCCATCTTCATCCGCACCACGCCATCGTCCGAGCGGCCTTCCGAAGACCACTGCTTGAGCAGCCGCGCCAGCTTTCCCGCCACCGAGTGGCACAGACCGATCGACCGGATCACTTCATACGCCGACTGGCAGTCTCCGCTCAAATGCTGGGTCGCGCGCAAGCAGGCATCTCCATGCGTGCGGAGAAGCCGCAGAAACTGATCGCGCCCGATGAAGGCCAACTGGCAGGGCTGCAGCGTCTCCGCCGTCAGCTCATAAGGAGCGTCCGTCACCACCGATTGCAGTCCCAGCACTTCGCCGGGCTGGGCAATCTTCACAATCAGCGTCTTCCCTTCGCTGTTCGTGGTCATAAGCTTCACGCGCCCCTGGCAAACGATGTAAACGCCGCGCGGCGCTTGCCCTTCCATGAGAACAACTGCGCCTTCCGGATACGAAGTCGTGTGCTTGACGCGGTTCAATTCCGTCATGGTCTCGGTTGAGAGACCGGTTAGAAAGCTGTGCTCGCCGAGGTTGAACTCCCGCATGTCTTCAATGATCGGCAACCCGTAGGGGGAGTTCGCCTTCGTCTGCATGTTCGAAAAGCTGAATCCTGTGCCCATCGGCCTCGCCATTGTCAAAGTTGCCGTCGCCATACGATTCGTCCTCTCTCTTCCTAATGAGTCTTGCGTTTCTCTAGTTCCAATCGACTTCTGTTGTTGCTTCCCGCTTAGGCAATGGCAAACAATTGGCCAAACTGGTTGCCTTTCCTGGAGCATACTTCTTGTTTCAATAAGCCATTTACAATCAATTACTTGCCGAAACCGACCTGGGGTCACCCGGACTCAACTGGCTGCGTCGCGCCTTGCCGGACTGCGTGTTTTGACACATGGCTGAGTGATCTCCATCACCTATTTGTGTGAGCGCCACACGATTTTTTGTGATCTCCGTGCCCATGTGGTTCATTACCTTCGACTTACCGTTGGCCATGCTGTCGCGGATAGTCCCTGCGCGCTATTCGGCTGTGCACTCGTTCGATGATCGGTACCAGCCGTTCCGGCAGTTCGCTCTTCATCACGTATTCGTCGACCAGCCACAAGACCCGCTCCGGAATCTCGGAATACGCTGAAAGCAGGATGATCGGCAGGTTTGGAAACCTCTGCTTGATATGCCAAGCTATGGCTTCCGCGTCCATGCCTTCCTGCTTGTATTCCAGTAGAACCGCAGCTACTGACGCCTGCTCCAACTTTCTTATCGCGGCCTGCCCGCTCGATGCTGTCTCGACGCAATACCCATGCGACTCCAGAGTCGCCTTGCGAAGCTCCAGGACTTGCGGGAGATCGTCTATGCACAGCACAAGAGGGGGATCCATGGCCACATCTCCTCTGGATTGTTACAAACTGGCTTAGCTCGACGTGGAGCACCCTAAATGCAATGCACCCCATCTCAATTGGATGGCCTATTTAGCTGAAATACCCCACTCCCAAGTCAGGCTATGTCAACAGAACTTACTCAGCCAACGAACGATTGTCTGTTCACAATTGATCACTTCGTTAAGATCGTCCACGGAAGTGAAGCTGGTGGCCTACACAGGCGATTTTCGTTGTGTGGAGGAGAGTCGGGAGCCGCGATACCAAGGAAACGTGCCTGCGCACAGGAGTCGAGTGTCTCCCAACCACCTTGGTCTGGGCAGAGTCTGTCTTTGACTCAGATCGGCTTCGAGCCCTTCGTCGCCACCAGTACCTCCAGAACAGTGGCCGTATTACGAATGGTTCCCGCGATGGTGATGAGTGGGTCCGACAATGCCGTATGTTGCTCAGCCAGGGCCTCCAGACGAGTACTGACTTTATGGAGCTGATCGACTTCGCGCAAGATCGCAAGGAAAGGCATCGGGCACACCACTCTCTTCGCTGTAACGCCTAAGGTGGGAGAACTTCAGATGACTGGCTTAGGTCAGAAGACCTGAAAGAGGAGAAAGTAGTAACCGCCCCGGGGTGACTATAGCACGCCCGAAGGGAGTGCGCTTGTTATTAGTCCACATTAAA
>JBAVYO010000221.1:0-2578 GCA_049698855.1 Terriglobales bacterium
ATCTTGTATCCCTTGCCCACTTCGCCGAGCACGTTTTCCTTCGGCACGCGGCAGTCCTCAAGAATCAGCTCGCACGTCGACGACGCGCGAATCCCCAGCTTGTCCTCTTTCTTGCCCACGCTAAATCCCGGAAAATTCTTTTCCACCAGAAACGCCGTAATCCCCTTGTAGCCCTTCGACGCATCGACGGTTGCGAACAGCACAAAAATTCCCGCTTCTTTGCCATTCGTGATCCAGAGCTTACGCCCGTTCAGCACGTAGTCACTGCCCTTCAGCTCGGCCTTGGTCTGGAGCGCGAACGCATCCGATCCCGACCCCGCCTCGCTCAGCGCATAGGCGCCTACTGTGTCCGCGGCCATTTTCGTCAAATAGCGTTTGCGCTGCTCGTCGTTGGCCCAGCGCAGAATCGCATTGGCCACGAGCGTGTTCTGCACGTCGACAATCACGCCTGCGGAAGCGTCCACGCGCGAGCACTCCTCGACCGCGAGAATGGCTTCAAAAAACTTGCCGCCCGCGCCGCCGTATTGCTCGGGAATCTCAATCCCCATCAGCCCCAGCTGAAAGAACTGGTCGATCAGGCCGCGATCGAACACGCCCTTCTCATCCATTTCCCTGGCCAGCGGACGAATCTTGTCCTCGGCAAACTGCCGCACATTATCGCGAAACAAAATCTCATCTTCGCTGAGCGAAGTAAGAGGAGTAGGACTCGCAAGCTGCAAAGCTTCCGGCATGAAGACACCTCGTTCCCGGCGCGGCATTTGGCCGCCATCCGGGCGCAAATAGAAAATCGGAAAATTGTAGCAGCCGAGGAGAGCAAAATAATGACTGATCGGTCGGTTCCGGAAGTGAGCGGGGCGGGCAGAAACACGTGAGAGGTGAGCGCACCAGTGGCGCTAACGACAGTAGATTCCTCCCCCCGGTCGGAATGACAAACGGATTTCCACTCCGACTTTTATGGCACAGTAATAAGGAATGCTCATCTCGCGACGGGCACCTGCGGATGCTGCATGCCGAGATGCTGATTGAACGCCCCTAGCCTAAGACAGATTCTCACTCTCGAGATGCTGACCTCACGATGCTGACCGATAAAGATCCGCGGCTGGCTGGACGCGTCGCTTTTACCCATCCTAATTTTGTTGCCTACACGCTTGCGCGGTTTCTCATCGTCCTCGCGCTGGAGATGCAGTCGGTTGCGGTGGGCTGGCAAGTTTACGAAATCACCAAGCGCCCAATCGATCTGGGATATGTTGGCTTGGCGCAATTCCTGCCCGGTTTCGCGCTGTTCCTGTTTGCAGGACACGCGGCCGATCTGTTCGACCGCCGCAAGCTGCTCATGTGGTGCTACGCGGGATATGCGGTTTCGTCGGCGCTGTTGCTTGCGATCAGCAGGCACACGCCTGTCTCTGTGCATTGGATCTATGTTGTGCTGGCGCTCGTGGGCAGCGTGCGCGCCTTCAGCTTTCCGGTGAGCCGCGCCATTCTGCCGCAGCTTGTGCCCGAAGAACATTTCCCCAACGCGGTTGCCTGGAATGCGAGCACGTTCCAGGTGGCAACCATAGCAGGTCCGGCGCTCGGGGGAATTGTCTATGCCTTCTTTCGCGGGCCGGAGGCTGTGTATGCCGTTTCCGTAGCGGTCGCGGTGCTGTCCCTGGGCATGACGTTCCGCATTCATCCGAGAGAGGCGGCGCGTGCTGCCGCAGCGGCGCTCGCGTCGGCGCTTGATGGCGGCCGCAGCGGCGGAAATGCGAAGGTCCAGTTCAGCGCGCGCAATGTGCTGGCTGGATTCCGGTTCATCTTTGAGAAGCGGCTGATTCTGGGATCGATCTCGCTCGATATGTTTGCGGTGCTGCTGGGAGGCGCGGTCGCGCTGCTGCCCGTATATGCCAGGACGATTCTGCACACGGGACCATGGGGACTCGGCTTGCTGCGGAGCGCTCCAGGCGTGGGCGCCGCGGTGATGGCGATTGTCGTGGCTCACTGGCCGATTCGGCGGCACGCGGGAATCACCATGCTGACGACGGTCGCAAGTTTTGGCGTGTGCACAATTATCTTTGGGATCTCGCACAGCCTGGTCGTGTCGCTGGCGGCGCTGACGCTGCTCGGCGCGAGCGACATGGTGAGCGTGATCATCCGCGCCACGCTGGTGCAGGTCGCCACTCCCGACCAGATGCGCGGGCGCGTGAATGCCGTGGACATGCTGTTTATCGGCGTATCGAACGAGTTGGGAGAGTTCGAATCCGGCCTGACCGCGCAGTGGTTCGGCACCGTGCCCGCAGTCGTGCTGGGAGGAGTTGGGACTTTGGTGATCATCGCCGCGTGGGCGTGGCTTTTTCCCGAGTTGCGCAAGGCCGACAAGCTGACCGTGGCTGAGTTGATGCCGGAATAGTTATGAGAGATGTGCTGTGAGAACTCCCTGACGCGCCTTTGTCACCGTCAAACGAGCAGGGGGCAAAGCTCCCTCGGCTTCGCTCGGGATTTCGGCGCGCGGCTCGGACGCCGCGCAAGCGCCTCAACTTCGACTTGCTGCTGCTCGCTTCGCTCACATCTGCTGCGCTTGATTTCATAACCACGACGGCTC
>JBAVYO010000222.1:0-3251 GCA_049698855.1 Terriglobales bacterium
GGGCCAGACCTCCGAGGGTCATGATGTTGATGGTTTCGCCCAGCGCGCTCAACAGAATCACCGAGACAAAAATCGACAGTGGAATGGAGACGGCGATGATGACCGTCGGGCGCCAGTCACCGAGAAAAAGCAGAATCATGGCAGCCGTCAGACAGGCAGCGGTCAGTCCTTCGCGCAAGACGCCTTGAATGGACGCGCGTACAAACAGCGATTGATCGAACAGAGCCTTGATGTTTAATTCCGGTGGTAACTGCTGGGCCGCCTTGGGAACGATCGCCTTGATTCCGTCGACCACTGTCAGCGTTGAACCGCCCAATTTGTACATAGACATGAGCACGCCGCGCACGCCGTTCTGGCGAACGATGTTGGTCTGCGGCGCGAAGCCATCGCGAACGTGCGCTACATCGCGCAGGTACAGCGTAGAGCTGTTCGAGGTCTTCACTGGCAGATCGTTCAGTTCGTCGATCGTCCGCGGAGTTCCGTTCATCTCCACGTCGTATTCGGTGGGACCGATTTTGGTCGTGCCCGAGGGCAGAATCAGGTTCTGAGCCGATACCGCATTCACAATGTCATTCGGAGTCAGACTGTAGGCCTGAAGCTTCGCGATATCGAGATCGACTTGCACCTGGCGTATCTTGCCGCCGTAGGGATAAGGCGTGGCCGCTCCCGGCACTGTGGTTAATTGGGTGCGCAGAAAATTCTGGCCCAGATCGAAGAGTTGCTGCTCCGGCAGAGTCTTGCTGCTCAGGCCGAGTTGCACGACAGGAGTTGTCGACGCGGAATAGGTAATCACGAGCGGCGGCGTCGTGCCTGCGGGCAGTCCGCGCAGGACGGTCTGGCACATGCCCGTCACCTGGGTCATTGCCATGGAAATATTGACGCCCGGCCGGAAGAAAATCTTGATCACGGCCATGCCGCTCAGCGACTGCGATTCCATGTGCTCAACGTCGTTGACGGTGACCGTGAACCCGCGCTCGGAGTTGGTAACGATGCGGTCGGCCATTTCGCCGGGATCGAGACCGGCGTAGTTCCAAACCACGCTGATCACGGGGATATTGATGTCGGGGAAAATATCGACTGGGGTTCGCAGAATTGTGATGGGCGTCAGAATGATGATGAGTAACGCCATCACTACAAACGTGTACGGCCGGCGAAGCGCTAAAGCAACTATCCACATAGGCTTGCGACTGCTAACAACTTGTTCTTACTTTCACCAAGAGAGTCGATTTCGACTAGCCCCAATGTGCGGCCCAAGGCCGCTATCGAAAGAAGTGCCCCAGCCGCCCGATCAGGGCTGCATGAGAATTAAGATTCAAAACAATACGTTTCGGATTTAAATTATATTAGACTTTCCCTATGGCGCAAACTCCGGCTCCGGCTGCCACTTTACACAAAGGTAATGGCGATAATGGCAAGCGTCCGCCTGGGCGCCCCCGCAGCGAGGAATCGCACCGCGCCATTCTGCGCAGCACTCTCAAACTGCTTCGCCAGCCGGGTGGGTTTTCCGAACTCAGTATTGAAGCCATAGCCGCCGACGCCAATGTAAGTAAAGCTACGGTTTACCGCTGGTGGCCGAGCAAGGCTGCGGTGGTGGCCGACGCTTTCGCTACCAGTTCCGAAGACGAACTTCAGTTCCCGGACACCGGTTCTCTGCGCAAGGATATGGCGGTGCAGATGCGCCGGCTGATTCGCATTCTCCGCTCAGAGCGCGGCAAGGTGGTGGCTGCACTTGTGGCAGGCGGCCAATCCGATCCGGAATTGATTGAGGCGTTCCGCGAGCGCTTTTTGTGGCCCCGCCGCCGCCAGGCTTACAAGAGACTTCAGGCCGCGATGGGTCGCGGCGAACTGGCACGCAACACCGATCTCGATCTCGTCCTCGACGCGCTGTACGGAGCGATTTACATGCGGCTCATGATTCAACACGCCGAGTTGCGCGAAGAATTAGCCGATCAAATCTGCGCGATGGTGCTGAAGGATTGCAAAGAGCGGTAGTGTCTGGCGGACGCGAAGACCGATGTGGCGTCGGGAGAATGCCTTGCGGCGTTCGGGAATTTGTTTGAGGGGGGGTAGGGGTCCTTCGACTGCGCGGGGCTTCGCTTCGCTTACCCCGTTTCGCTCAGGAAGACATACCTTTTTGCAGCCGCGCGGCCGTCGCTCAGGTTAGCGCCCAAAAGGGTGGCGCGAACCCTTCGACAGGGCAAGGTCCACGCCACACTTGATCAGGTTGCTACTTCACTACATGGTGCGGTGAAGCTCGCTTCAAGATCGCGAGCAGCCGCGTCGCCGACGGCGGAGGCGGGACTTTTCCTTCGCGCACAATTTCTTTCGCGCTCAGTTCCTTGCCGTACAGCGCCTTGTTCCCGCCATCGTCGGAGCGCATGGTCGAGCCTTCCAGCGACACGCCAGCAAAAAGTCCCTGTGCGCGCGAATAGGAGAGAATCTCGGCTTTCATCACGACGTCGGTTTCCGCCGATGTATCGCGCCCCTTCGGACCCGCCGCTGCCGAAGCATCCGCGCCGAGCTTGACCTTGCTCGACAGCACGGACTTCGCTCCCGATTCATTCATCACCAGCAGCACGAAATCCGTGGCCTGGGCTCCGATCTGGAAACCAAAGCTTCCGCCTTCCAACGCGAACATGGCGGGAGCGCTCCACGATCCCGAAAAATCCGGGCCTTTGCGGCACGTGATCAAGCCGCGCCCATAGCTGCCGCCCACAATAAACGCCGCTTTCTTCACCGACGGATAAATCACAATGCAGTCCGCCTTGTTGAGCAGATCCTTCGGAATGCCCTCCGGCATGCCTAGAATTTCCTTCATTACAGTGGCCGCCGCCTCGATTCTATCGGTCTCCTTCATCTCTTTGTCTTCGGCAAAAAGCGGCAGCGCGCACGCCGCCAGCATGACGAACAACACAGCCTTTTTTTTCATGGTGTCGCTCCTGTTTTTTGGATGAACTTTTCCTGGACTGCGTTTGCCGAGTTTCTCCCAAGCCAGCCCACGCGTCGGCAAAGAAAAACGGTCCCCACACAACGATTGTTTGATCCCCGATGCCCGACATTATCATGCCGCTTGTGAACCTGACAAATTGGCAACCTACGTGCTCGATCTCTTACTGGCAACTCGGTACCGGCAACTGGCTACCGGCATGGCTCTATTGCCATCTTCGCCGCGGCCGGATTACTATCTCTTCATTCATTTCGGCGTTCGCCTCACGGGATTTATCTTCAAAAGCAGTCGCATTTCCAAGGAG
>JBAVYO010000223.1:0-3379 GCA_049698855.1 Terriglobales bacterium
CCCGAGCTTCGACTCCACTACCGCGCGAGCCACGGCCGCGCGCAGGGAATTCCAGGCCATTGCCGACAAGTACCCGCAAACGCGCAGCGGCAAGATGGCGCGTTATTTTGTGGGTCTGACCGCGGCGCAGCTTGGGGACAACGCGACCGCGGAGCATGACCTGCAGGAGGCAGCCAATTCGTCCGACTCCAATCTCGCTTCGCTGGGGAAGATGGCGCTCGCCTCTGTTTATGCGGCGGAGGGCAAGGACCCACAGGCGGTCGATCTTTATCAGCAGCTGATTGACCGGCCGACGGAAGTGGTGGCCAAGGTCACGGCGCAGTTTCAACTTGCCAGCTTCTACGAGTCGCGCCACAAGACGGACGACGCCCGCAAGATTTACACGCAGGTTCAAAAAGAAAATGCGCCCTCAAAGGAAAATCCGTCCTCAGAAGCGGCACAATTGGCGCAACGCAAATTGGCGGAGCTGAAGTAGCGCTGGCCAGCGATTTCTACTTGCCGGAGATCCCGCGCAGGCAGGCAATCAAGCGCTCGCAATCTTCCGGCGTGTTGTAGACGTGCGGGGCCACCCGCATCGAAGCTCCGCGCACGCTGACAAAAACTTTTTCTCGCGCCAGCACATGAGTCAATTCCGGCGGGATCGGGGTTCCTCTTCGCAGGCAGAGATAATGCGGCGCACGCAACGGTTCGCGAGCCGCCGAAAACCCCAGCTCCGCAGCTGCTTCGGCGAGGTGACGATTCATTACGCCCGAGGTCGCGGAAATTCCTTTAATCCCCCATTCCAATATTTGCCGCATGGCGCGAACGGCAACGGGCAGCAGCGCGAAATTCGAGCGCTCTCCCATGTCGAAGCGGCGTGCGCCGGAGTCATATTGATCGGAGTACAGAATGAGGCTTGAAAAATCGCGCGCATTGGCGCGCTGAATCCATCCTTCTTCGAGCGGCAATCCGCAGTGCCATTTGGGAGCAACGTAGAGCATCCCGACAGAATAGGGGCCGAGTAACCACTTGTAGCTGGCCGCCACGGCGAAGTCGGGCTGAACGTCTTCCACACTGAAAGGCAGGACGCCGAGTGACTGCGTGAGATCGAGCGCGAGACTTGCGCCGATCTGACGGCAGGCAGCGCCGATGCGGACTAGATCAAGCTGGCCGCCGCTGGTCCAATGCACATGAGGCAATGCGGCGATGGCAACCTCGGGCGTGAGTGCGTTGAGGACGGCGGCGGTCCAGTCAGAATCTTCAGGCCATGGAACGATTTTGAGCGCGGCGCCCTTTTCTTCGGCCAGCCGTTGCCAGGGATAATAATTGGAGGGAAATTGTTCGGCGAGAACAAGGATCGTTTGCCCTTTGCTCGCTGGCAGATTTCGCGCGGCCGTTTCAATTCCGTAGCCGGCGGACGAAACGATGGCAACGCAGTCGGCCGTTGACCCGAGGACTTGTGCGGCAACTTCGCGAAACTCCTCCGCGCCGGTGAAAAATTCCTGAGCCGTCAGGTCCCAGGGATGCGCCTTGCGGGCAAGGCCCGTGGTCCCGGCATCGTACGCCGATTTCATCAGCGGTGACATGTACGCGCAATTCAGGTAGGCGACATCGTCAGGGATATCGAAAAGATGGCGCTGGCAGGGGAGCATAGGTTCGGTTGAGAAGCCAGTGTATCAATGGAGATGACAATTACGCTGACCACGAATTTCGGGATGATCGCGAATCGGCCGTGTTGCTGGCGAATAGGGATCACGCGCTCGCAACGTTGGCATTGATTTGAGCCGCTATTCACTAGACGGCATTCCGGTTGCGCCTCTATAACCCTTGTGGTACCTTAAATAATTGTCCCGGTTATTCAGAGGGATCAGGGAAGTATTGTGCCCCGGCGTGCATGCTTCCACCTGCTGGCGTAGCTCAGTCGGTAGAGCATCTGATTTGTAATCAGAGGGTCAGGGGTTCAAATCCCTTCGCCAGCTCCAGAAAATGATTTTCCGGAAACACGGCGGTCTGCGCGGAGACGCGCAATAGCGGCGCAACGGTAATAACGCACTCCATCCAGTAATTTCCGGCGAGTGTAGTCGTCAGGCGAGCAATCCCGCAATTCGTTTCCCGAGCTGCGAAGATGGTAGTGGACGCCGGTGTGCTGTTTTGTTCGCTGAGAGAAGAGTTTCCGGATTTGCACAGGTGGGTGAGCGGTTAAAGCCAACAGACTGTAAATCTGTCCCTCTCAGGAGGTACGAAGGTTCGAATCCTTCCCTGTGCACCAGAGATGAGATGCTTCAGTTTGAAAACGCTGGGGCGGTAACAGAAGTGACTGTTAAAAAGAAGTTCGTGCTGGCTCTGATCGCGTATGCGGCACTGGGCGTTTTGGCTTGGACAACGCTGTCGGATGAACCAATTCAGGTTTTCGATTGGAATCTGAAACTGCGAACTGGAACGCTGTTGATCCTGGGATTATTCGCATTCAAGTCGGCGCTGTTTTTTTGGCGGACCAGGATCGAGGAAGAGCGAGACCGGTCAACTTCGGTGGATTGATAGTAAGCAGTGCTAGAGCCGATGTAGCTCAGTTGGTAGAGCACTCCCTTGGTAAGGGAGAGGTCATCAGTTCAATCCTGATCATCGGCTCCAGAATTTTGTGTAGAGACGGGGCTTGCCCCGTCTGAGACGCGGCAAGCCGCGTCTCTACCGGGAGTTCGGTTGGGCGGGAGTAACTCAGTGGTAGAGTCACAGCCTTCCAAGCTGTTGGTCGCGGGTTCGATTCCCGTCTCCCGCTCCAGAGTTGAGAAGTTTTGTTTGAGGAGTCTGGCAGGTTGGATCCGCGTTTATGGCTTTTGAGCAGGCAACGATCGGGGTTGTAAGAGAGCGCGAGTTCGATGAATTGAAGTCCGCCATTGAACAAGTTTTGTCGTCCGGCGCGGTCGTGAAGTTTTTGAAAGCGCTCGCTGGCCGCGGCATTCGCGTGCGCGATCTGGATGCAATCCTGGCGGCTGGAGTGATCGACCAGGTGAGCGGCGGCAAAAGCGTGGCGGCATCGCTATATGGATTGCTGCCGGTTTCCGATCAGGCGCAGGTGCGGGAGTTTTACCTGTCGAAGATCGAAGAAGTCGATCCCGCTGTAAGGGCAAAGTTTCACAAGCTGTATCAGTACTCATAACTGATTTGCGACAGCCGGCCGAGAGCCGGCGCTACAAAGGAAAACGGAAATGGCGAAGGAAAAATTTGATCGGACAAAGCCGCACTGCAACGTTGGGACGATTGGACACATCGATCACGGCAAGACAACGTTGACGGCGGCGATCACCAAGGTTTTAGGGAAGCACAACCCGAACATCAAGTTCCGTTCGTTCGACTCGATCGACAACGCTCCGGAAGAAAAGGCGCGCGGCATCACGATTGC
>JBAVYO010000224.1:0-12805 GCA_049698855.1 Terriglobales bacterium
CGTCGGCCGCGTCAACGTAGAGACGCGGCTTGCCGCGTCTCCCACCGCCAAGCTGAAGGTCCACGCCCGCACATCCAAAGCCAGGTTTCTGAAAAGCGTCGAGCAAGCCAAGGAATATATTGGTGCCGGAGACATCTTCCAGGTCGTGCTCTCCCAACGCTGGGATTTCGAGCCCGCAGTCGAGCCTTTCGATCTCTATCGCTCCCTGCGCACCGTCAACCCGTCGCCCTACATGTACTTCCTCCGTTTCGGCGGTAGTTCCTCCGTGTCCCTCAGTGCCCCCCGTGGTTCAAGCTCTTCGCGCGCGCCAGCACGAACCTCGGCCAACAACGCAATCCACGTCCTCGGCTCTTCACCCGAAATGCTCGTCCGCGTCAGCGGCAACAGACTCGAATACCGCCCCATCGCCGGCACTCATCCGCGCGGCAAAGACGAAGCCGAAGACGCCGCGCTGGAAAAGAAAATGTTATCCGACGAGAAAGAACGCGCCGAGCACGTCATGTTAGTCGACCTCGGACGCAACGACTTAGGCCGAGTTAGCGAATATGGCTCCGTCAAAGTCCGCAAACTGATGTATGTCGAACGCTACTCGCACGTCATGCACATCGTCTCCGCGCTCGAAGGCCGCCTCCGCCCCGAACTCGACGCCATCGATGCCTTCGCTGCCTGCTTCCCCGCCGGCACCCTCAGCGGCGCGCCCAAAGTCCGAGCCATGCAAATCATCGAAGAGCTGGAACCCGCCCGCCGCGGCGTCTACGGAGGCTCTGTCCTCTACGCCGACTTCGCCGGCAACCTGGATTCCTGCATCGCCATCCGCACCCTGCTGATGAAAGACAAGAAAGCCTACTTACAGGCAGGAGCCGGCATAGTAGCCGACTCCAATCCCGAGCGCGAATTCGAAGAAACCAAGAACAAATCGCGAGCAATATTGAAGGCAGTAGAAATGGCAAAAGCTCGGTAAAGGGCGCTGGGAGATCGGGACAAGATCATGGCGAGAAGCACCTTGCCCGAACCAAACAATTCACCTTCATTCCGAGGCAAAAAATTCTCAGCCCGGCGCATCTATATCGTCGTTCATGTGTTTTAGGCTATGGCTTCCCCAGGTTGCGGTGTCGAAGTATAGAACAGAATCTTTGTCTCAGGAGGACGAATGCGTACGTCACGAACTTCTTTTTTCCTTTTGCCGGCCCTTACTCTTCTTCTAACCCTCCTCGCCGGAGCCGCTTCCGCCCAGGTTCCGACCAAAGGCAATGTCTTCTTCGGCTACTCCTACGAGAACACCGCCATTTCCCAGGGTGACAGCGGAAGTCTCAACGGCTGGGACGCATCGCTCGAAGGCAAATTCCTGCCTTGGATTGGCTTGGTCGTCGATGTCGATGGCCATTACGGATCACGCGACTACCCACTCGTCTGCAACGTCCCTGGGCACTGTTCTGGTCCCTTCAACGCCAATATCTCCGAGCACAATTTTCTGTTTGGTCCGCGCGTTTCGGTCACGGTCAAGCGCGTTCGCCCATTTGGAGAATTCCTGATTGGCGGAAGCCACGTTAGCCGCAGCAACGAAATCTCCGACTCGAACACTTCATTCGCCAATGCGGTCGGAGGAGGCCTCGATTACAAGGCCGGTGGCCCAATCTGGCTGCGCGCCCAATTCGATTGGGTGGAAACGCGATTCTATGGCAACACGCAGAACGGCGTTCGTTTTTCGACGGGAATTGCGCTGCATTTCTGACAATTCCGCTAGCTCGATATCCCAGTTTGCGATAAGAACATGCGAGCGGCCGTCAAATCTGATTAGGCTCTAACGGTTCTGGCTCGCGCACAGGTACATCGGAGGTGTCGGGATCATGACGATCGGGCTCGTGTGAAGGCGGCTCCTTGATGGGCGCGGGCGATGGCTCCGGCGGAGGCATCGGATTCGGCGCCGGCAAAGGATCGGAAGGAGCTCGCATGATCTTCATGGACTGGTCACGCGTGATCTTCATAAGCTGGTGTCAGTGGGCAGACCATTCAGAATTTCCAGGAATTGCGGCCCGTTTTTGCCTGCTCGATTGACCGCCTCGGATCGCTCTTTTCTAGATTGCTCTTTTGGCAATGCTTTTGGCTGGCATGGTTCTTCCTTACGGGTTTTTTCTGAATTCGTGAAGCCCAACGGTCCCACCATTTCGCGAATTCCGGGTTTTTTCGGCGGATCGTGAATATCGACATGTAGTTGCAAGTTTGACGTGATCTTCACGGCAGGTCGATACGTGAAGCCCCTTATGCCACCTGGAACGGGACGGTAGTAGAACGCCGATAGCTTCAGAGAGATGCGCCGATTACAAAGCAGACTGAGCGTGTGCCACGTTCCTCGCACCTGCGCTTTCGTAACACTGCTCAAGAATCTCGGCGACCTCGAACAGCGCCCGGTTTGAGTATGTGCTCGTCTTGCGAAGAAATTCGCTGAACGTCGCCGGATCGATCAACCGTTGAACCGCTGGCGCGATCTCGCGAAAAGCCGGCACGACGATCCCGAATCCCATATCCGACACCCATTGCGCGTTGTAGCGCTCCTGCGGGAGCGTCTTGCTGTTGCATTCGACGATTACAGGCAAGTGGAACTGGAGCGCCTCGCTGATCGATCCAGGACCGGGCTTGCCGATGAAGAAATCCGACAGCGCCATATAGTGTTCGACGTTCTGAGTGAATCCTAGAACGAGCTTCCGCTTCCGCGTTACGAGCGCCTTGAGTTCGGCTTCGAGTTTCTGGTTGTGGCCGCAAATCAGAATGAGCTGCACGTCGGCGCCGCTCTGGTCGATCCGCTTGACGATGTCGACCATAACGCTCGACCCATGGCCGCCGAACAGAACGACTCCGGTCTTGCAATCGGGTTCGAAACCCAGGCGCAAGCGTTCCGCAACGCGCTCTTCGGCTGTGAGCGTGAGCAATTGTTCATCGTAGAACTTTGGCTTCAAAACCATGCCCGAGGTCAGAAAGACGTGATCGGCAGAATGGCCCAGCGCGAGTGCCTGAGCACGCGCGCGCTCCGTGCCTGCAATGATGTATTCGCTTTCGCGCTCGATCCAGAAGTGCGGCGGATAGTCGGCCAGGTCGGTGATCAGCGTAACGATTGGCGGCCCAGAAGCCCCGCTCTGCCGATTCTTGCCGCGCAGGCTTTCCGCGAGTTCGCGATTGAAGTGTGGAATCACCGACAACACCATATCCGTTGGATGGTCGGCCCAGTAGGCGCGCAGCACCTTGACGATCGGCCCGTGGTAGATGCGGATAGTCGTCAGGAGAATTTTAAGCAAAGCCGGCGCGGGCCGCGTCCAGCCGCGCCGCAGGATCTGGTTGTAGACATCCTGAATTCGAATGCCGGTAAAGCGCCGAATCAAATCGAGCTGATCGAGCAACTGCTGAATGTCAAGAAGCTCCACGTCCCAGGGATCGTTCTGCGCGGTGAGAGTACCTCGTACCGCTTCGGCAGCATTGCGGTGACCACCTCCGGCATGATGAAAAACAATGGTTAGCTTACGCAAGGGTCTCCGGCCGCATGCCACGGACGTTTATTTTTTCCGCTGCGGCTTGTCAAGCGAAAAAATCTGTCTCGTCCCGTTCGGCTACGAAAGTTCTGTCATGCGCTTAATTTCTACTAAACCAAACACCCACATCGATAACAAACCGTATCAAAGACCAACTCGCTGAAATTCGCTGTCTTCGAGCCATTCTTCGTGCTCCGCAAGTTCTTGGGCAGGCTCATGAGGCATCAACTCTTCGCCTAATGGCAGATCGTGATCCATCGCCTCATGGTCGGCAAAGTCCGGATGCTCGACATACTCGTGAATCTGTACCCCAGCCTCGCCCACGGTGATGTAAGTAAGATGCTCGTCAATCCAGGCGCCGCAGTTGTAGTAGTCGGTTCCCTCTTCGCGCTTGTGAAGCGCGGCGTGAGTGTGGCCACAGAAGATGCGTCCGGCCCTGTGCTGGCGGGCATGAGCCAGAGCGCCCTCGGCGACTTTTTCCGACAAGCGCTGCCAGCGCGTGCCCAGTCGGTCGAGCAAACGGCTCAGAGACTTGTTCTTGGTATCCCACTTTTGCAATTGCAGGTAGAGCAGCGTTCCGAACCAATAGTTCAAGCGCACATTCTTGATGACGAAATTATCGAACTGATGGCCGTGCACGGCGATGTGGAGCAGGCCCTGGTACTTCCATCGATATTCCTGGTAGACGCGCACGCCGACCAGGTGGGACATGATTTCGGTGAGCCCATGATCGTGATTGCCTTCCACCCAAACCACCTCCACTCCTCGCTTGGGGTTGGAAAGCTTGCGGATGAAGCCGAGGAACTTCCAGTGCTCTTTCTTGAGGCGGCCGAAATTCAGGTCGGCAAAAATATCGCCCAGCAGGATGAGTCGGCGATAGGAGTTTTGCTGCAGCACGCGAAGCGCCTCGCGCGCCCGGCTCATATCGGCGCCGAGGTGCAGGTCCGACAAAATCAGCGTGTCGCAAACGGTCGCAGCCACGATTTCAATTGTCCTGAAAAAATGTTACGGGGTGATGAATTAGGTACCACTTATAAGGCGGAGGGTAACCGGTCAGTTACCGAATCGATGCGCGCACGCGGCGAGATAAGCGCGCCGGAAAAGTGACCCGGCGCGAGAATCCTGCAAGCCGTTCTTAGTGAGTCGGCGGCACGTATTCCTGTGGAGGCGCGGCGCCTTCGCCAAAGAAAAACTGTTCCATATGCTTCACGATTACTTCTTGATCCTGCTTGCGCGCGGGATTCAGACGATATTCGTTTAGCAGCATCTTGCAGAACTCCATCCACTGATTCCACGCCTGTTGCGAGACGTTCTCGTAGATTTTCTTGCCGAGTTCGCTGTCAAAAGGAGGTTCGGGAAGACCGGGTAATTGCTGCTTGAGTTTTGCGCAGAAAACAGTGCGTTCAGGCATAAGTTTTTCTATGGAAATTATCGCACACGATAATGCTGTACGCGGCGCACATGGACACAACAACGATGAGATGGCGGTGAAAGCGAGACGCGGAATTCGTGGCGCGAGAGTCGAGTCAGGGCAAAAGAACGCAAGAAGCGAGGGCACGTTGCCATCCAGAAAATGAAAAAGTGCGAAATTTTCATTGACAAATTACATACACGTGGCAATATCTTGTGTCAGGACAGCTGCTCATACCACAAGTTGGGCAGCCCGGGCATCAAGGTGCCCTGTCGAGAACCTTGGGAGAACAAATCGTTCAAACGGAGGAATGCTTCATGGCAACCAAGAAGAAAGCCGCCAAGAAAAAGAAACACTAAGCGGACGATGCTTTGTCCAGAAATCCCCAGAGCCTCCCGAGAGAAGCACCTCGCGGGAGGCTTTTCCGTTTCCATTTGCGACTGTGCAGAAATGGCCATTGTCCGGTGCAGCGGCTGATATCCGAACAATCAATCTCAGCTCTGACCGGGAGCCGGCGGAGCAACTGCGCTCGCTACAACAGCCAGATCGCCGCCGCAATACGGGCAGAACTTGTCCCTCAGATTCACGCCATGTTGGCAGTGCGGGCACACAGGACTCAAGCGGCATCGGCATCGAGGACAAAAGCCAAATCCGGGTTCGACGACGGCATCGCATTGCGGACACTTCGTCAGCCGCGGCTTCCGCAGAATGAAATAGAGGACAATGCCGAGCGCGTTGGGGATCAAGATCGCAAGCAAGGTCCAGAGGGCGCGGCTCATGCCACGGCGGCCGGCATCCCGGTTGATATATCCAATCAGCAGGATGTAACACGCGACCAGCGCTCCGCCGATGATTCCCAGCAATACCATTACCGCCATCGGAGGAGCTTTCTTATCTGAGCAAGTCGCGAACACCAGTATCGCGATCATCGCCACCCATCCGAGAACCGCAAAAAAGAAAGCCCACGGCGAAATGGAGCGGACCTCGTCCATAAAGCTCGTCGATGATTCATTCCTTACCGGCATACCAACCTCCTGAGTTCATCCTGTCCAAATCGATTCTTGCTTCGCCATGCCGCACCGCTCCTGATTCCAATCAATCTTGGGAAGGCCCGTCGCGATCCGCCAAATGCGTCCCGCGGGCGAGCAGTAGAATGCCCGCCAGAACTCCCGGCATAAAACAAAGCACTGCAAACGGAATCTCCCATACCGGCGCAGCAATCCGCGCCTGCTGCCCCAACCACGCTAGGCCGCTCCAGAGAGCGGCTGTGGTGAGGGCGGTACACATCGTGACCGCAGCGCAGCAAATCGAAATCACCCAAACTCGTTCTTGCCGCCGGTGTAACTCCTCCGCGCGCTGCCGCACTCGCGCCTGCGTGGCGGCCACCAGTCTTGCGCCCGCCGTGACCGGAATCGCCCGCAGCGCCTGAATCGTCCCCCGCGAGTTCTCCGCAAACTGGTGGCACTCCCCGCACGATTCCAAGTGCGCGCTCAGCCACGATTGTTCCTCGTGGGAAACTTCCGGACCCGAAAAGGCGATCAGCATCCGCGCACGTTCATGAATATCTGTGTTCACAGACTGGCTCCCTTCACCCATGGTTCGAGGGCACTCAGACCACGATAGATCCGCGATTTCACCGTACCCAGAGGCGCACCGGTCACATGCGAAATCTCTTCCAGCGACATTCCTTCCTGAAAACGAAGTACCAGAGCTTCGCGATATTCCGCCACAATGTGTTGCATCCCGGAGGAAATCTGTTCGTTCTGCTCGCGCTGCACGGTCGCATCAAAAGCGGTGGGCTGCCCGGTGGCGGGAAGATCAAACGGCACACCATCGTCGCGATCCGTCAGGCCGTCCAGGCTCGCCGGCTGTTTGCGTCGTTTGTAGTCAATCACCAGATTGCGCGCAACGGTAAAGAGCCACGTGCTGAACTCATGACGGCCGTCATATTGGTGGCCGCGTTCCAGCACGCGAATCCAGGTGTCCTGAAAAAAGTCTTCGGCCTGTTCGCGGCTGCCGGTGAGATAGACGAGGTAACGCAGAAGGCGATGCTGATACTTCTCGATCAGGTGATCGAGCAGATCGGGGTCGCGGCGTTTGAGTGCACGGGCGATCTCGGTGTTTTCATCCGCCATTGCTTCCACGAAATAGCAAGTCGCGTTCATGCTACCGATATGTACGCAGAAAGGCTAAAAAAAGACGCAAGGCCGCAGGAGGGGGTCCCGCCAGCCGTTAGGTGATGGGTAAGCTTGGAGAACGGGAATCGGTGTTTGACGGTCCGGTCATAGGTTCCCATAAAAACTCGCCGGAAGGTAAAGGAGTGAAGGAGCGTCCGGCAAGGTTTTTGCTCGGTCTAAACAGACAGTCGATGGCATTTATTCCCGCAGCGCTACCGTTGGGCGGTTAACGAAACAGATGCGGGCACGCGACGCGTGTACTTTTGGGGGTTGTCCCGGCAGAGCGGGTCGTGCTAGAAACGGCTATAGAACATAACGGAAAATAGTCTTCATGGCTCTGCGAAAGAAAGCGCTGAAACGATCGCTGCACAACGCGGAAGTGATTATTCCCGACAAGCTGTACTTCCGCATCGGGGAAGTGGCGCGCCTCTGCCGGCTTCCGGCCTATGTGTTGCGGTTCTGGGAAACGGAATTTCCTCAGCTCAAGCCGGTCAAAAGCAGCACCGGCCAGCGCATGTACCGCAAGCGCGACGTGGAGTCCGTAGTCAAGATCAAGAAGCTACTTTACGAGGATGGATTCACTATTGCCGGTGCGCGCGCGCAATTACGTGAAGAGATTAAGAGCGACCGCAGCCAATCGGCGCTACCGTTCCCCGCGCCTGCGGTGAACGTCGCGATTTTCCGCAACGAACTTCAGCAGATCCTCCACATTCTGTCGGCGCGGCGCTGATCGTATCGTCCACAAGGCTTTCGCCATTTCACAGGTGGGGCAGCATGTCATTTTGAACGCCCGGGTTACCGGCCTATGTTGGTATGTTGCTGCGCCTCCATGTAGCACCTCAGCACAGCGTTGATGGTCGTCTGATAGCCTTGCCCGCGCTGCCGAAAAAAACTGAGGACATCGGGATCGAGGCGGAGCGTGATCTGTTCCTTCCGTCCCGGCCAGCGAATGGCGTGCCTGAAAAAGCCGGGACCTAGTTCTGGAATCTCCGAGAAATTGATCTCCGTGTCTGGCAGAGCGTCAACGCGCTTCCAATTCGTTTTTGACCGCTTCTTCGTACTGTTTCTGCTCACGGTGATTTGCCTTTCTCAGTGAGATCACGCGAATGACATTCGGACCGCGTTCAGTAAAAGCCACTACTGCAACACGGTCTCGAATCAATCCGATTCCAATCCATCGTCTTTCGCCATAGTCTTGTCGCTCATCCGGTCGGGCGAATAGAATGTCGTGAAACATCTTTTCTGCATCGGCGAAGTCCAACCCGTGTTTCTCGATGTTCTGCTGTTTCTTGGTCTTATCCCATTCGAATCGATAATCCGACCGCTCATTGAGTGCGGACATGGTGTTCTCTCTTTTTCCGCTGCGAACATCATGCTACAAAGCTGATGTCACCGTTCAGGTTGGCGATCCCTGCGGTACGGGAGATGGCCACTTTTGCACTGACTTGCGGTTGCGCGCCCCCACTAAGGGACGCGGCCTAGAGAAAAACATCCATGCGTCTAAAGCTGCACCAAGTTTACTGTAACTCCAAATGTAGCTACGTGTAAAGAAAAATTTGCTTAAGCCATGAGAGTGACCCTAAACAACTTCAGTTTCTCTATAAAACTGTTCGATGCAGTTTCACTCCATTCTCTGCTCTCAGGGATCTTCGCAGTCGAGCCGTTTGTTATATTCCAGAAGGAATGTCTTCGCGCTACGACCGCTGGATGTATGACTGGGAAACCCGCCTCACGTCGGTAGACAACAACCGCGTGGTGCGTCCACTCGACTGGGGCCTGGAGTGGACGCGCAACTGGACAGGGCGCAATGGAGGCCCGGCGGCAAACGATTCGCGGTCTCTGGTGGAATATTTCTCGCGCTTCAACGACCGCATTATCGAGGCGAGCGATGAGTTTTATTCCTATCGCACGCCCACGGATTTCCGCCTGGAGAAGCGCGAAGTAAAGGTCTTCAGCACCCGCGAGGCTCCCGATCCGCGCCTGGAAGAAAAAGTTCGCGGCACCTATGCGGAGTTTCTGCGCTTCACTTCTCCAATCGAGACTCCGTACCCGGAAAATAATCTCGTAAACGCGCGCTGGTTTCCCGCTCGCGGACGGCGTGCGGTAGTGCTGCTGCCGCACTGGAACTCGGATGCCCTGCACTACGCGAGCCTCTGCCAGGTGCTGAACTGGCTGGGCATTGCGGTACTGCGGGTGAGCATGCCATATCACGACATCCGACGGCCACCTGAAATCGACCGCGCCGATTACGCGGTTTCCGCCAACATCGGACGCACTCTTGATGCCACGCGCCAGGGAGTGATCGACGTACGCTGCTGCTTTGACTGGCTGGAGGCGCAAGGCTACACCCGACTGGGCATTGTGGGAACGAGCCTGGGGTCGTGCTATGCCTTCATTGCTACCGCGCACGATCCGCGCATAAAAATCGCTGCGTTCAACCATGCGTCAACCTATTTTGCGGATGTGGTCTGGCACGGGCAATCGACGCGGCATATCCGTGAGGGCTTGGAGCCGGCAATCAACGTGGACGATCTGCGGCACGTGTGGCGGGCGGCGAGCCCTATGGTGTATTTCGATAAATTTTCGCGCTGGCCGCGACGGTCGCTAATAATCTACGCAAATTATGACCTGACATTTCTGCCGGAGTTTTCCCGGCAGGTAGTGGCGGAGTTTGCGCGGCACAACCTGGATCATAAGGTTGTCGTACTGCCCTGTGGGCATTACACCTTGGGCGAGATGCCTTACAAATACATGGATGGCTGGCATCTGGCCAGCTTTCTGAAAACCGCGTTCGAGACTGCGTAAGTTCGACTCTCGCCATTCCACCTAACCTAGGGAAGTTCTTATTAAGTCTACGAGGGCCACTGGGGGCTACCCTTCACCCTGTCATTAACTCTTTCTTGCCGGTACTTAATTAAAATTCCCGGGCAACAATCGAGGATCTGGCTCTTGGTTTCAATTTTGGTCCGCATCTCTTGACAAATTCCTCAAGATGACGGATAAAGAACGGACGTTCGTTTGGTTATAACAGAACGAGTGATCGTTCTCTTCGTTGTTTGAGCGCATGCCATGAACGCACGCGACGCCGAACGCGCTAAGAAGAAGATCGAAGCTGCCGCCCTGAAGACCTTTATCCACCAGGGCTACCACGGCACATCCATGCGCGACATCGCGCGGGCCTCGGGATATTCCATTGGCAATATCTATAACCACTACAAGACCAAAGAAGACATCTACCTAAGCCTGATCGAGCTCTTTCACGAGCGCATGGCCGAAAAACGCACCGACTTAATCAATGGCATTGGAGACGTCTTCGATCCCGCCGAGCTCGAACGGCTGGCGCGGGCGGTGCACGACATCGTGTTCAGCATGCCCGACTACTGGCGGCTGATGTACATCGACGTCGTCGAATTCGGCAACCGGCACTTCGCCGGCGCGTTTCACCAGTTCGCAAAAAAAGTGGGAGCTGCCCTTGGCGAACGTTTGCAATCGTCGACGCAGCGCGGCACCTGGAGCGGCGTGGACCCAGCATTGGCGATCACATCGATTTATCTGCAGTTTTTCACCTACTTCCTGCTGCAAAAAGTCTTTCACGTGAAGGAACCCTTGGGGATGGCGGATGACCGCGCGGTTGAGCAGCTGATCACTATCGCGACGACGGGATTGTGGCGGCAAAGCGGTAAGAAAAACTAGACCACTTCGGCAAAGGGAAAAAGGAGCACACGATGAAATCCAGACTGGCGTCTCTGGCGTTGGCAGTTTGCTATCTTCTGGTCTGCGCGGGCATCGCGCTGGCCCAATCCCCCACTACCGGCGAGATCGCCGGGCAGCTTCTCGATCCGCAGGGCGCGGCGGTCGCAGGCGCGAGTGTCACCCTGACCGCGCCGTCGGGACAGGTCCGTGAAATCAAGAGCGACTCGGCCGGCCGGTACCGCTTTCCTTTGCTGGACCCCGGCTCCTACTCGCTGACGATACAGGCACAAGGGTTCGCGACTTCCACGCGGCAAGGCGCGCAGGTGCGCATCACGGAAACCACTCCTCTTGATGTTCACCTGACGGTTGCAGGCGCGAAAGAATCTGTCAGTGTGGTGGCCGAGACAGTCGTGGTGCAGGAAAACGACGCAGAAGGCCGCGTAATTGGCGACAAACAGGTCAATCAGCTTCCGCTGCCGACGCGCAATTACACGCAGCTGCTTGCGCTTTCTCCGGGTGCCATCAGCAGCCTGCCCAACAACGCCGAGCTTGGCCGAGGCGACGCCGATATTAACGTCAACGGCCAGCGCAGCACCAGCAACAACGTAATCATCGATGGTACGGAGGCAAACAGTCCCGGAACGAACTCCACCCCCAGTCTCACGGTGCCCCCACCCGATGCGATTGAAGAGTTCATTGTGCAGACGTCCATGTACGACGCCAGCCAGGGCCGCAACAGCGGCGGCAACGTCGCAGTCGTCACCAAGTCGGGTACCAACAAGCTGCACGGCAACGTCTACGAGTACTTTCGCAACGACGCTCTCAATGCAAACGACTTCTTCTTGAATCAAGCCGGCGATCCCCGTCCCGAATTGAAGCGCAACCAGTTTGGGTTCACCCTAGGAGGGCCGATCATCCACGACAAGACGTTCTTCTTTATCGCCTATCAGGGAACGCGCGAACGCAACGGAACTTCCCCGACTTACAGTCTGGGAACTACGCTGATCCCACAAGATCTGACCAATGATCGAAGCACGGCCACGCTTACGAATACGGCGTTGAATGACTACGGCGTCGCCCTAAGTCCGGTCAGCCTAGGTCTGTTGCAGGCGGTACTGCCCAGCGGGAGATACGCGATTCCGAGCGCGGGAACGCCTATCCCCGGTTCGACGCTCAGTATTGCGCCGATCAGCGGAGTTTCGCGTTTTACGGAAGACTACTTCAATGCCAACATTGACCGGCAAATTAACTCGAAGAACAAACTCTCCGGTAAATTTCTCTTTTCCAACGATCCCGAATATCAGGCAATCTACGGCTTTCTTGGAGCCAATCCAAATGAAGTTCCTGGATACGGCGGCAGTTTGAGTTTCCACAATCGATTGCTCAGCTTGAGCGACACTCACATTTTCAACTCACATCTGGTCAACGAAGCGCGATTTGGGTTTAGCCGCATTCGCGAGATCTCCACCCCGCAGGAGCCGTTCACAAATGCCGACTTCGGAATCACCAACCCGTTGGCGGCGCAATACCCTGGGCTGGCGACAATTGAAGTTGCAGGAGCATTTTCAATAGGATCATCGGGACTTGCAGACAACAAATCCGTTACCCAGACTTGGCAGGCACAGGATACCGTTTCCTACACGGTAGGTCGCCACTTCCTTCGCTTCGGAGGAGAATTCCGTCGTTACGACATCGATTTCTACTTCCACGCCTTCTCGCGCGGAGAGATTATCTTCAATGATTTCGCCGATTTTCTCGCCGGTGGTGGCGACTACAATCCTCCGGCCAGCTATGACTTTTCCACTTCCTTGTTGGGTGCGGGCGTTCCCGACCGCGGCTTCCGCGCCAGCGACGGCGGCTGGTTCATTCAGGATGACTTCCACGTAGCGCCCAAGCTCACGCTGAATGCCGGCTTACGCCTCGATCATTTCGGCGGATACAGCGAAATTCGCGGACGTTTTTCTTCATTTAACGCAGCGGCTTTTGCCACGAATACTCTGCCT
>JBAVYO010000225.1:0-18479 GCA_049698855.1 Terriglobales bacterium
TCGTTGCGCCGCCTCAATTGCACTCTCTAGCGTTGTCTTGCTTCCGCGATCCACGCCGTCGGAAAGAATAATCACTGCCTTGCGGCCCGTTTGCTTCTTCATCAATTCGTTCGACGCGAGATAAACAGCGTCATAAAGCTGCGTGCCACCGTGACGCTGGCGCCCGGAATCGGAACCAGAACCAGAACCAGAGCCGGAACCAGAACTCGAATTCGGATCGTTGGAATCGTTCGACCGCTCGCGATCCGCGGTTTTCAGCAAATCGAGCGCCGATTCGAGCTTTTCATGATGCGAGGTCAAATCCTGCAAGAGTTCGACTTCGCGATCGAAGTGAATCAGAAACGCTTTGTCTTTTTCCTGCGCAAGCATCTGGTCAAGAAAAGTGTGGCTCGCGTTGCGCTCCTGATCGAGCACATCGCGCTGACTCCAACTGGTATCCACAAGCAAGCCTAGCGTTAGCGGAAGATTCGTCTCTTGCGAGAAATATTTGATGGTCTGGGGACGGCCATCTTCCTGCAAAGTGAAGTCATCCTTCGTCAGGTCGCGCACGATCTGCCCATGCTTGTCGCGCACCGTAACTGGCATGGTGACCACCTTAACGTTCACCGCGATGGTCGCCGCTGAATCCGGCGATTGTTGCGTGTCGGCAAAGACGGAGGCGTCAGCAAAACCCGGCACTCCGGCCAAACTGGGCGCTCCAACAAAACCGACGACGGCTGCCAGTACGATCAGCGGCAGATGAACAGTGAGGTTCGAGGCAGCGAACTTCCGGAACATGAGGAATTCCTTCTTTTCCGCGCACGAATAGCGTACGAGCACGATTTTGTATTGCGTGGAAGCCCGCCAATTACTTAGTGGATGCAAAGCCCCATTGTCTACGTTGCCACATTCCTTGTAAAAGCGGCGTCAAGGCGGGTAAAACTTCGTAAAGGCCTAAATTGCGCATCTCGGGCGATGCTACATTATCAGTAGTGCAGTTTACGGACAAAAAACATTTCGGCACCGCCCCGCTCGTCATGTGCCTGCTTGCCGCCTCGCTCGGGCTCTGCCTCGGGCTGCCGCGGTACGCAATCGGCCAGGCTCCGGCGGGCGCTTCGGGCGATGCATCGATCGTCAAAGCCGTCGGCGTCATCAAGAGCATCGAAGCGGATTCCATCACACTGACCGCGGAATCCGGCGGCAACATCACCGCTAAGCTGGCCGCGTCCACGAAGATTCTCCGCGTTCCGCCGGGCGAAAAGGACTTAAAGAACGCGACTTCGCTCACATCGCAGGATTTGCAACCTGGCGACCGGGTCCTGATTCGCGGCCAAGCCGCGCCCGATGCGCACACGCTAGCGGCTCTCGCGGTCATCGTGATGAAGCAAGCCGACGTCAGCGCACAACAACAGCGCGAGCGCGATGACTGGCAGAAACGAGGCGTCGGCGGCCTTGTGACCAAGGTCGATCCCGCGACCGGCACCGTCGCGATATCATCCGGCGGATTCGGCACCGCCAAGAGCGTGGCCGTCCACATCGGCAGCGGTACAATTCTGCGCCGCTACGCCCAGGACTCCGTGAAGTTCGATGAAGCCAAACCGGCGCCCCTCGACCAGGTCAAAGCCGGAGATCAGTTGCGCGCCCGCGGCACGCGCAGCGCAGATGGCAGCGAACTCGCGGCCGAAGAAGTTGTTTCCGGAACATTTCGCAATATTGCGGGCACCATTACGGCTGTCGATCTCGCCACTAATTCAATCACCGTGAAGGATCTGATTGCCAAGAGCACGGTTGTGGTCAAAGTTTCCGCCGATGCGCAGATGAAGAAGCTTCCCGCGGAAATGGCGCAGCGCATTGCGGCGCGGCTCAAAGGCGGAGGTGCTGGCACGGGCGCTACCGGAGATCATGCGGGCATGCAAAATGGGAGCGCACAAAACTCAGCCTCGGCTGCTGGCAACCAGCGCGGCGAGACACCCGGCCGCCACAGCCCGGGCAACGGTGGGAACGGTCCTCCGGACATTCAACGCCTGATAAGCCGATTGCCCAATAGCACACTGGCCGATCTGCAAAAGGGCGACGCCGTGATGATTGTTTCGACCAGTGGCGACGCCAATGGAGGCGAGTCCGGTGCCGTCACAGCCATCACATTGCTCGCCGGCGTCGATCCCATACTCACGGCGGCGCCGAGCAAATCCACTTATTCGTTGCTTTCGCCCTGGTCGCTGGGCTCATCGGGTGGCGAAGGGGAATCGGGCCCATAGTTCATCAACGCACACAATTTGATGCACACGACTTCATGCAGATGATTTGATAAGCACACTTTCTATACAAAAATGCCCGCAATTTCGTGCGCATGTATTGAATGGCACACCATTCTCAGATTATGACGTTGATAGATGCAGTCCAGCGAAGAAACAAAACGCAGCAGTCCAGATTTTCTCCGGCGCGGAACGCGGCATTTGCGATCGCCGTTCTGTTGTCGATGGTTGCCGCGGCCGCGCCCACATGGGCTCAATCATCCACCGCCGGGACTTTGCGCGGCACTGTCGTCGATCCCTCGGGTGCCGTGGTTGCCAACGCGTCGGTCTCCGCAGCACTACCTGGCAGTGCTGCCCGCACGGCTACCAGCAATGCCAACGGCGCTTTTGAAATCGGCAGTCTTCCGGCCGGCAAATACACGGTAACCGCCCGCGCGCAAGGCTTCTCTTCTTACACAAAGAGCGATGTCGCGATCACGGCCGGCGAGGTTTCTCTCTTCACTATTTCGCTCGACATTCAGGTCGAACAACAGAAGGTGAATGTCCAGGACGAGGGACCGAGAGTCGACGTTAACCCCGCCAACAATGCCAGCGCGATTGTGCTCACTGGCAAGGATCTCGACGCTCTGCCCGACGATCCCGACGAATTGTTGGCCGACCTGCAAGCTCTTGCCGGACCTTCAGCCGGCCCGGACGGAGGACAGCTCTACATCGACGGTTTCACCGCCGGCGAGCTTCCGCCCAAGTCGTCGATTCGCGAGATTCGCATCAACCAAAATCCTTTTTCCGCGGAATATGACAAGCTCGGCTATGGCCGGATCGAGGTCTTCACGAAACCGGGAACCGACAAGTATCACGGCCAGTTAAACGTTGTCGGTAACGACTCATCCTTTAACTCGCGCAATCCATTTCTGGGCAGCGCTGAGCAGACTCCGTACGACTCGGTCATTTATCAGGGCAACTTCGGCGGGCCCATCACCAAAAAATCGTCCTTCTTCTTTGATTTCCAACGACGCAACATCGACGAGGTTGCAATCGTCGACGCAGCCGGCACGCCTGAAGATCCGACCGCTCCCTACAATGCAAGCATTCCGAATCCGCGCACTCGCACGAACCTGAGTCCACGCGCCGATTTTCAGCTCACTCCCGGCAACACGCTCAGCGCCCGCTACCAGTACTATCGCGACACTTGGCAGAACGACGGCGTGGGAGGACAGACGCTACCCCAAGCCGGCTACGATTCGTTCTCCACCGAACACGCAGTGCAGATCATCGACACGCAAACCCTCGGGACCAAGGGCGTCAACGAAACGCGTTTTCAATATCTGCGAGACAACGACACCCAGAATCCACTAAGCACCGCAATTGGTATCAATGTGCTCGGCGCATTCACCGGCGGGGGCTCGGCGGAAGGCAAACAGACCGACTATCAAAATCATTACGAATTCCAGAATTACACCTCGTTGTCCGAGGGTAAGCATTTCGTGAAATTCGGTGTCCGCCTGCGTGATGTGCAGGACGTCAATACGTCCAGCGCGGGGTTCAATGGCAATTATTCCTTCTCATCGGTTACGAGTTACCAGAGCAGCACTCCTACTCAGCTCGCGTACGATACAAGCCCAACCGGCAGGGTGCCTACCGTCTCCGTCAACCTCATCGATACGGGATTGTACGTGCAAGACGACTGGAAGGTGCGCCCCACTTTGACGCTCAGCGGCGGTTTGCGCTTCGAAACCCAGAATCACATTTCGAATCACGCCGATTTTGGGCCCCGGCTTGGCTTTTCCTGGGGTATTGGCGGCGGCAAGACCGCTCCTAAAACTGTCGTGCGCGGAGGATTTGGTATTTTCTACAACCGCTTCACGCAAGGTTCCGTTTTGAACACTGAACGCTATAACGGCGTGACACAGCACCAGTATGTTTTCTCTGATTCGGCGGGGCCGATTTCATATCCCACGCTGCCGACGGATTTTTCACCGGCATCTCAGACAAACTACACGATCAGCCCCAACCTCCACGCACCCTACATCATGCAAACCGCCCTCAGCCTGGAACGGCAGGTCACAAAGTTTGCCAATGCAACTGTGACTTACCTGAATTCCCGCGGCGTCTCCCAGCTCATGTCACTCATTCCCGGAGCTCCGCTTCTTACAACTTTTTCGGATACCATAACCCCGTCGAATCCCACCATCTACCAATACTCTTCCGTTGGCTTTTTCCGCCAGAACCAACTCATCGCCAATTTCAATGTCCAGGCTGGATCGAAAGTGACCCTGCACGGGTTTTACGCTCTTAACTATGCCAACAGCGATCCCATCGGATCGACCAGCGGCGGAACATTCAGCACGAATTTCCCTACGGATCAGCAAAACATTCATCTCGATTACGGCCGTGCTTCTTTTGCAATTCGCGACCGTGTTTTCTTTGGCGGATCGGTCGCGTTGCCACAGGGTTTTCGTCTTAGCCCGTTTCTGGTTTTCAACTCGGGGGCGCCCTACAACGTCACGATACCGCAGGACTTGGCCGGCACTTTGCAATTCAATGTCCGCCCCGCTTTCGCGCCCAACCCAACGGGTGCGTGCGTCTCTGCGCTGGCCACCTGCCACTACATTTCCCCCACTACGCCGTACGATCAGATTCCCATCAACTATCTGACCGGTCCAGATAATGTCACTCTCAACCTGCGTCTCTCCAAAACCATCGGCTTCGGACCGGAAACAAAAGGTGGCGGACAACAATCGGGAGGGGGCGGCGGCCCCGGAGGCGGTGGTGGCCCACGTGGTGGCGGCGGTGGCGGGGGTGGAATGGTCGGCTTCGGGCGAGGCCCGGGTGGGTCGCCCGGTGCGCCCTCGAGCACGCGCCGCTACAGCTTGACCTTCAGCGTGAATGCCCGCAACGTTTTTAATCGTGTTAACGCAGGCGCCCCCATCGGCGTTTGGACGCCAGATTCGACCACGTTTGGGAGATCTGTTTCGCTCGCCGGTGGCCCATTCTCGAACGGACCCGCAAATCGCAAAATCGAATTGCAGGCCATGTTCAGCTTTTGAAGCTTAGCTGTTGAAGCTCAGCTTATACAGTTAGGCTCGCCACACAAAACGAAACGGCGGCATCGGCCAGTGCCGAATGCCGCCGCGAAGTCGCAACGAACGTCAGAGTTTAGTAGTGCTCCCGCAAGTCGCTCGACGTTCCGCCCGCCGCCGGCACATAGCACTTCAGCGTGTAATCCATCACCATGCGGTCGGCGTTGAATCTCCAACCAAGCGTGCGGATCGTCCGCTTCATCCGTTTGATCCAGCCTCGCGGCAGCCCGTCGCGGTCGCGCTGATAGTAAAGTGGGATCACTTCGTCGCGTAGCACGCGGAACAAACTTTCCGCGTCGCGCGCGTCGTGGATGTTAACGTCCGAATGCGTTCTCCCATCGCCAATCGCGAAGCCGTTCAACCCGTCATATGCCTCGGCCCACCAGCCGTCGAGCACCGATAGGTTCAGCCCGCCGTTCAACACCACTTTCTGTCCGCTCGTTCCCGACGCCTCTTGCGGACGCCGCGGATTGTTCAGCCACACATCCACGCCCTGCACAAAATGCCGTCCCACGTTGATGTCGTAATCCTCCACGAACACCAACTTGTCGGCAAACTGCCGGTCCCGCATCAGCCGCGCCACCTGTTGCAGCACGCGCTTTCCGGGTTCGTCCATGGGATGCGCCTTGCCCGCAAACACAAACTGCACCGGGCGATTGGGATCGTTCACCAGCGAAACCAGCCGTTCGATATCCGTAAGAATCAGGTTGGCCCGCTTATAAGTCGCAAACCGCCGCGCAAATCCGATCGTCAGCGCATCCGGGCTCAGCACCTGCGTCAGCCTCTGCAACTCCTCGCGCGGCTCGCCACGGCGTTCCGCCTGCATCACCGCGCGGCGCCGCACGAATTCGATCATCCGCGACTTCAGGTTCAGGTGCGTCTCCCACAGTTCGCCGTCGTCCACGTTCTCAATTCCATCCCAGATCCTCGACTCGCTACTCTTCAGGTGCCATCCCGTTCCCAAATGCCGGTCATACAGCCGGAACATCTGCGGCGCCAACCACGACGGCACATGTACGCCGTTCGTAATATGTCCGATCGGCACTGAGTCTTCTGTTTTCCCCGGCGTCAGTCCGGTCCACATCGCGCGCGATACTTCCCCGTGCAGAGACGAAACCGCATTCGCCCGCCGTGACAGCCGCAGTCCCAGCACCGTCATGCAGAACGATTCATTGCTCTGGGGATTTTCCCTGCCCAACCCCATGAACTGTTCGCTGGAGAGTCCCATCGCCTCGCGCAACGGGCCAAGATGATCTTCGATCAACCCGGCATCGAAGCGGTCATGCCCGGCTGGCACCGGAGTATGCGTCGTGAACACCACCTGCCGCGACACTAGCGGCACCGCCTTCTCAAAGCTGATTCCTTCTTCTTCCATCCGCTGACGGATCGCTTCCAGCACCGCGAAACCGCTATGGCCTTCGTTCAAATGCAGCACGCCCGGCGTGATCCCCAGCGCTTTCAGCGCCCGCAGTCCGCCTACTCCCAGCAGCAATTCCTGGTGCACGCGCACGCGGCCGTCGCCGCCATACAAGCGAGACGTCAGCTCGCGATCCTCCGGGGCGTTCCCCTCAACGTCGGAATCCAGCAGATACAAATCGACGCGACCCACGCGCGCGCGCCTCACCTTTGCGCGAATCGAGCCATGCCGAGTATCCACTTGCACGACTACCGGCCGGCCGTCTTTCCCAATCGCCGGCTCCATCGCCAACTGGCTGACATCCGTATCGAAGTATTCTTCGCGCTGCCATCCATCAATATCCAGCCGCTGCCGGAAATATCCCTGCGGATAAAACAATCCCACCGCAACCAGCGGAATCCCCAAATCCGATGCGCTCTTGATGTGATCGCCCGCCAGCACGCCCAAGCCGCCGGAATACACAGGCAGCGATTCGTGCACGCCGAACTCCGCCGAAAAATAGGCCACCGGCCGCGGACGCAGCACGCCCGCCCGCCGCGCCGCCCAGGTATGCTCCGCGTCCATATACTCGCGCAGCCGCCGGTACGCGTAGTTCACGCGGCTATGCAATCCAAGCTCGGTTGCCCGCGCTTCCAGCTTGGCCAGCGGAAACTCCTTCAGCATTGCCACTGGGCTATGGTTCAGCTGGCTCCAGCGGTGCGGATCGAGATCCCGAAACAAGTCGGCCGCATCGTGGTCCCAACTCCACCAGAAATTGCGTGCCAGCGCCCACATCCTCTCCTGAATCGGCGCGATAAACCGGTCGATAGTGCGCGCCTCGCTCACCACGGGAGCCACACGCGCTGCCGCCTCCTGCACCATCTTGATTTCGCTCTCCGGGAACGTCCGCGGTTCCACCGTCTGGATGACCAGAACGCCTTGAAGCACGCCGCGATCGATCAGCGGTACGCCCAGAAACGACTTGTACGCATCCTCGCCAAGCTCTTTGAAATACTTGAAGCGCGGATGGTTCGCCACATGCTCCACCGCCACCGGCCGCACCTGCTCGGCGACCAGACCGGTTAGTCCTTCCTGCACCGCCATGTGCAGTTGTCCAATGCACAAGTGATTCAACCCCACTGTGGCTGCCAGCACCAGGTTCGCCCGATCCGGCTCCAGCAGATACGCCGAACAAACATCGACACCGAACCGCCGCGCAATCAGCGCGACCACGTTCATAAGAGTTTCGGCTGGATTGCCCGTCTCCGCAGTCAGGCTCGCAATTTCGTCCCAGGCAACTACGTGGTTCGCCTCAAGCGAACAAATCGAATATTCCAGTGCTGGCGCGGCTCCGTGGGCTTGGTTGGCTGTGTTTACATCGCTTCGATCCACTTTGTTCCCTCGCTGGCATTCAGAATGTCGGGGCGGCGCTCAGTTCCCGTCACGTCAACCTTATTGTTAGCCGGTCAATCGTTCTTTGTTCGGCCCCGGGGTGCCTGCTGATCGACTGGTGCGTGTTCCGTCCGGTTCGATGGTGAGCAACTTCGCGTGAACCGCCGGTCTTCGCCGCTGCGCGGCGAGCCGTCCGGTGCAAGCTCAAATGGCTGGAAACACTCACACGGTCACTTCCATTCTATCGGGAGAACCCAGCCAGACCATGCCCCAACTTGGGAATTGTCGATTACCACAGTGCGGTTGAAAAAACAGGGTCACTGCAAGAAGGGGCTTTTTGAAGAAGGGCTTTGAAGTTCCAGCGGAGGGCGTTTCACCCAACAACCCTCCACCCGAAACGCTGCGTGCAAACAGGCCACTATCGGCTATCGCCGTCGTGATCCACGTCGCCCGTGCTCTTTAAAGACACCGTATCCTGCGGATGCGAAGCTTGCGGTTGCGGCTTCGGCTGCTGGGCAGTCGCTTGCGAAGCCTGGTTATCGTAGTTGGTTTGCGCGTTGCTAACGGGGTTGATCATATTCAGCCCAGATCGGCAATCCCCCAATCGGACTTTAGCCTAAGTCCCCCGAAGTAGTCGACCTTTAGTAACCATTCTCCGATGGCCGCGGAGGTGGCACGCCGCAGGAGAGGCGACAATACCGCAGACCGCTCTTGCTTCTCAGCTCCTACCTCATGCGTCGGCCTTGCCCTCCAACCCGCTCCTTGTGCGCCGCGTCACAGCCTCCCGCCGACCCACAAAATATAAAGGTGTCACGAGGACAAAGATCGCCCTCTGGTCACGGAGGACCATCCATGCAAGGCCACAAAAAGGTCATTGAGCAGTTGAACGCGGCTCTCAGTTCCGAGCTTACCGCCATTGTGCAATACATGGCACAATCCGAGATGTGCCAGAACTGGGGCTATACGCGTCTGGGCAATATGTACAAAGCCCGCGCCATCGAGGAAATGAGGCATGCCGAAGGCTTCATTGAGCACATCATCTTCCTGGACGCACTCCCAGTGGTTAACGTAGGACTGAAACCCCAGCTCGGCGCTAATGTCCAGGAACAGATCGAGATCAACCTGAAAGACGAGCTCGATGCCGTCCGCGACTACAACCGATCCGTACACATCTGCGCAGAAGCTGGGGACGACGGCTCCAGAGCACTGTATGAGCGCACGCTCAAGGACGAGGAACGCCACGCCGACTTCCTCGAATCCCAACTCAGCGCCATCAAGGAAATGGGCATCGGGCAGTATCTATCGCAGCAAATAGGTGGGGAGAAGTAGCGATCTTTTTTGGCTTTACGAAGGGCCGGGTAACTCGGGAAAACTCAACTCTTTCTTTTGAAGATCCCCACAATATTCTGCGAGTGTGGCATATACGTCTTCGCATTCTCATCCCAATGGTATTCGGTGTGATTGCCCACTCGTTCCGCGAGTCCAGTCAAGTCATATTGGCTAAGGTATGTCTTCATCCATTCGGACATTGACGTCGCCTGCACCGAGCCTTCTGTCGGCAGCCAGGAGAAAGAACTTTTCGCAACCACCAGATACTCAGGGTGGGCCAATTCGATTTCACCAATCATCTCCCTCTGCATTTCCAAGGAGTACTTCTGCTGCTCCATGAGCCCATACATATAAATAAAGCCCGTGGCGGAGTGCCGCTTCGCGTAAAAGTAAATCTCCGGCTCCGACCCGAGCACCGCAATTCGGTCACCCGGTGCCGTGTGTGCCTCAATGTACTCCGCCATCACCTTGGCTTCCGGAAAAGGATTCGTGCTGTACCGTCGCTGGCATGCCGCCACAGGATCCATCTCGAATAGGAGTTCCCTCTGTTGAACTATCGCGTAGCCGCCCGCCGCCGAAAAGACGAGAGCGGGAATTGCAGCCAAAACCAATCCGCCCTTGGTCTCCAGAACTTTCGTTGCCGCCTGAACCGCCGTCCCCGCCAGGAGCGCGACCGCAGGCAACATTAGAATGAAGTAGTGATCGCGGAAGAAAAGCCCCGGGCACACCGCCAGGAACGAGAAAAATAGAAGTCCGCCGACAAACACCGCATTGCGGCGGCTCTCTCGGTCCCACCAGAACGCCGAAAGTCCCACTCCCGCAATGATCCACATCCAAACTGCGTAGCCCATCATTCTTGGGAACGCATACGTAAACATAGTGACTCCAAGAGGAAGGCTAGTCTCCGATGTATACTGCCCCGCGTACGTGAACACCCAAAACCAGAAATTCCTGAACACTCCCGTTGCAAGAAGAATCAGGCAAGTCAGAGCGAATGGCAGCGCCACACCCGCGCTATAGGAGCCAGCTTTGGTTAACAAACTCTTCCACTCGACCGGCTGCCTCCACTCGCGGAACACCAAATACAGTCCTCCGAAAGCGGCAAACGCCAAGCCTGGTTGCTTCATGAGAAATGCCAGTCCGAATAAAACGCCGCTGAGAAAGAACTGCCAAAGCTTCCCGCTCTCCAATGCGCTCAACAGCAGCAAAAGTCCAGCGACCGCAAACAGCACCACAAAGTGCGTGGCGTGCGCCGCCAGCCCCAGCACCGTGAAGCTGGTGGAAAGCGTCGCGTAGCAGGTGGCCGCCACCACCCCCGCCAATCGCCCAGACAATCGCCTCGCCAGCATGTAAACCAGCAGCGTCGTTGCAGCATTCACCAACAGCAGGCCAAGATGAATGCCGGTTGGAGTTTGCCCAAATACCGCCATGATCGCCGCATACGCCGCCTGCGTCCCCGGCAACTTCATGGTGTAAGCAAGCTTATAAGGAGGAATTCCCTGGAGCATGAGCTGCCCGGCGTACGCATACTCCCCCTCGTCGCGCTCCAAAGGCATGGTGCGCAGCCGGAACCGTATTGCCGCGAAGAGAACAATCACCAGCGCCAGCAGCGCATAGGCGAAATACTTGCTTGTAGCCGTTTTTTTCGGAGGAGCTTGTTTTACCCGCTGGGCCGCTGTCTTCGATTTCCCCATGTTCTTTGATCAATGCTTGTTGGTCAACGTGCGGTTCGGTTTCTAAACTACCACGAACCTCAAAGAGCTTGTCATTGTCCCATTCGACTGACAGAGAATGCGCAAGCCTTCCAAGGAGATACGAACCCCGTCTGAAACCTTTCTCCGCCCGGCGCGTCTTATACTCTAGCGGTCCCGCGGGAACTACATCCGCGCGAGCCCGCCGCACGTACCGAATAGGGGTGAGTATTCGTGTTGTTCAATGAGCCAGCCGATATTCCGTCTTCCGAAATTACGCCCAGGCAAACCTACCTTGACCGCCGCAAGTTTCTTGCCGGTGCGGTGCTCACCGGGGCCGCAGCAGTGACCGGCGTCGCTTTCCGCAATCTCGCCGATCCTCCACTTACGGTTCAGGCCAATGACAAGATCAATGGCTTGCAGAAAAGCTCGTTCAGCACGACCGAAAAAGAAACGCCTTACAAGGACGTCACCAATTACAACAATTTCTACGAGTTCTCGACCGACAAATACGAGCCCGCGTCGCTTGCCAAGAATTTCAAGACGCGTCCCTGGACTGTCACCATCGACGGCCTGGTCAAAAAGAAACAGGCCCTCGACATCGACGCCATCATCAAAATGGCCGCGCCCGAGGAGCGCATTTACCGCCATCGCTGTGTCGAAGGATGGTCCATTGTCGTGCCCTGGATCGGCTTTTCGTTAAGCGAGCTGATCAAACGCGCCGATTCGCTCCCGAGCGCGAAGTTCGTCCAATTCACCACCCTCTACGATCCCAAACAGATGCCCGGCCAGCGCGTCGATGTGCTCAAGTGGCCCTACGTCGAAGGACTGCGCTTGGACGAAGCCATGCACCCGCTGACTCTCTTATGCTTCGGCTTGTACGGCGAGGTGCTGCCCAATCAGGACGGCGCGCCGCTGCGCGTCGTCATTCCATGGAAATATGGTTTCAAGAGCGCGAAGTCGATCGTAAAGATCACTTTCACTGACAAGCAGCCCTGGAACAGCTGGCAGATCGCCACGCCCAGCGAGTACGGCTTCTACGCCAACGTAAATCCAAACGTGGATCATCCCCGCTGGAGCCAAGCCAAAGAGCGGCGACTGGGAGAATTCTTCAAACGCCCGACCCTAATGTTCAACGGATACGACCAGGTAGCCAGCCTGTACGCAGGAATGGACCTGAAAAAGAACTTTTGAAGAGAAGGTGAGAGGTTTGAGGTGAGAGGCTTGAGGTCAGAGGTAGGAGCAAAGTCTTGTCGATACGCTTTTTACCTCCGACCTCAGACCTCTCACCTCTGCAATCGCTATGAAGCTTCGCCTGACAAAACTCGCAATCTTTATCGGGGCCCTCGTCCCGCTCGGCCGCCTCGGCTGGAAGGCCCTGCACGACGGCCTCGGCGCGAACCCGATCGAGGTCATCACCCACTCCACTGGTGACTGGACCATCCTTCTCATCCTGGCCACTCTCGCCATCACGCCGCTGCGCGGCCTCACTCGCCAATACTGGCTGATCGGCGTGCGCCGCATGGTCGGCCTGTTCGCTTTTTTTTACGGCACACTTCATTTCCTCACCTATATTTGGCTCGACAAGTTCTTCGACTTCCATGACATGCTCAAGGACATCGGGAAGCGTCCCTTCATCACCATCGGCTTCTCCGCCTTTGTGCTTATGATTCCGCTGGCCGGCACCTCAACCGCCGGAGCGATTCGCCGCTTGGGCGGAAAGAACTGGCAGCGCCTGCACCGCCTCATTTACGTGACCGGAATTCTCGGGGTTGTTCATTACTGGTGGCTGGTAAAGGCCGATCACCGCAAGCCCGCAGAGTACGCCATCGCGCTCGCCATTCTATTGCTCTATCGCATCGCCATCTGGATCTCGGAATCCCGAAAATCGAAGTCAAGCTCCGCGCCCGCGGTTTCCCGAACTCAAGTGGAAGCAACCAAGGCATAGGGAGGATGAAAATGCGGAAGGGCACGAGTTCCAGAGATTGCGGCAAAAAACATCTGCTCTTGATTTTGGGTGGCGCAGCGCTTTCAGCGCTGCGATAACTAGCTTGTTTTCAGGGTCGGCTTCAGCCGCTGAGGGTCGGCCTGCGTCACGCAAATGACTTTCTCCGCAACCTCTTCACTCCCCATCAACGGCGGCTTCAAGCCGGTAACGCTTGGCGGAGCAGATTCCTCATTACGTTTTTTTACAGAAACTTTTCCCGTAGATCGGTGTTTTGTAGCATCCTAGAGGACATCACCACAGGAGAGTGTGTCTATGAATCCCCTCGCTTCCACGAAGTGTGCCGCGCGCCTGCTCATGGCTTTGGCGGTTATCGCCACTACGCTTTTCGTCGCCAGTTGCGGCTCCAGCAATAACGGGGCCCCCGTCAATAATCAAGGCTATAGCGCCAGCAATCTGAGCGGTACCTACGTTTTCTCTTCCCTCGGCTCCGATTCCACGAATGGCCTATTCCTGGCGGCGGTCGGTACCGTAACGGCCAATGGCACAGGCGGTATCACCGGAGGCATGATCGATGTCAACGGTTTTAGCCTGACGGGTGGTCCGTTCTCCACCGCAATCACATCGGGAACCTATAGCGTTAGCTCCGACGGCCGCGGGACCGCCACCATTCAATATAGCGGAGGTTCTTCCACCTTCGACTTTGTCCTGACTTCAACCGCCGGTGGGCTGGTTACCGAGTTCGACGGCAACGGCACCGGCAGCGGCACCCTTGATTTGCAGACCACTGGAAGCCTCACGGGTGCTTATTCGTTTGGCCTTACTGGTGCTTCCGTTTCCGGACAAAATGAAGTCCCATTGGCCGCAGTGGGCACCTTTGACGTAAGCGCATCCAAACCTCAAGGCGAACCGACTAACGGCCTTATAGACATTAACAGCAACGGCACGGCACCCGGCGGAACGGCGGGCCTCACTCTCTCCGCTACCGTGACCGCAGGGTCGCCAGGCACAGCCCTCCTAGTTGCTCAAAACGGAACCACCTACAATTTCCATGTCTACATGGTCGACGACACGCATCTGAAATTCATCGAAACCGATACGGCGCAAATTCTGGCCGGCGATGCCTTCACGCAGCAGACATCGATCCCGAATGGCATATACGCGTACGCCATGGATGGCCTTGATAATAGTGACGCTCCTCTGGCCGTCGCAGGGTTCATCACCGCAGGCAGCAGCAACGCGATCAGCGCCGGACTTGAGGACTATAACGATGCGGGTACGACCGGCCAGGTTTCGGGGTTTGGCGGTTCTTACACCAGCTTCTCTGGCGGCCGGACCGAACTGACTCTCAACGGCATCTATAACGGAGTTTCCGGCACGAACAGCGATGTTACGTTTGCTGCCTATCCTTCCAGCGGCGGCATTGAGTTGCTGGAAATTGACAACGGAGGGATTACCGGCGGGATTGCGCTGCCGCAGGGCTCCGCAACTTCACTCGGCACATCCCAAGGTTACGGCCTGAATATCTCGGCAATCAACGCCGGCAACGGCAGTGGATCATTCGAGGAAGATGACATTGCTGAAATCGTCACTAGTTCCAGCGGCTCCAGCTTTACCGGTGTCGAGGACATCAACGACGAAGGCACCACTACCTTCGGCACTGCCTTCGACGGAAACCTAACCACGAATTCAGCCGCGCCAGGATATGGTTCAGCCGCTTCCACGTCGAGCGGGACCAACTTGGTCAACTTTAACTACTATCTCGCGAACAACGGGGCGACCGCCTTGATACTCGAAACCGACGACTACCAACTCGGGACGGGTATCATTGAGCAGCAGGCTTCCGCGCAAAGCTCCGCGCAAAGCCGGCCAGCTGCGGCACATTCCCATTTTTCAATCGTGCCCTTGAAAGCCGGGGCGCGGGCAGCCTGGAAGAACCGCAACAAGTAATCGCTAGACGGACCAGACGATTACGTCACAAACAACTCGGGCGTGGCTCTAAGAGCCACGCCCTTCTTAATTCTGTATCTCTCGGAATGAACGCTACGCGATACTTTCGGCGGCGATTCTCTCCGTGAGGAAAGCCTCGATCACGTCGCCTGTTTTGATGTCGCCGTAATTGGCGATCGAGATACCGCACTCCATCCCGCTGGTCACCTGCGAAGCATCGTCTTTGAAGCGCCGCAGCGATCCCACCTTGCCTTTGAATACCACCACATTGTCGCGCAGCAGCCGTACTTCCGAATCGCGCTTGATGAGGCCATCGGTGACGCGACAGCCCGCAATCGTCCCCACCTTCGGAATGCGGAAGGTTTCGAGCACCTGAGCGCGGCCCTGGTACGTTTCCTTGATGGTCGGCTCAAGTAGACCAGTCATGGCGCGCTTGATCTCATCCTGCAGCTCGTAAATGATCGAGTGCAGGCGGATGTCGACCTTTTCCTGATCGGCCAGTTCTTGGGCTTTGCGCTCTGGGCGCACGTTGAATCCGATAATGATGGCGTTCGATGCCGAAGCCAGCAGCACGTCGGTTTCGGTGATGGCGCCAATACCGGAGCGCAGCAGCTTCAGGCGTACTTTGTCGTTCGACAGGCGTCCCAACAGATCGCCCAGCACTTCGACCGACCCCTGCACGTCGGCTTTCAAGATGACGTTCAGCTCCTTCATGCCGGCGGTCTTCAGCTGTTCCGCCAGGCCTTCCAGCGAGACACGCGAACTCTTGGCAAGCGCCGCTTCACGGGCTTTCTGCTCGCGATAGTCGGAAATGTCACGAGCCTTCTCGCGGTCGGCGACGACCACAAACTGGTCGCCTGCCTGCGGCAGGCTCTCCAAACCAATGATTTCGACCGGAGTGGAAGGCGGCGCTTCCTGCATCTGTGCTCCGCGATCGTCGAACATGGCGCGCACTTTGCCGTAAGCGTTGCCCACCACAAAGTTATCGCCCGCGTGGAGCGTGCCGTTCTGCACCAGAATGGTCGCAACCGGACCGCGTCCGCGATCCAGTTTCGCTTCCAGCACCACGCCACTGGACGCGCGGCCGGGAGTAGCCTTCAGCTCCTGCAGATCCGCTGTCAGGCAGATCATTTCCATCAGCAGGTTGAGATTTGTTTTCTTCTTAGCGGAAACATCGACGAAGACTGTTTTGCCGCCCCAGTCCTCCGGCAGCAGGCCGCGATCGGCAAGTTGCTTCTTCACGCGCTCCGGCATCGCATCCGGCTTATCGATCTTGTTCACGGCGACGATGATCGGAACCTCTGCTGCATGAGCATGGTCGATGGCTTCAATGGTCTGTGGCATCACGCCGTCATCGGCGGCCGTCACCAGCACGACAATGTCGGTAGCTTTTGCCCCGCGCGCGCGCATGCGCGTAAATGCTTCGTGGCCCGGCGTGTCCAGGAACACGATCTCGCGCCCAAATGCGGGAGATGACGTATCGGTAATTCGCACTTTATACGCGCCAATATGCTGTGTGATACCGCCAGCCTCGCCTTCGGCAACGTTGGTCGAGCGGATCGCATCGAGCAGCGTAGTCTTGCCGTGATCGACGTGGCCCATGATGGTGACGACGGGAGGACGCGAAACGGTTTCCGCTCCCTCTTCGCTCGCTTCGGTAGCCTCGGCCGTATCTTTGGCAGCCTGTTCTTCAAAGCTGATGACTTCGGTCTCGGCTCCGAAGAAACGCGCCATCTCGCTGGCGAGTTCCGCATCGAGCGTTTGGTTGATGGTCGCGAATACGCCGCGCACAACAAGGCGCGCGATCAAATCCTTGGCACGGATGCCAAGCTTTTCCGCGAGATCCTTCACCGAAACGCCCTCGGGGATCGTGATGTTGCGCGTGATCGGCGCCGGCTCGTTGTTCACGATCATGCGCGGCGGCGGAGTATAGCCCTTCATCGGGCCTTCTTTTATGCCGCGTGGAACATATCTTTGCCCGGGACGGCGCGATGGTGCGCCAGGACGGCTTCCGGGACGGCTCGGCCCCGGAGGCGCCCCGATCGGTGCGCCGGGGCCCACGCCGAGCGGCCGGCTTCCTGTCGGAGCCACGCGCGTCGGATGCATGGGACGGCGCTCACCGGGACGCAGGGGCGGACGCGATCCGGGTGCGCCCGGACGCGCAGTACGCTGAAAGATCGGCTGGCCGGGAATCGGGCGGCCGGGCGCTGGCCGTGGCGGCGCTCCAGGAGGCGGAGTTGGCGCTTTGTACACCGGACGCGGACCAGTCTGCGGCATAATCATGCGCCGGGCTGGCGGTCCTGGCGTCGCTGGCTTTTCGGGAGTGGCGGGCTGAACCGGCGCGCTTTGAACTGGCGGCGCTTGCGCGGATGCAGACACGCTCGCTGGAATCGCTGGCGACGGCGGAATCCGCGGTGGAACGGCAATCGCAGGCGGAGCACTCGCCGTCGTTGCCGAAGACGAAGCGGGAGACGACGTCGTCGGCGGCGGCACTGCACTTGCCGGCGGCGTTACTGGAACCTTCGGAGGAATCACAACCACCGATGGCGGCCGCAGCGCAGCCACAGAAGCTGGCGTAACAAATTTTGGTGCGGGAGGCTCGGCAACTGCGGGCTTGGGCGGCACAGCCTTGGGAACTGCAGCCGCCGCCGGAGCGCCGGCTTTGGCCTCGATCGACGGCGCGGCAACAGGAGGCGGCGCAACCGGCGCAGCAGGCTTAATTACAGGATGGGCCGCAGGATGCTCGACGGCTTCTTTCTGTTGTGTGATGGCGCGCAGCACATCGCCGGGCCGCGAGATGTGGGAGAGGTCGATCTTGGTCTTGATCTCGTCTTCGCCGTGAGCGGCGGGACGTGACGCTCTGGCGGAAGCCGATCCCGTTTCGGCGTGGGAACGAAGACGCTTGCGCACCAGGTCCGCTTCGTGGTCTTCCAGCGAACTGGAATGCGTCTTCTTCTCGGTAACGCCGACCTCGGTCAGGACGTCAAGAATGGCTTTGCTCTTGACCTCCAGCTCACGGGCCAGATCATTGATTCGAATCTTCATCCAGTTTCCGTTCCTCTTCCTGTCCCGCCTGGTTCGAGTGTCGACTTTACGCTCGCATATCTAGCCTCGCGGAAATCCTTATCCAGTTCTTCAGGCGGCCCATCGAAAGCGTCACCTATTTCTAGTGCATTTTGCTGCCACGCTGGCGAAGCCCGCGCTTGCGACCCGGAAATCCTTCCGGACTCGCCACGTTCCCCCGAACTTAGCTTTTTTTGTCCTCAGCTCCCGGGTCTTCCGGAGCTTCGGCTTCTGGGGTTTCGTTTTCTGAAACTTCGTTCTCTGACTCAGCATCAGTTGGCGGTTGATCGGCTTCAGCATCCGCTTCGGGAGCTTCAGTCTCGCTGGTCGATGCTTCTGCCGCGACGCCCGTCTCTGCCGATTCCTCGCCGGAAACCGCTTCTTCCGCGGCGCTTTCCC
>JBAVYO010000226.1:0-5708 GCA_049698855.1 Terriglobales bacterium
AGTATCCCCAGTACAAGCAGAACAAAATGAAGATTATGAGCGCGGTCACCCACTTACTCGCGGTCACCCAATAGCGCGACAGGTCGGGAGAGATCAGCGAGCTGAGAACCAATACGACGATCACGACTACGGCTTGGATCAGCGTATCGAGCAGCAACGCCATGCCGCGGCTGCCCAATCCGGCAATGGGAAACTCCAGTTCGATCTGCTCCGGGGTTTCGATGGTAAGCTTTTCAATCGGATCCAAATTATGATCTCCGTTTCCTGGCTGAAGAAGCGGCAACCGTACTGGGCACGGCTTGAGTCCCTGCTCGGGGATATCAAGCAGCGCGGATTGCATGCTCTGGGACGAGACGAGCTTCGCGAACTCGGCCTGCTCTACCGTCAGACGGCCACCGATCTTTCGGCGGTGCGGGGTGACTCCAGCAGTGTGCAACAAGCCCGCTACCTCAATCAACTGCTGGGACGCGCCCACAACACCGTGTATTCCGGACAGAAGAAAACGCTGGGCCGGGTTGCCCAGTTTTACTGGGTCGAGTATCCGGTCATTTTCCGGAAGTATCTGCGCTACACGCTGGCGGCCACGGCCATTTTTGCCATGGGAGCGCTCGCGGGAGCGTTGGTGACGCTCTCAAACCCGGACTTTATGCGGGACTTTCTCGGTCCCGAGATGGTGCACACCATTGAGAAGCACGAAATGTGGACGCACTCGGTGGTGGCTGCGGCTCCGCAGGAATCAAGTTTTATCATGACCAACAACCTGACCGTGTCGTTCCTGACGTTTGCGGGCGGCATCACGGGCGGGCTCTGGACATTATTTCAACTCTTCTTCAACGGCATGTTGATGGGAGTCATCGGCGTGGCGTGCGGGATGAATGACATGTCGGTGAAGCTCTGGAGCTTCGTCGCCCCGCATGGAGTGCTCGAATTGCCGGCCATCTTCATTGCCGGAGGTGCGGGGCTGCGCCTGGCGCAAGCTTTGCTGTTTCCCGGAACGCTGGCGCGGCGCGAGTCGTTGGCCGTGGGCGGTAAAGAAGCGGTCCGGTTGCTGGTAGGAATCATCCCCATGCTGATTGTGGCCGGGACAATCGAAGGGTTCTTTTCACCATCGTCGGTAGCAGTGCCATTCAAGTTTGCGCTGGCAGCGGGTATCTTTGGGCTGTTCGTGGCTTATCTGGCTCGCGGATGGCGGAAGGGCGCGACGGATCCAGTGGCCTCGTCGGGAGCAAGCTTGCCTCGCCTCTAAGGAAGCTTTGATCAAGACTCAGCAAAAGAGCGCAAACCACGGACTACACGGAGGTGCACGGAGGAACCCGGAGACTTAATCAGAGCTCCCCCGAGGGGAATGCTCGAAGGTGACGAAGCTCGAAATTCCTCAGTCTTTAAATTTTTCGCTCACGCCTCCGTCAACGAGTGCAATCGGGATGTTACGTCACCCACGTCTCGTCTCTCCGAGAAGCGGGCGCGACTTTCGTTTACAATGCTCGCGATAAGCTGATGACGCGACCGATCACCGGTCACTCCAGAGAAAAGAGCTCTTCATGCGCCTTCTAAGAATTGCCTTGCTGCTTGCCCTGTGCCCCTCCGCCTTGTTCTCTCAGACCTCATCTCTCCATGGAATCGATCCGACTGATCTTGACCGCAAAGCCGATCCCTGCGGCGATTTCTTTCAATTCGCCAACGGCACGTGGCGCGCCAATAATCCCATTCCCGCGTCCATGACGCGCTGGAGCAAGCGCTGGGCTTCCGGCGAGGCAACCAAGGACCAGCTTCGCGAGATTGAAGAACAAGCCGCCAAAGATCATTCTGCCGCTCCCGGCACCTCCGAGCAGATCATCGGCAGCTACTATTCCGCTTGCATCGACGAGTCGAAAGTCAACGCGCGCGGCATTCAGCCGCTGAAACCATTGTTGGAGCAGATCGACAAAGCCAGCGACATGGCGCAACTGCAAATCGTCATGAGCGACCTTCATGATTTTGGTGTGCTTGCGCCTTTCGGTCTGGGCGGCAGCCAGGATCCGCACAAACCCACCTTGATATTGGCCGACATTTTCGCGAATGGATATTCCTTGCCCGACCGCGACTATTACCTCAAACCCGATGCCCGGTTCAAGGAAGCCCGCGACAAGTATCAGGAGCATGTCACCAAAATGTTCACGCTGATGGGCTGGGACCAGAAGTCCGCGGCCGGCGCCGCGCAGACCGTCATGACCATGGAAACAAAATTCGCCGAGGCATCGCTCGACAACGTCACGCTGCGCGATCCCTCCGCCACCGACCACAACACCGCCTTCGCACAGTTGCAGGCCATGGTCCCTCACTTTGACTGGGCGGAATACTTCAAGCACAAGCAATTACCGCAAGACGTCGACATGAATGTGGACCAGCCCAAATACCTGGCGGAATTCGACCGCCAATTGCAGCAGGTCTCACTGGCGGACTGGAAGATCTATCTCAAGTGGAAACTCGTTAATTCCACCGCAAGCATCCTGTCCGACCCTCTGGTTGAAGAAGACTTCGCTTTCAATGGCAAGTATCTGACCGGCACCAGTGAAATCAAGCCGCGCTGGAAACGCTGCGTGGAATCGACCGACGAGCTTTTCGGCGATCCTCTCGGCAAGAAATACGTCGAGAAGTACTTCCCGCCCGAAGCCAAGGCACGCATGCAGGAGATGGTGCGTAACCTGCTTGCGGCCATGCGCGATGACATCCTCAGCCGTCCCTGGATGAGCGACGACACCAAGGAAAAGGCGATGGCCAAGATCGCTACTTTTAATCCGAAAATTGGTTATCCCGACAAGTGGAAGGACTACAGCAAAGTCGACGTGCGGCCCGACGCGTTCTTCGAAGACAACCTGGCCGCGCGCCGCTTCCTAGTCGAGGACGATCGCGCCACCATCGGCAAGCCGGTGGATCGCGGACGCTGGGGTATGTCTCCTCCCACCTCCAACGCATACTACAATCCGCAACTGAATGAAATCGTTTTCCCCGCGGGCATTCTGCAACCTCCCGCATTCGATAATTCAGCCGTGGACGCGGTAAACTACGGCGCCATCGGAGTGGTCATCGGCCACGAAATTTCTCATGGCTTCGACGACCAGGGCGCACAGTACGACTACCAGGGCCGCCTTCGCAACTGGTGGACCGATGCCGACCTGAAACAATTCCAGCAGCGCGGCGCATGCGTTGCCGATCAGTTCGATCACTATTTCATTGAAGAAGGCGTTCACCACAACGGCAAACTTGTGCTCGGAGAAAGTATCGGCGATCTCGGCGGCGCGAAAATCTCTTACCAGGCTTTCGAGAAGTCCCTCGCCGGCAAGCCCCGTCAGAATATCGATGGCTTCACTCCGGAGCAGCAGTTCTTTATCTCATGGGGTCAGTGGCGGGGTGATGAAATCCGCATCGAGGCCCAGCGCGTGATGATGCAAGCCGACCCGCATCCCGTGGCCAAATATCGGGTAAATGGCCCGCTATCTAATCTGCCGGAGTTCGAGAAGGCATTCAGCTGTAAGGCGGACGCTCCCATGGTGCGGCAAGGCGACAAGAAGTGCGAAGTGTGGTGAGGAGGTGACACTGGATTAAGGCTCAGCTAAGAGCACGAACCACGGGGTACATGGAGGAACACGGAGAAACCCAGAGACTTAATAAGAGCTTCCTTTAGGGAATATGCTTGGAGGTGACGAGCGTCGCGAATTCCGCAGTGCTTAGATCGAGCTCACGCTGCTGTCAACGAGTGTAATATCGATTTAACAATAGTCATCTGCTTTCGATCCCCACCCGTTCGCCCGCAATTTGCAACGGAGGAAATATCCGCATCCATATACGACGAAAAATAGCACCGGGCCTAGCAGTATCGCCACATCCCGGTAAGCGCGACGGCTATAACCATCGAGGCTACCTAGTCGCACGATCCAACCGTGAATAATAAATGCGTGAGTGACGGAAGAGATCAGTAGTGAAATCCAAAACGCTACTTTTCTTAACCAAGGGCCGAAACCAGCCGCGACGAGGAACACAGAGGCGAGCATCACGTATCCAGCGGCTTCTTGCCAATCTGGTGAGAAGTGGTATCGGGGAGGAAGCGCAAGATAAGCGATCCAGATCAGCGAGACGCCAAAGGCTGACCAAAACAACGTGACGACACCGTCAACCCAAGAATCCGTCTTTCGGCGAAGTTTCCTGACCTTCTTCCTCGTCTCGCGCTGCTCATCTCGTTTCAGCAGGTCTTGATATCTTGCCAAATCATCATCCGTCAGGCCACGGTTGCGCATCTCACAATCCAACGCAGCCTTAGCCTCATCAACAAGCGACGAGCTATCAGAAGCTAATTGCAATAGTTCCTCGTTGCTCAATTTCCCGTATTCCTGCTCGAACTCGGTAAACATTGGGCTTCGCGAGACCACCTACGTGGGACTGATTTCTGGCGAAATCAGATTACGCTCAGAACTCGACCTGCGGCTAAATCAGATTCCTTTCCTTCACCGACAAATACTGGTTGAGCACGGCTGCTGAAAGTTGATGCGGCGCAACCTCCACACACAGGGCTCCGTGTTCGCGCAGTCGCCCCAGCAGCAGTTCGCGTCGAAAAACTACTTCCTGCGTGGCCACCGCTTCGTACATCTGTTGCGGATTGCCAGGGGCCACGGCCGCCTGACGCTTCACTTCTGGCTGCGCAATCACAATAAAGATGACCAGGTGGCGCGATAGAAGTTGGCCGGCGGCATCAATCACTTCGGGGGTCATGGCGGTTTCGGCCAGGTCGGTGATCCAGAGGATCAGACCACGTTGCCTTTGCAAGGAAAGCAACGTGGCGGCGGCGCGGATGTGGTCTGCCTCCGGAACTTCACTTCGGACTACGGCCAACTGTTCGACGATATGGCGCAATTGCGCGGCGCCGCGTCCGGGCAAAACGCGTTGGTTAATAGCACGGCCATAAGCGAGCAGGCCGACACGGTCTCCGGAATAGAGGGCGAGTTGCGACAGGCAGAGGGCGGCATCCACTGCCCGATCGAGCTTGCTGTAGCCTTCCAGACGAGTGCGCATGAGTCGCCCGCAATCGAGAGTGAGCCACACCGCCTGACTGCGCTCGACGCGAAACGTCTTAGTTACGGCTTTGCCGCGGCGGGCGGTCGCGGTCCAGCAAATATTGCGGATTTCGTCGCCTTCGCGGTATTCGCGCAGGCTCTCGAAGTCGGAGCCCGAACCGCGCAGGCGCATCAAGCGCATCTGTAATTCGATCTGGCGGCTGCGGGCAAGATACACGGAGTGCTTGCCGGCATGTTCGAAATTGGGGTACACGCGCACCGTTTGCCGTAAGTCGGCAACGACCCAGCGCTCGGCCAGATCGAGGACCGAGCGATAGCGGAGATAGACACGTCCCAGGGGAATGTCGCCGCGTTCACCCGGAACAAACTTCTGTTCGACGCTCGCGATACCGCCCGCCCGGGCGATGAGGTTCAGCCAAGTCAGTCGATGCCACGGCGAAGGCGCGAGTTCGTCCATGACGCTGATGCGAAGATCCGTGTCGTTGAATTGGTCACCGCGATGCTGACTTCGGACGCAACTTGAATGGAAAGCGAGGTGTGCCATTCGCGCTTCACGTGCAAGGTGGCGGCACGCGGAAGCCGAAACCAGTCAAGCAGAAAGGCGGCGAGAAGCACGGCGTCCCAGATGGCTAGGGCATAGAAGTACGCCGGGTTCCAGAG
>JBAVYO010000227.1:0-4639 GCA_049698855.1 Terriglobales bacterium
ATCTATGGACGTGGACAGGCTGGGGGCAAGGATCTGGCGGCGGGCACGCAGGCCGTCGCACCCGCACCGAGCGTTTCCGGCGGCACGGGCGGCTCGTCGGGACGGCTGGTCGCGTTGGGGATTCATCCCGTAACGCCGACCGGGCCGGTTACGGTGCCGGGAGGAAATCGCAGGGGAAGTTTTGAGGCGGGTCCGCAGGGGAAAGCGGGGGCCTCGGGAGCTCCGGATTTTGCGGGATCGAAAACGGCGGGAAACGGGACAGGCGCGAAGACGCGCAACGGACAGTTGCCGGCGGGATTGCGCGTGGGAGCGGCTCCGGGAGCGAATGGGGCGATTGCACGCGATGGCGCGGACGACGGTGCGAGCGAGATGGCATCGGCGAATGGCACGGGCGCGATACCGGGGCGACGCGCGGCGGCGGCGATTGCCGACGAAAAAGTCACTCAGGCGGACCGGGAGGTTTTCGGAGACCGGCGGCTTTACGGAACAACGCTCAATATGCCGAATCTGAATTCGACGACCGGAAGCTGGGTGATGCACTTTGCCGAATTGGAGCCGGACCCGAAGCAGCAGGATCTGCTACAGCCGCTGCCGATGGAGAAGTCGGATCCGGGTTATCCGCTGGAGTTGATCCGGAGCAATGTGCATGGGACGGTCACGCTGTATGCGGTGATCCACGCGGATGGGCGGGTGGATGGGATTCGCGTGCTCAATAGCCCCGATGACCGGCTGGATGGCTGGGCCAAGAATGCACTGGCGGGATGGAAATTCATGCCGGCGCTGCGAGCGGGTAAGCCGGTGGCGGTTGAGGCGGTGGTGGAGATTCCGTTCCGGGTTAGGAAGGGTTTTAGGTAGTGGGTCAGTTTGGATTTGCACAGTCTCGCTAGCATCCCATCTGTGGCATGGTAGGCGACATGGCTGAGTGGAAATACTTCGCCCCCGGTCAAGAACCGTAAATCCTGACTACAGTATCCGCGCAATGTGCGGCGGGAAACTGTTGGGAGTGCCCCTGCCTCTTGCAATAAGATGAATACCCCGACAAGCCTGTCATGTGCGTCCATGAGTGTCACAGAACACAGAATCAGGACAATGCATGACCATCGGCAAGGGCTTAGAGCACGGTGGAAGAAAAGCAGGGCAGATAAATCCTGATTACTAGATCAATGGTTTCCAGTACAGCCAACTCGCATTTACCGCGAACTCTCTCTTGTTTCGAGTCAAAATTTCCTTCCATGTCGCATACGGTAATTGCGGTTTAACATCGAAGTCCCGTATCAGGAATCTGAGAAAATCCTCGACTGCCAATCGCGCCGTAGGGAAGTGCTTGCGTCCAAGCTCGCCCTCTGCCGTATTCCCTTTTATATGGACATGCGGCCATTTCAGGTTCGCAGTAAGTTCTGGATGCCAATGAAATTCAACGAGTGTCTCCAGATTCCTATCTTTCTTGACCAGCAATTCATAGCTGTAGCTGGTCGTCGTGGCCTTGAATCCGGCATTAGCTTTTGAAATTAGATAGGTTTGCGTGACCCCCATATAGAGGGGATCGCCGCCTTTACGCTCTAACTTAACTGGAGGCTCGTAGAGCAGAACACGCTTGTTTCCTTCTCTGCGACCAGTTAAGTACGAATTGGTTACGACGGAGAGAGATTCGCGAAAGAAGTATGCAAAGTCGTTGTCTGCCTCATTTGCGTTTTTTGCTGGCACTCTGATCCTTGGCAAAGAAGCACAGGGCAGCAAGCTCCACAGTACCCGTCTTCCCGTCTAACGATCTCGACCCCAAGGCTCCCTTCGAATACCGCCTCTCAAAATCGACACCAGAGACTCCAAGCACACGTCTGGCTCTGGAGTCCAGCGCCTTCTTTAATCCGGCTTTGGACACCCACTTGATACCAACCACTCTGTTTTGAGTTTTGGGCATTTTCTGGGGGTTCTCCGTTGGCTCGCAAGCTTACCAGCAAACCATATTTTGTCAATTGTAGTTTTAGATGCCGAAATGGGGGAGAACGACTGGGCGCGACCTTACGTAACAAAATCGAGTTTAACACGGGAACATCTTGATATGCTAAAGCGGCCAAGAAAGAAGACAATCACCGTCACTCGGTTGCTCTCCCATTACATGCGTTACCACGTCTTTTGCGTGCATCAGACGCTACGTGTCACACCGGCTATGCAAGCAGGATTGACAGATCATAACTGGCAGATTGAGGAACCGCGTGCGCTGCTTCCCAAGCCAGTCGTGCGTGCTTCCCCTTTAGAAAAAGAAGCACTCACAAAAGCCCTAACCAAGTGGGAACGTGGCTAGGATGCCTTCTCGCGGAAAAGGCGAGCACGCTCAGACGGGCGCATAGAGCGTAGCCTAGCCAGCATCCTTCTCAGTGACCGCTCACGCTGCCGTGCGCTTTGGCCCGTTTGTGGCTGCTGTGACGGGAGTGGGCAGCTTTTTCTTGCTTCCCCTCTTAACAGCGGGCTTACGGTCGGTTGGTTTTGCGAATCCAAGGTACGGAATTTCATTTCTCATCAATCCTGTCAAAGAGTCGATTAACAGTTTTTCCTGGGTAATGGGAAGCCGCTGCACTGGCAACCCGAGAGTGGCAGCTTCCTCAAAGTCTATGACGAAATCATGCGCGGGATAGTCCCAAACCAGGTGCTCGGCCAGTTCGTCTGCATCAGGATGATGGTTCGAGTTTAACAAGCGTTTCGCGTATTCCTCACCTTCCAGAAGGGCGCGTCTGTAAGAGCCTACACGACTTGGATCAACGTGCGAATACAGTGGATTCATTAATCCCACTGTCCCCGTGATTGCTTCATGGAGGGCCTGTTTTAGGCTCATCCCCCGATCCGCAAGCGTCCACCCAAAGTAATCTAGAATCCCCGTGGCATATTCCTTCATGTACTCCATCGACTTAAATTCGTCGAGCGGTGAGAAAAACTCCTGTCCCTTCTCTACCTCGTCCTTCAATTGAGCATCCAGTGGGCCAAGTTCTGCGAACTCTCCCATGTAAATGGTATCGGCATTCAAGCATAGGAGGGTGGCAGCACTCTTTGCTACCATCGGAATCAGGATGTTTAATCGTTTGCAGTGTCCGCGAAAGAACTTGGCCAAACGGTAAGCAACATTGGCATGGCCACCGCCAGAATGGACGAGGATTTCCAGTGTCCCCTTTGGGTCAAATTGTTCTCTGCGACGCAATGCCGTCCAAAACTCAGGCTGACAGAGGTGATGCGGCTCGCTCGTGTGAACGATTGCAAAGATGCGCGACTTGCGCCGGAGTTCCAGCGTCCGTAAGGCTGCCTCGAATTGGCCGACCGGATCAACTATGCGGGACACAGCCCGAAATTGTATCTCAAGTGTCAACATTTCGCCTGTGATCCGCTGTGAAAATTCAAACTGACCCACTACCGGATTTTAGCCCTTTCGACGCCTCGAGTTCTCATTTGCTATCTGTAGAAGGCTTTAGCCACGGAGTACACAGAGGACCTCGAAGCTTATTCAGGGATCTCCAGGATTTTGAACCTCCTAGGATTTCTCGGCGGCGGCGGATTTTTCGCCGGGCAGAGCGGCGTAGACAGCGGGGTCGGCGCAGACTTCGTAGTAGTGACCGTCGGTCCAGCGGTGAATGGAGAGATCGCGGATATCGACCTGGGCGACGCGGCTGGTGCGGATTGCGATGCGGCGGAATATGCCGTTGCCGACCGGCACGGTTCCGACAAAGAATTCTCCTTCGCGATCGACCCACGGAACGTTGAAACCAGGGCGATTGAAATCGGCTTGCCACGAAGTGAGTGAAATCTCCCGGCGCAGCTTTTGGAAGGCGGCTTCGCTCAGGCAGATTCCGCCGACGTTGTAGTTGATGCGCAGGTCTTCGTGGATGGCGTCGCCGGCTCCGACCGATGCGGTGTTGCTTGCTCCGGCTTTGCTTGCTCCACCGCTGTTGGCCCCCGCTCCAATCGCAGCGCCATTGCTTGCTTCCCCGTTGTTCGCCGCTTCGTTGTTCACCTCTTTGTTGTTCACCTCTGCGCCAGCCTCTTCGCCGCCAATTTGCAGCGTGAAGACGCGGAACGATCCAGCCTCGTCGGCAACGCGCTTGCGGACACGCTTGTTGCAGGAGGAAAGGCGATCGCTCTCATTGATGGCATCGGAGATCATGATGCGGTGTTCGCCATCCACCAGGTAAAGCGGGGGCGAGTTTTGGTAGGAGATGCCGAGGCCGACTTCCATGGGCGGCAGGCCGGAACGGCGCAGCAGTTCGTTGTATCCGTGGAGCAGGCTGACAATTTCCCATGCCAGCACGCAGGCGCGACCGACGCCGAGACGCACTTCGCTGTCACGCTCGAGCAGGGCGACGATGATGGCGTCCCCTTCGACGAAGACTTTGGTCGCTCCGTAGGCGGCGATCAGCTTGTTGACCGGATCGTAGAAATTAAGGCTGAAGTAGGAGGCCGCGTTCATGCCCTTGGCCATGAGGGAGCGAGTAAGACGGGAAGAGTCGCGGATATCGGCTTTCAGGATGACGTGATCGACCACCCGTTCCTCGGAGGGTTTTTGATCCTCGGGCGGGAGAAATTCGTAGAGGATGCCGTTGAGGGCGGAAAGTTCGCGCACCTTTCCGTCTGTGACGAGGTTGATACTGTCAAAGCC
>JBAVYO010000228.1:0-4644 GCA_049698855.1 Terriglobales bacterium
AGCAACGCTGGCTTGCCGTCGGCGCGACACGAAATGGCCGCATATTGGTTATCGTATTCGCGGTTCGGGCGGAGGCGATACGTCCAATAACGGGCTGGGCCGCGGACAGAGAAACCGCGGAACTCTACTTCGGGCAATGGGAGATGCAATAGACATGGCAAAGGCAAGAATGGGACAGGCAACGATTCCGAAGTTTTCCAGTGAAGCCGAAGAAGCGGCGTGGTGGGACGCTCATCGGTCCGAAATCGAGTCGGAAATCCGGCAGCGGATGAAGCAGAAGCGCCCGCTGACTCTGAACAGCTTGCTGCGGGGCGAGAAATCCTCGCAGCCAATAACGCTTCGCATTGCGAAAGAGGACTTGGATACCGCGCGGCGATTGGCGGCACAAAAAGGCGTCGGGTACCAGACGTATATCAAGATGGTGCTGCGGGAAGCGCTGGCGAAGAATGCGGCCGAAGTGTGACGATTGATCCGATGAATCCGGGAGTGAAGAAGATTCATCGATCTGCAACGAACCTTCTGCTTAAGTCTTCACAACTTATCGTGGAGTTGTCAAAACTCAATTCGGGCGGCCATTTCACGACTTGATTCGCGATGGGCCAGAGTTGGATCAAGGAATAGTCCCATGGACCTGGCTTGATGTGGAGTGTCACATCGCGGTTTTCGAATGCAGGTTTTACCCGCAAAGTCAGGGCCTGGATAACGAGACGCCGAATGACAAAGGTTGTGGCATGGCCATCGCAAAAGGGATTGTCATTTCTCGAAGTGCGCTCATACAACTTTCTGGCTTCGCCATAAAGCATATTGCTCTGTCCGTAACGACCAATCCAGATCGTCGTAAGAGGCGGTAACTCACCAGACCTAAGACGATTCCTGTCCGCCTTAGAATAAAAAGGCGCTTGGGCTCTGCTCGTCTGCTCGAACACCATTGCCGTCTTGGTGCTCCAAAGAGACAGGCACAATTGTTCGTTGGAATTCAAGGGAAGGGCCAGGTCATTTAGCAGAGACGCCAGAGATCGCTTTGCCTTCGCTTCCAACTTACTCATCCACCCATTGTTGCAAGTCTTGCAGACGCACTTGATCTTCACCTCAGGCCCAAGCCAGTTGATTGGCGGCCTGTCGGGAGCCAGCAACGCTTCGGTCGTCGAACGTGGATGGCAGTCCCCGATCGATGCGAGTAGCCACTGTGGCCATGCGTCCTCTAGCGTGTTTGCCCTTTCGCCGCAGAAAATGCAAGTTCTCATCTCAACAGGCGTCAGCCTAAAACGCGTCCAGGCCCGTTACGTTTGCCCCGATGATCAGGGTGTGGATGTCGTGCGTGCCTTCGTAGGTCTTTACCGATTCGAGATTCATCAGGTGGCGCATGATTGGATAGTCGTCGGCGATGCCGTTTGCGCCCAGTAAGTCGCGCGACATGCGGGCGCATTCGAGCGCCATCCAGACGTTGTTTCTCTTCGCCATCGAGATGTGCTGGTGCTCGACTTTGCCTGAATCTTTCAGGCGTCCAACTTGCAGAATGAGTAACTGCGCTTTGGTGATTTCGCTGATCATCCATGCCAGCTTTTCCTGCACGAGCTGATGCGAGGCGATCGGCTGATCGCGGAATTGTTTGCGGAGCAGGGAATACTGCAATGCGCAGTCATAGCAGCTCATGGCCGCTCCCACCGCGCCCCAGGCGATTCCATAGCGCGCCTGATTCAGACACATCAGCGGAGACTTCAGACCGCCGGAGCCGGGGAGAAGATTTGATTCCGGAATGCGCACATCCTGAAGCGAAAGCCCCGAAGTGACCGAGGCGCGCAGCGACCATTTGCCATGAATGTCGTCGGCCTTGAATCCGGGCCGGTCGGTTTCGACGAGGAAGCCGCGAATCTTGTCCTTCTCATCTTCCACCTTCGCCCAGATGACGGCGACGTCGGCGATCGAGCCCGAGGTGATCCACATCTTCTCGCCGTTGAGCACGTACTCTTTGCCAACTTTTTTTGCGCGGGTGCGCATGCCACTTGGGTTGGAGCCGAAGCCTGGTTCGGTCAACCCGAAGCAGCCTATCTTTTCGCCTTTCTGCATTGCGGGCAGCCAGGTATTTTTCTGGTCATCGGAGCCGAAGGTGTAAATCGGATACATGACCAGCGCCGATTGCACGCTCACAAACGAGCGCACGCCGGAGTCGCCGCGCTCCAGTTCCTGCGTGACCAGTCCGTATTCGACATTGCCCATGCCCGCGCAGCCATAGCCTTGCAGCGACGCGCCGAAGAAGCCCAGTTCGGCCATAGGCTTTACCAGTTCGCGCGGAAAGCGGCCGGCGCGGTTGCACTCTTCGATGATGGGGACGAGATTCTCTTCGATGAACTTGCGGGCGGTATCGCGCACCAAGCGCTCGTCGTCGGTCAGCAAAGAGTCGAAATTGATGAAGTCCACTCCACGGAATTTAATCGCTGGCATTGATATTCACCCCAGAAGGTTGCGAAATGGCGAATGGCAAACTATTCAAACTAGCAGAAGGCGGGCGTGGGGCGCTAGGCGTTGGCGGACGGCTCTCGGCTTTCGCTGCTCGGCTATTGGCTCTCGCATCCAGGGGAGGTCCGATTAAGTCTCAGCAAAAAGCGCAAACCACAGGGTGCACGGAGGTGCACAGAGAACCCGAGAGACTTAATCAGAGCGTACCCAGGCTTTCGGCAGACAAAGAACGTGTGACAGCGCAGTTTGAGTAATTGGGGACACGGACGCCATGCGAAATTCTGAGCTCGCTCTTTGGTGCGCGTCAAAGTGCGGTCGATCACACCAAAACCTACGGCGCGGCAACTACAATCGGCCTCAGATATGAACGACATCGGACGCCTGTTTCAAGCTTTCCTCGCGCCAGCCATTTTTATTTCGGCAGCTTCGTTGCTCATTCTTTCGATCAATGTGCGTCTCATGGGCATCGTGAGTCGGCTTCGCCAGTTTGTGCACGCCAGGTACGACGCCACGCGCAACGACCGCCTACAGGAAGCCGAAGCTTACAGCACGCAGATCGCGTCCATTGAAAAGCGCGCGGAGATGATTCGGCTGAGCTTTCAGTTTTCGCTTCTTTCGCTGGCCGCGACCATCGCTTCTTGCATGCTGCTGGGGCTTGGCCTCTACTTTCAGCAGGCTGCGGTGGCGGCTGTAATTGTTTTTGTGGTGGGATTGATCTGCTTGTTTATAGGAACGGTCTACTATCTCCGCGAAGTGATGGCGGCTCTGAGTTCCGTGCGGGATGAGGAACGCGATCTGCACTTTATGGACCTGGGAAGGCAAACAGAGGCCGAACACCGCGACATCGTGTGATCGGGTGAAGAAGTAGCGAGTTAGATCAATCACGGGAATCCGCGAGTTGGCGTGGCCATTTGTTGTGGCGCGGCACTCGCGGATTTTCTTTGCTCCGAAGTATTCTTATGTGTGCTCGCATGGCTCACTCGGCGGCGGCGTTCCGGTGTGAGATATTAAATAACTATCGAAGCGAGGAATTGATTATGACGAATCGAATGGATCGCGGCACCCGTAAGAAGTGGTTGTCGAAGATGTGGCTCGGCACTTTTCTTGTCATGGCTACGGCGGCTTTGATCGGGCTGCCTCGGTATATGGATGGGCAGGATCGCCAAGCCGGAGCGAACGCCTCCGCCGGAGGAAAGACGGCGGCGAATGCGGGTACGGGAGACCTCGCTCGCGGTAAATATTTGGTGGAGGATGTGGCCATGTGCGGGCAGTGCCACACTCCGCGCGACATGAACGGCAAGCTGGATCGAAGCCGGTGGCTGGAGGGCGCGGCGGTGCCGTGGATGCCCGCGCAATCGCAGGCGAAATGGCCCTTGTTGGCGCCACGAATTGGAGGAACTCCTCCCGCGAGCGACGTCGACATGGTGAAACTATTGACGACTGGAATTTGGACGGATGGCAAGCCGCTGGACTTTCCCATGATGCCGTTTCGCATGAGCGAGGCCGATGCGCGCGCGGTGATCGCATATTTGAAGACACCGAGCGCGTGGAAGTAGGAGAAGCTACGAGTTACGAGCCTCGAGCTCCGAGCGATCACATGGGTGCTCGTGACTCGTGGCTCGCAGCCCGAAGCCTCTTCTAGGTGGAATCCCACCAGCGCGAGTCCTTCAGAGGCACAGGATGAGAAAAATGCGCTTCGGCTGGTTCGCGCACGACTACCTTTGGAGTGGACAGGATTCGCATGGACCAGAGGAGATCGTCGAGCGAGGAGCCGAAACCAAAGTGGGCGTCGACAAACTCGAGTTCGTGGGCCGGAAGTTCGGCGCGCGAAGAGATGAGGACGATCGGGAGATCGGGGATGAAAGATTTGATTTCGCGCGCCAGGCGCGATCCGTTTATGGTGGGCATTTCGTAATCAAGAAGAGCGAGGTCGAAGCTGGCGCGGCGGCAGAGCGCGAGCGCTTCGGCGGGATCAGTTTTGGCGGTGACGCGAAAACCACATTGTTCGAGAATGCCTGCCAGCAGGCGGCTGGATCTGGGGTTGTCATCTACATAAAGGACTGTCGTTCGGGTATCCATTACAACCTCCTAATAATTGTGGGGAAGTCGTGGCAGCCCGGCCCCCGTACCTCATTAGAACGTTGGGGGATGAGGGGGTTGCGGAAAGTTGAGTAGAAATTTGTAAAG
>JBAVYO010000229.1:0-6034 GCA_049698855.1 Terriglobales bacterium
GCCTGCACACATTCGAATAGGAGCATTCAACATGGCAAAGCAAATCATTCACGGAGAAGAGTCCCGCCAGGCCATTCTCCGCGGCGTCAACATTCTCGCTGACGCTGTGAAGGTTACTCTCGGCCCCCGGGGCCGCAACGTTGTTATCGAAAAGAAGTTCGGTTCGCCGACCATCACCAAGGACGGCGTGACCGTAGCGAAAGAAATCGATCTGAAAGACGCGCAGGAAAACATGGGCGCGCAGATGGTCCGCGAAGTTGCTTCGAAGACCAGCGACATCGCCGGCGATGGCACCACCACCGCGACGGTTCTGGCCCAGGCAATCTTCCGCGAAGGCGTGAAGACCGTCGCAGCCGGCGCCAATCCAATGGCCCTGAAGCGCGGCATTGAAAAGGCCGTCGTCGCGATTTGCGGCAGCCTCGACAAGGAAGGCAATCGCAAGCCCGGCGAACTGGATAAGTTCTCCAAGCAGATCCAGGGCGACCACATCGCGCAGGTCGGCACCATCTCGGCCAACAACGATGAGACGATCGGCAAGATCATCGCCGAAGCGATGAAGAAAGTTGGCAAGGACGGCGTCATCACGGTTGAAGAAGCGAAGACGCTAGAAACCCAGCTCGACGTAGTCGAAGGCATGCAGTTCGACCGCGGCTACCTCTCTCCTTATTTCGTGACCGATCCCGAGCGCATGGAAGCCATTCTCGAGAACGCGTACATCCTGATCCACGAAAAGAAAATCAGCAACATGAAAGACCTGCTCCCGCTGCTCGAGCAGATCGCCAAGAGCGGCAAGCCGCTCGTCATCATTGCTGAGGACGTGGAAGGCGAAGCGCTCGCTACTCTCGTCGTCAACAAGCTGCGCGGCACGCTACACGTTGCGGCCGTGAAGGCTCCCGGATTCGGCGATCGCCGCAAGGCAATGCTGGAAGATATCGCCACTCTGACCGGTGGCAAGGCCATCACCGAAGATCTCGGTATCAAGCTCGAGAACGTTCAGGTGAGCGACCTCGGCCAGGCCAAGAAGATCACCATCGACAAGGACAACACGACCATCGTCGAAGGCAAGGGCGATAACAAAAAGATCCAGGGCCGCGTGGCGGAAATTCGTGGCCAGATCGACAAGACCACCAGCGACTACGACCGCGAGAAGCTGCAAGAGCGGTTGGCGAAACTGGTCGGTGGCGTGGCCGTCATTAAAGTCGGCGCCGCAACCGAAACCGAAATGAAGGAAAAGAAAGCCCGCGTGGAAGACGCGATGCATGCGACGCGCGCGGCCGTGGAAGAAGGCGTTGTCCCCGGCGGCGGCGTAGCGCTAGCGCGCTGCGTCCCTGCGCTCGATAAGCTGAAGCTGGAAGGTGACGAGCAGATCGGTGTCAACATCGTGAAGCGCGCCATCACAGAGCCTCTGCGCCAGATCGTCGAGAATGCCGGCGAAGAAGGTGCGGTTGTCCTCGGCAAGGTCTACGACTCCAAGGACGTGAACTTCGGCTACAACGCCCAGACCGGCGAGTACGAAGATCTGGTCAAGGCAGGCGTGCTCGATCCGACGAAGGTTGTGCGCACCGCGCTCACCAACGCCGGCTCCATCGCCAGCCTGATGCTGACCACCGAAGCCCTGGTTTCGGAGATTCCTGAAAAGAAGGAAGCTCCGATGGGCGGCGGCGGCATGGACGGCATGTACTAGGAATATGTAGCGCGGGCGCCCCCGCCCGCGCAGCTGTCAGCTCTCAGTTATCAGCTGTCAGTAAAATCAAAAGCCCCGCTTGCAAGAGCGGGGCTTTTTTTGCGTAATTCCAATCTTCGCTTGTTCGATATTCATAGATCACTCACAATGACAGGTTCTCCAAAAGTCGTCTTTGAGAACAAACAGGAGCCACGAAAACCATGTCATGGTACTGGAAGGATTGCCAGGTGCCCAAGGTTCGCGCGCGTTCTTTGCGCGCTAACCTCGGAGAGGCCACTTGGCCTTACTCCCAGAGCATCTCGGGAAGGCGGTTGAGCGCTTTTACGTATCCATCGAGATCGAACGTCCGTTGCGATTTCAGGGTGTTAAACATTTCGCTCGCCACCACACATGCGATCAGCCGCTTAGCTTCCTTTTCCGATATTCCTGCGGCTCACCCCTCGCGCACAAAATGTGGAATCTCGGAGGGAATTTCCAGGGAGAGTTCTACAAAGCCTCGATACGATCCATCCTTATACCAAGGAGACTGATAGATCAGCTTCTTGATTCCCCTCTTTTCGATGGTGTAAACGTTGCTGCGCCCAGCCTTCAGCAACTCCTTCACCTTGCTGCGCGACGGTTCGGGATGGCAATCGAACAGATTCGACCCGACCAGCGCGGCTCCGCCGCTATCCTGAAAAGTGCGAATTGACTTATCGTTCATCGCCAAAATTATGCCATCGCGATCGCACACGGTCACCGCTCCAGGAAACTCCTGTATCCACGCAAAAGCTTCATCTTTCGACATTCCATCGCCTCAGGCGGTTGTCGCTGCCTGTCGCGTCCAGTTTACTCTGAGGAGCGCTAGGTGCCCCAGGTTCGCGCGTTCCTTGCGCGCTAACATGGGAGAGCGTTTGGGTGACGCAGCGCTTCCAGCGCGGCGATTCAGGCCACAACTTCTGATGGCTTTAGCCGCCGAGGGAGAGCATCCGAGCTATAATCCCCGTATGACCCACGAGGCCCACGAGCTCCTGCAAAAGGCTCTAACCCTTCCCGACAAGGAGCGGGCCGAACTGGCAGGTAATTTGATTGCCAGCTTGGAAGCAATCCAAGATCCGGACGTGGATGCTGCATGGCAAGATGAGATCAGTCGCCGCTCGCACGAAGTTCAAGCGGGCCAGGTGAAAACCGTCTCTTGGGAGTCAGTTCAGCAAAAAGGGCGCGCGCTCCTCGATGGAAAGTAAGCCGCTCCGTCTCCACCCCGCAGCGGAGCAGGAATATCTGGCAGCGCTGGCCTGGTACCGGGATCAAAGTCCAATCGCCGCAGAAGAGTTTGCGGTTGTCATCCGGCAAGCAATCGAAAGAATCAGGGAGGCTCCTCAGCGCTGGCCCTCCTACTTCGGCGACTTCCGCAAATACACTCTCCGGCAATTTCCATTCGCTATCGTCTATCGAGAGTGGCTCTTGGAAGTAACCGTCTTTGCCGTGGCCCATGGCCGCCGGAAACCGGGTTACTGGAAAGCTCGGCAGTAGAGGAACAATCCTTCGCTGCGGTCGCGGCGTTCAGCAAAGTCTCCAGGCGCTGTGTCATACTTTGCTCGACAAAGGAATCTCCATGCTCCGCGGTTCAGGAATTGTTCTCTCTTCCCTTCTCGCCCCCAGGTTGTCCGTCCCGTTTCTTCTTGCCCTTATGTTGTCCGTGCCGTTGGCGTGGCCGCAATCGACGCCCGCGCCGGAGAAGATCATCATCGACACAGACATTGGCGACGACATCGACGATGCCTTCGCCGTCGCGCTCGCGCTCCGCAGTCCGGAGGTGGAGATCCTCGGCATCTCGACAACGTTTGGCGACACGGAAACTCGCGCACGCCTTGTCGACCGCTTGCTCGCCGAAACCGGACGCTCCGGCATTCCCGTGGTCGCGGGTAAGGCGGCGAAGGTCGACAGCGTCTTCACGCAGCGCCGCTATGCGGAAAGCGGACAGTTCGCGCCCTCCTCGCATGCCGACGCTGTTACTTTCATTCTCGATCGGATTCGCCGCTATCCCGCGGAAGTCACTTTGGTGGCGATCGGCCCGCTGGTCAACGTTGGCGCACTCATCGACAAAGATCCCGCGACATTCGCCAAGCTGCGCCGCGTGGTGCTGATGGGCGGCTCAATCGAGCGCGGTTACGGGGACGTCGGTTACGCGCCCGCGCATGGCCCCGATTCGGAGTGGAACATCGAGAACGACATACCCTCGGCCCGCAAGCTGTTCGCCTCCGGCGTGCCCGTATTCATGATGCCGCTAGACTCGACGCAGCTAAGACTCGACGAGGTGAAGCGCGAGATACTCTTCCGTTCCGGAACTCCACTTACCGACGAGTTGACGCTTCTCTATCACCATTGGGGATCATTAACACCGACCTTATTCGATGCCATGGCAGTGGCCTATGTCGTCAAACCCGAGTTATGTCCGGTGAAGCCGCTGCGTATTCGCGTGGACGACGAAGGATACACCCGCACTGAATCTGGCACGCCCAACGTGCAAGTCTGTCTCGATTCCGACCCAGAGGTGTTCTTTCGCTTCTACCTGCCGCGAGTCGGCGCGCCGTGAGTCATCGCGCCGTAAAACCTGGACAACGGTTGGTATGAGCTTCGAGCGGCGAGTGTCGTAGGAGCCGAGCGGCCAACGGCGAGGGTATCGTCGGCGGGTGTTGAATCTCGAGGTTTTCGGCAAACTGTTCAGCACAGCAGCAGGTGAGGCGCACATCGCGGTCCCCACAGCGCCCGGTCGCAGGGGAGAGCCTTTCGGACGCATCGAGGTTCGTTTCCCCGCGCGATAGCCTATGCCGTTCAGAAGCAGCGTATGCTTCGCACCTACCCAAAGCTATTTTTGATACACGCTCTGCTATTTCGGAGGCAGCAAGGTGTCGGGGGCGAGGACATAGACGGTCAATTTATCGAGCCGGAGGTTGGAGTGGCTGGACGTGAGAGTCAGGGCTCCAGTGTCATCGCGCGCAGACTCGACATCTTTCATCAATAGGCGATGATCCGAGATCCTTGACGCGGAAATCCTGGCCGTGTCCGTGTCATCGGCTGGCGGTGCAGTGCGGCTTCTGCCCGCTCTGGGGAGAGAGTTGCCGTTGCGAGACATGCCGCTCGGGCTCGACGGTGTAGGCTCCTCCTCGCGACTTTCCGATGCCAGGGGGTAATACCAGGCGGTCAAATAAACTTTGATCGCTGCCGAGCCCGCTTTCCATCGCGCGGAGTCCATGTAAATGGCGAGGCGGGATGGAGTATTCGCGGACATCGCCATTGACTCGATAACTCTTCCCGACAAAATGGCACCTTCCGGAATTACTGTGCGATTCACCAGGGTGGCGATGACAAGTTTGGCCTGCACCTGGGTACCTGCGGGCGTCTTGCCGGCAGCGACGTTTTGCTGCATGAACACCGGAAACTCGACAGCTCCGGAGGCAGCCGCAGCAGGGGTCTGTTGGCCGAGCGCCGGGTGAGCGAGCAGAACAACGGCGATGACCGCGACGCGCAGCGCAGACGTGCCGAGTCGCCGCGCCTTGTTATTAATGACCATCGACTGCACACCGCCAAGTTGATTATTCCACGTCCGATATTCCACGTCCGATCATGGCATTCGTCAAATCGCGATTTAGCTGAGCCGAGAATGGGCAGATCGGAAAGGTCATTGCGGTTTGCACGGCTTCTTGGCTTTCGACGATCCGTATACAGGCTTCGGATGCCGACCTGGGTGCTGGCGTTATCCCGGAGGGCGCGATCGGAGGATCGCGTCACAACAGTCCCGTACAGACCGATCCATATCCTTATGGTCTAATCACGCCCATGCAATTTCGTTCACTCTGTTACGATGCCGCTAATCCGTGTAGACTACCGCAGTTGCATTCTCCGCCACGCAATAGGTTTCAAGCTTCGGACGCAGGATCCCCTGTAGTGCGCCGGATATAGTGAGGTTAAATATTGTGCCTCGATCCGCATGATTGGTGGTGTCCGGCTAGGAAGCTTTAGCCACAGAGGGCCCGAGGGATCGCCGAGGAAACCGGCGACTCATAAATGTCGATCTGCTCGACGAGCCACACTAGGGGACATGTGCGGCGAAGGTTGGCATTTCGGGGAGAATTCCCCAAGTCGACGCGGCAGCTGTTAAGAAGTGGGGATCCTTCGACGCCCGCTCGGTCGCTGCGCTCCTACGCGCTTGCTCAGGATGACAGGAGCAAAGTTCATCCAGACTCGTGCGACAGCAAGCTTGTCGTTGTTGAGGAAAATCTGACGGGGAAATATCTGATTGGGGAAAATAATGATTCGAAGTCTCGTTGGAACTCTGCTCGTGTGCGTCGCCGCATTATCGTGTGTGAG
>JBAVYO010000230.1:0-21453 GCA_049698855.1 Terriglobales bacterium
GCTAAGGCCTCTGCTCATAAGCCGCTGCTAATCGCGAGCCAGCCTCGCCTCGCCTTTGCGCGAGCCGCGAAACTGCTGCGCTCTTCCACGGGAGACCACTCTGGAATTCATCCTTCGGCCATCGTGCCGCCTTCAGCGCAGATGGGAACAAAGGTCGCAGTTGGAGCCCGCGTCGTGCTTGGCGGCCATATCAAGATCGGCGACCACACGATGATCGGCGCCGGTTCAGTCATCGGCGATGGAGTTGAAATCGGCGCTGATTGCCGCATCGATGCGAACGTCACCATCTATGCTGGCGTTGTGCTCGGCAACCGCGTGGTGGTGCAATCTGGCGCTGTCCTCGGAAGCGACGGCTTCGGCTATGTACGCGACGAGCAATCCGGCCATTACGAGCAATTTCCCCAGGTCGGAAGGCTCGTGATTGAAGATGATGTTGAGATTGGCGCAAATTCCACGGTGGACCGAGGCGCGCTCGACGAAACCCGCATTCGACGGGGAACGAAGATCGACAACCTGGTTCACGTTGGCCACAACGTTCAAATCGGTCAGGATGTAGTAATCGCCGCACAAACTGGCCTTTCCGGCAGCGCAGTTGTTGAAGATAACGTTATCATTGGTGGGCAGGTCGGCATCGCGGATCACGTGCGCATCGAAGAAGGCGCGATTCTCGGCGCGCAAAGCGGCATTCCGACGAAAAAGGTAATTCGAGGCAAAGGCGTGGTTTTCTGGGGAACTCCGGCTCGTCCAATCCGCGAGTATCTTAAAGAGCTGGCGTTCTTATCGAGGTCCGCCAAGGAAAAGTAAGCTACCAGCCGCGAGCTACGAACCGCGAGCTTAGGCACAAGAGCTTGGCCGCATCGGGAACACTCGGCAAAAGTGTAGCGAAGACAGAGAACGTAGATTTCGACCAACAAGAAAGAACCTCCGAGCGCCACGAATCGCTCGCTCAAAGCTCGTGGCTCGTAGCTCGTAGCTAAGACCCATGCCCATTATCGTCATCGGCGGACATACCCGCAGCGTTGGCAAGACCAGCGTGGTCGCCGGCCTGATTGCCGCTCTCCGCGACCGGCACTGGACTGCGCTGAAGATCACGCAATACGGACACGGTGTCTGCTCCGCCAATGGCGCGCCCTGCGACTGCGCCACCGGGGACCACTCCTGGGCTGTCACCGAAGAACGCGATCGCTCCGGAGAATCCGACACGTCCCGCTTTCTGGTGGCCGGGGCCGATCATTCCTGGTGGGTGCGCGCGGAGCAAGGGCGGCTCGCCGAGGCCATGCCGCGCGTTCGCACGATCCTAGCTTCCGCCGGAAACACAATCATCGAATCCAACAGCATCCTGCGCTTTTTGAAGCCTGATCTTTATCTCACCGTGCTCGATCCATCCACGCCTGATTTCAAATCATCTGCCCAACAATTTCTGGACCGCGCCGATGCCGTGCTGTTGCACCCAACCGGCGCAGACTCCAAAGGCCCCGCCTGGGAGCGCGTCTCGCTGAAGCCGGTGGTTGACCGTCCCACGTTTACGATCCAACCGCCGGACTATGTCACACCTGAAGTCGTAGAATTCGTCCGGAGCCGCCTCAGCGACAGCCGAGAAGATAGAAATTCCTCGCGTCGCGAGGGATGAGCGCTGCGCCACCCAAAATCAACGCCTAATCGAGTTATTCATCAGCCTCCTACGTGTACATCCCAATCACGCGCTCAATCGCCCTCCGGCACACAGCGCAAAATTTGTCGTAGCGCGTAAACATGATGCAGTTCAGCTCCGGACGGTAATAGCCCTTGGCCTCATAATTCGCGCCTTCAAACGCGCCCACTTTGCCCGCGTATTTCTCCGAGCGGAACAGCGCTTCTTCCTGCCCGCGCTCTTTGCGGAATAACTCCTCCATCTCCGACTCGGGCCTGCCGTCGGCGCGCAGTTGGTGCCGCTGTTTCTGAATCTGCGCTTCCATGGCCTCGAATTCTTCTTTGTGCCAGGGCGTGGGCAAAGGCGTTCCCGGCTCGACCAAGTCTTTCCATTTCAAATTTGCCGGATCGAGCAGCGCCGTCGCATTCGGCTCCCATGGCTCGGTTCGCTTCTGATCGGAAAGGTATGACACGTCGGATGTGTAGTACTCATCCGCTAACCCGGCGAAGTGATGACCAAATTCGTGGACGCCGACATAAGTCGACCACGCGTTATCAATGGCCACCGTCGCATACTGATTGAAAATTCCTCCGCCGCCGTATGTGTTTGCGTTCACCAGAATTTCGACAAACTCATAGGGCGCATAGGACGCGACATCCCGCATGGTGCGGTTCCCGGTGGTCAGCACATAGCGTTCGCTGTCGAATGTGTCATAGCTTGCTCCCAGCGGCGATCGCCGATAGATTCCGCTCGAAGGCCGCGACACACCCGATTCTTCCGCCGCCGGACACAAGCCCCACACGTTGAAGTCCTGGCGATGCTCTTTGAACGGCGAGGCCGCAAACAACATCTCCATGAACCGCCGCGCATCTTTTTCAAATTTGCCGCGCTCTTTCGCCGTGTAGCCGTCGCCCAGCACCAGCAGATCGACCTTGGTTGCCGAATCGCCCATTTTTTGCAAAGTGACGAGCGGCCCCGGCGATGGCGGACGCGAGCGATCGACAAACTTATCTTTTGGATCGACTGTTGTTTTCCAGACATCATGGAAACCGGCACCTGGATCTTTGTCGTCGCGCTTTTTCACAATTACGTCCACCGGCCCTGCTGGGCTCGGGAAACGTAACGACTCTGAAAACGTGCGGTTGGCATGCTGCGCCTCGTCGGTTGTTTTCCATTCCGCAAACACGGAACTGAAGCCGCGCGAATAAATGAGCTTGCCGCTTGCCTGCTCACGAACCTCAAACAAGTAGTTGCCCAGGCCGCTCTCATCAATTGCCTTGCCGGGATTTCCAGGCCACTCCAGCGGCTCGAGCACGGTGCGGTCGAGCGTAAACCACTCGTCTTTGGAATTGCCGCCGTGATAATAATCGACGCGCATGGTGCGCGGCGCGGCCATGCTGAAAATGGAAAATAGAAGGAGAAAACAAATAATGCCCGCGATTCTTTTCATGCCCGAAATTGTACGCCACAGGATGTCGAGCAAGGAGGGAAGCTCGCTGTTGGCCCAGATGCGTGTTGGAACCGGCGTCTCGCCCGCCGCGCGGAACGAAGCTTGGTTACGATCCCGCCTTGATCGTCACCGCCTTGTCGTTCTCAAACGTGATGGTCAGCGGCTTGCCGTCATTTGCGTAGCGCAAGGTGCGCCAACCGTAATCGCCCGATCCTACCGGCACACCCATGCCAATTGCAAAACTGGCCTGCAATTCGCTCATGCCCTGCTGCACCTGATGCGCGTCGATTGCCTTCCACACATCGGCGGGCCAGAACTTGTAAAGCTCGTGCGGATCTTCGATGAAGAAAATATCGTCGGAATAAATCTTGAAATCGCCTTCTTTCTCAATCCCAATCGGCGCGGCATACGGCTTTTCCTCGAAATTGAAAATGGCCATCACTTGCTTCGAGCCGTCGGCCTTCGGCGGCACGTCCGTCACTACGTCCGTGATCTCAAGTTTTTCGAGCGAGCCGAGCGTGCCAATTTCACGCCCCCAATCCGTTGTGTGTTGCGCGCGCTTCCACGGATAATACGTGAGCTGGCCTCCGACCTTGACCCATACCGGCTGCTTCGTCAATTCGCGCGCCGACTTCAAATCGTACGGGTGCAGCTTTTTCGGAGTAACGTAATAATCCGCCTTGAGCGGCAACTCCTGCTTCGGCTTGGCTTCCTCGTTCAGCGCCTCGTGGCGCTCGTACACGATGTAGGCGGCGCGCGCGCCGGCAATCACGATCCCCAGCACTAGAACGATCTGCAGCTTTTTACGCGAGTCAGCATCGAATGCCATATTGTGTCTTCTCGTTTGATTGAGCCCCGTTGATTCAGTAGATCGAAATTCAGCGGCTCAAAACAATCCTAAGCTACACTAGGAAACAGTATGCCATCGACCAATGTTCCGCTAACCAATGTTCCGGCAACCAATATTCCGTTAACCAAGGATGACGTTCTCAGCGCGCTGCGGCAATGTTACGATCCCGAAATCCCGGTTAACATCGTCGACCTCGGGCTGATCTACGAGATACGCTTCGATTCCGTGCCCGACAATCAGCAGGACGTCACCGTCGATATGACCCTCACCCAACAGGGCTGTCCCGAGCACGTCAATATTAGCGCCCAGGTTAAATCGCGTGTCGAGCAACTCCCCGGCGTGCGCAATGCGATCGTCAATGTGGTTTGGAATCCGCCGTGGACGCCGGAACGGCTGAGCGCCGACGCGCGGAAGCAATTGGGAATTGACTGAATCGGAGGCTCCCTTCTGCGCTTCAGTGTTGCATTTCTTCAATTCGTATCTCCAGCGATTTCGGCCCCTCTTAAGCGCCGCCCGCTACGAATTCTAGGTCGAACTGGCGTTGCGACAGTTCTTGCGCTCAGTTTGGGAGGCTGCACCTATAGGTTGCCCGTCATGACTCCACCTTCCCAGGAACGCATACGAATCGTAACGGAGGCCCCAGACCGCTATGTCCTGCGCGTCGACACAGGTCACGCCACGGAATATCAAGTGCCTGCGGACGGGCGAATGACCCTGGCAGTTCCGTCGTATCGGCCGAGTTGCAGCGTTTACCTTTTCAACGTGATCAAGGTGAGGGGTGGGGAAAGTCCATTGCGCACGTGGACAATCACGGTGAGTTTGGGGAACAAGCCACTTCAGAAGCTTTCATTGGAACGCTTGAGAAAACTCCCGACCGACCTGGAAGGAAACCGTTTGCTGAAGATCTCCGAGTAGCGTTCAGATAGCAGTACCTTCTGAGCGCTAATCCGCTTCTCTCAATACTCTCCCAGCTCCTCAAACGCCTGCATGGCGCGGCCTTCTGACAGTTCTCCGATTTTGTTGCCGATCTTCATCGACAGATCGAGAAAGCGCGTGCCCTGCCGCACGTAGGAAGGCAGGTCCTCGCGAATCTTTTCAAACTTCTCAGGATATTCCGATGCCAGCACCGCCAGCCCTACGCCTCCCACTAACACGGCTGCCGGGCGCTTGCCCTTCATCAGCAAAAGCACCGCTGCGCTCACCGATCCCGCGATTGCCGCTCGCTTCCAATTGTCCATGTCCTCTCCTAGCCGCCACCGTTTCACTGGATTGTAAATCACCCGACACCCGATGCTTTATACTTCGCGTGCTGTCGTAGGTTCAACAACTACCGAACCTAGGAGGTCCAGATATGATGTGCGTTGATCGTTTCTCGTTTCTAGCCTCCGTTCTTCTCCTAGTTGCAACCATTCCGGTTTCAGCGCAGACCAAGCCGCGCGCCCGCGATCTGGGCGTGCCGTTCGATGGCACGCCCGGCGCTAACAACGCCATCACAGACGTTGCCGGGGTCGAGGTCGGCCACACCACGCTCATCTCCGGCGAAGGCAAACTCAAAGTTGGAGAGGGTCCCGTCCGCACCGGCGTAACAGCCGTGCTGCCCCGCGGCAAAACCTCTACCGATGCCGTCTTTGGCGCCTGGTTCACGCTCAATGGCAATGGGGAAATGACTGGCACGACGTGGCTCGAAGATTCCGGCTTTCTCGACGGCCCCATCATGATCACGAACACGCACAGCGTCGGCGTTGTGCGCGACGCGGTGATTGCGTGGAAGGTGAAGCACGGCGAGCCGGACATGGAAGGCTATTGGTGGTCGTTGCCGGTCGTCGCCGAAACCTGGGACGGATTTCTCAACGACATCAATGGATTTCATGTCAAGCCCGAGCATGTTTTTCACGCGCTCGATTCCGCGCACAGCGGCCCCGTCGAAGAAGGTAACGTTGGCGGAGGCACGGGCATGGTCTGCAACGAATTCAAAGGCGGCATTGGCACGGCATCACGCGTGCTCGACGCGAAACAAGGCGGCTATACCGTCGGCGTACTTGTGCAATGCAACTACGGACGGCGCGACCAGCTCCGCATTGCCGGTGTTCCTGTGGGCAAGGAAATTCCCGAGCACCGCGCATACGAGGATGTCAGTTCGATGCAGCCATCCTCCGATCAAGACACCGGTTCCATCATTATCGTAATCGCGACCGACGCGCCGCTGATTCCTACGCAACTCAAGCGCGTGGCACGCCGGGCGTCGCTTGGCTTGGGCCGCGACGGAAGTTACTCGGGCGATGGCTCCGGAGATATTTTTGTCGCCTTTAGCACCTCAAATCCGGAAGCTGCCGGTTCAAAGGGCATTCACGACCTCAAGATGCTTCCGAATGACAGCCTCGACCCGATCTTCCTCGCTACAGTGCAAGCTACCGAGGAAGCCATCGTTAACGCCATGATCGCCGCCGACACCATGACAGGCATCGACGGCCACACAGCGATTGCGCTACCGCACGAGCGCCTGCGGGAAGTGCTGAAGAAATACAACCGGCTGGCGAAGTAAGGCGAAACCGGGTGGCGTGGCCGATCCCAAGATTTTCCGTTGGCGTGTCGCGGTGAGCTTGTTACAGGGTCAGCGGAACCCCTCAGGGACTAAAGCCCGTGTCATGATTGGCTCTGGGCGGCACGGCTGGTCATGCTGTTCTCGATAGAACTCACTCAAGCCAAAACCAGGCTTGAGTGGGGCGCCCACGGTCGTGCCCTTCCCAAAGCAAGCAAATCAAAATTCCGCTCAAGTAGTAGTTTTTCTGCGACAGCCACTAGTTTGACCGTCCCTACTTGGCTCCCTCCGCCGGCAGTAATCCGCGATCCTTCAACATCGGTTCGATAGTTGGCTCTCCTCCGAGCCAAGTCGAGTACATTTTCCCGAGTTCTTCGGTGTTGCCGCGCGAGAGCACCATCTGGCGGAAACGGTCGCCGTTCGCACGCGTCATGCCACCATGATCTTCAAACCACTGGTAGGCCGCGTCGTCGAGCATCTCGCTCCACAAGTAGGCGTAATAGCCGGCAGCGTAACCGCCTCCCCAGACGTGTGCGAAATAACTGGAACGGTAACGGGGAGGCACGGTGCTCAAATCGAGATGCGTTTTCTTGAGCGCCTCGGTTTCGAACTCATCGGAGTTTTGCAGCGGCGCGCTCGCCGGCAATGTGTGCCACTGCATGTCGAGCTGAGCCGCTGCCACAAGCTCGGTCAGCGCGTAGCCGCCGTTGAATCTCTCGGCTTTCTTCAGCTTGGCCACCAGCTCAGCTGGCATGGGCGCGCCAGTCTCATAGTGCTTTGCATAATGATCGAACACCGCCGGATACGTGGCCCAATGCTCGTTAAACTGCGATGGGAACTCGACGAAATCCCGCGCCACCTGCGTGCCTGAAAGGCCCGGGTACACCGTGTTGGAAAACATGCCGTGCAAGCCGTGGCCAAACTCGTGGAACATCGTGGTCACATCGCTGAAGCTGATGAGAGCGGGCTGTCCGGGTGCGGGCTTGCTGAAGTTGGCGACGTTGAACACAACCGGCAGAGTGCCAAGCAATTTGGATTGGTTCACAAAAACGTCCATCCACGCGCCGCCGTTTTTATTGTCGCGCTTAAAATAATCGCAATACCAGAGGGCCAGCGGCTTGCCATCGGCATCCATCACTTCAAACACGCGCACGTCTGGCTGATAGACGGGAATGTCGGTGCGCTCCTTGAAAGTGATTCCGTAAAGCTGAGTGGCCGCGTAGAACACGCCATTTTCGAGGACGTTGTTCAGTTCAAAGTAGGGCTTGATTGCTTCCTCGTCCAAGTCATACTTGGCTTTGCGAACCTGCTCGGCGTAGAAGTTCCAATCCCACGGCTCCAACTGAAAGCCGCCTTTTTGCGCGTCGATCACCGCCTGAATATCCTTGCCCTCGGCAATCGCCTTCGCAGTTGCGCCCGCCACCAGCTCATCCATGAACTTGAGCGCCGCTTCCGGGTTCTTCGCCATCTGGTCTTCCAATCTCCATGCGGCGAAGTTTGGATAGCCCAGCAGTTTAGCCTTCTGGGCACGCAGTTGAGCCAGACGGGCGACGGTGGCACGGGTATCGTTGTCTCCGCCCTTTTCGGCGCGATTCCACGAATTTTCGAAAATCGCTTTTCGCGTCGAGCGTTCGCTGAGTGAAACAAGATCCGGCTGCTGCGTCGTGTTTTGCAGAGGAACCACGTATCCGCTCTCTTTGCGATCTTTCGCGGCTTGCGCAGCCGCATCCAGCTGCGCCGAACTGAATCCCTGCAGCGCATTCTTATCGGTGGTGACGAAAGCGCCATTCTTGGTTGCGCCGAGCAGCTTCGTAATGAATGCGGTCGAAAGGGTGGATTCTTCCTCGTTCAGTTTCTTGAGCTCGACCTTGTCGGCGTCGGAGAGTTTTGCGCCGGCATGCAAGAACTGATCGTAGTAGTACTCAACCAGGCGCGAGGCTTCGGCATCCAGCTTCAGCGATTTGCGCTGCTGGTAGATCGTGTTAACGCGCTGAAACAGCTTCGAATCCAGGAAAATCGCGTCCTGGTGAGCGGCCAGTTTCGGAGCCTCGATCTCTTGCACCTTTTGCAGGGCGGGGCTGAGGTTGGCGCCCGTGACTCCGCCAAACACCTGCATCACGCGGTTGAGCAATTGGCCTGACTTCTCGAGAGCCACAATCGTATTATCGAAGGTCGGCGCCTCGGAATTTTTGGCGATGGCTCGCGCTTCTTCGCGCTGCTGCGCCATGCCCGCTTCAATGGCCGGCTGGTAATCGCTGTCTTTTATTTTGTCGAACGGCGGCGCTTGAAACGGCAAAGGACTCACCGAATAGAAAGGATTACTCGGGCCAAACTCGTTAGCAGCCAAGGCTGGAGTGGTGGAACCGATTGCCAAAAAACCAGTCATGATGAAAGCTCCCATTTGCAAAAGAACTGTCTTCCCGCAGCTTATTTTCCCGCATTTCGCGATTATGCTCATGTTTCCTCATTTCCGTCCGAATTTCTTATTCAATCATTGGCGGCCAACGGCTTGTCGAGCGGTTGACCAGATTATTGCCGGCACCTGAGCCGTGAATGCTCTACTTCGTTGCCTGTTGATGCGACCCACGATTGTAAAGGACGCAGCACAGAGTGAGAAGTGAGCAGAGGCCGATTTAGCGCTGTTTACCCTCTGCTGCGATGCCGATCTCACTTCGCGCATAGTAAAGTGGTAGTAGACCGCATTTAGGGGTAGTAGTGCATTGGGATGACAACCAGGGTGCAACGCTACTCAATCGGGAAGGATCTTTCTTGAGTTTGAGCATTCGCAATATCGCAATCATCGCCCACGTGGATCACGGTAAGACCACGCTGGTAGACGCCATGCTGCAACAGAGTGGCACCTTTCGCTCCAATGAGCACCACGTCGAGCGCGTCATGGACTCAAACGAACTGGAGCGCGAACGCGGCATCACAATCCTGGCCAAGAATACGGCCATTTTCTATCACGACGTGAAAATCAACATCGTGGATACGCCGGGCCACTCCGATTTTGGCGGCGAAGTGGAGCGCGCGCTCAAGATGGTGGACGGCGTGATGCTGCTGGTGGATGCGAGCGAAGGGCCGCTGCCCCAAACCCGCTACGTTCTGGGCAAGGCGCTCGAAGCCCATCTTCCGCCCATCGTCGTGATCAACAAAATCGATCGTTCCGACGCTCGCCCGCAGGAAGTGCTCAACGAAATCTACGATTTATTCATCGATCTTAACGCCAAAGAGGAGCAACTCGATTTTCCCGTGCTCTACACGAACGCCAAGACCGGCACGGCTTCGACGGACATGAAAGGCGGCGGCGAGGATTTGCGGCCGCTGTTCGATTCGATCCTGAAAACAATTCCATTGCCCACGGGCGATCCGGCCGGCCCGCTGCAGATTCTGGTCGCGAACCTGGACTACAGCGACTATCTCGGCCGGCTCGCCATCGCGCGCGTCTTCAACGGCAAGATGTTTACAGGCGAAGACGTCGCCATCGCCAAACTCGACGGCACACTTCACAAGACTAAAATCACCAAGCTGTTTTCCTTCTCCGGGTTGAAGCGGACCGATATCACGGAAACCGAGCTAGGCGACATCGTAGCCGTCGCAGGTGTGGAAGGAATCACCATCGGCGAGACAATCACCAATGTCGAGAATCCCGCACCGCTCGCCCACATTGCGATTGATGAGCCAACCATTGCGATGCTGTTCACGATTAACACGTCTCCATTTGCGGGTAAAGATGGCACGTACGTGACCTCGCGCAATTTGCGCGAACGGCTCGAAAAGGAATTGCTCACCAACGTTTCGCTGCGCGTCGAAAGCACCGGCACAACCGACTCATTCAAAGTGCTTGGCCGCGGAGAGCTGCAGCTCTCAATTCTGATCGAGATGATGCGCCGCGAAGGCTACGAATTGATGGTCGGCAAGCCCGAAATTGTGACCAAGCGAATTGACGGCAAGCTGATGGAGCCGGTTGAGCACCTGACGGTTGACGTGCCGGAAGAATTCGTCGGCGTAGTCATGGAGCAGCTCGGCTCGCGCAAGAGCGAAGTCAGGAACATGCACAATCACGGCTATGGGCGTGTGCGTATCGAGTTCCGCGTGCCGAGCCGAGGTTTGATCGGCCTGCGCAGCCAGCTGCTCACGGATACTCGCGGCACCATTGTGATGAACTCCCTCTTCGACGGTTACACGGAATGGCAGGGCGAAATTCCGCATCGGCTGACCGGCGCGCTGATTGCCGACCGCGCTGGCGTTTCGACGGCCTATGCACTTTGGGGCTTGCAGGAACGCGGAGAACTTTTCGTCGGGCCGGGCGTGGAACTTTACGAAGGCATGATCATTGGCGAAAATGCCAAGGACAGCGATCTCGACGTGAACGCCGTCCGCGAAAAAAAGCTCACGAACATGCGCGCATCAACCGCCGACGAAGCCATACGGCTGGTGCCTTTTCGCCAGCTCAATCTGGAGCAGGCGATTGAGTTCATTGCGGACGACGAATTTGTCGAAGTCACGCCGAAGTGGCTGCGCCTGAGGAAAAAAGTTCTGCAATCGAATAAGAGAAAAAAGAGCTCACTGACTGCGGTGGAAGAAGGGTAATGCGAAATCAACGATCCAGAAACTCGGATTGTAGAAGATTTTGAGTGACTCGAAAAAACTGGCGCGCCCGGAGAGATTCGAACTCCCGACCTACAGCTCCGGAGGCTGCCGCTCTATCCAGCTGAGCTACGGGCGCGCGTGGAATGATTCAGTGTACATCGCCGGCGCCACAGCCCTCAACGCCCCAACATACTTGTACTTGAGCCGCGCCGCCTGATTTGCGGCTGTCCGTTGCAGCAACAGTAACAAAAGGGGCGGCGCGCTAATCTCAGTTTTGGCTTGCGCCGGTCTTCGAGTTGCCCATAGCCGCTTGCGCTTTCTGTTGGCCCACCCATTCGTGGATTCGAGTGCTGAGCACATCGAGCGGCACAGCGCCGCCGCTTAGAACCTCGTCATGAAATCCGCGAATGTCGAACTTCGCGCCCAGCTGATCTTTTGAGTACTGACGAAGCTTCAGGATCTCCAGTTGTCCGATCTTATAGCCGAGAGCTTGCGCGGGCCAAGCCATGTAGCGGTCGGTTTCGCTCTGCACCTCAGGCTCGTCGATCGCGGAGTGCTCGTGGAAGAAATCCACCACTTGCTGCCGCGACCAATGCTTGTAATGAAAACCAGTATCCACAACCAAACGAATTGCGCGCAGCATGTCATCTTGCAGATGGCCGTAATAACTGTAGGGGTCCTTATAGAATCCAAGTTCCCTGCCCAGCCGCTCGGCATAGAGCGCCCAACCCTCCGTGTAGGCCGTGTAGTACTCATGCTGACGAAATGGCGGCAGCTCAGGCAGTTCCTGCGCAATCGCAATCTGCAGGTGATGTCCCGGTATGCCCTCGTGATAAGCGGTGGTTTCAATGTCCAGCGTCGTGCGCTTCGCAAAGTCGCCCGTGTTGACCATCACATGCGCCTTGCGCGACCCGTCTGGTGTTCCTTCAACGTAGTGCGTAGAGGCTTCTTTCTCGCGGAACTCCTCAATGGGCAACACTTCCAACCGCCCGTTGGGCAGGCGTCCAAACAAGTCGGGAAGCTTGGTGTACATCTCGTCGATGTGTTTGCGGTAGAGATCGAGGATCTCTTCGCGCGAGTGCGGATGCAGCTTGGGATCGGATTTAATCGCGGCATAAAAGCTTTTCAGGTCCGGATAACCGAGTTGCTTCGCCACTTCCAGCATGCGGCCTTCGATATCCTTCACCTGCTCCAATCCTATCTGGTGGATTTCATCGGGAGTTAAATCGGTGGTCGTCGATTCCTTCACTCGAAACGCATAACGCTCCGGGCCGTCGGGAAGCGCCCAGACACCAGGCTCCGGGCGGCCTTTCGGTGCATACTCGTCGCGAACGAATGCCGTGAATTTGACGTAGGCCGGAAGAACCGAATCGCGAATGGCGGCGATGCCTGCATCATGAAGGCGCTTGCGGTCAGCTTCTGGCACGGAGTCGGGGAACTTATCGAATGGATGCGCGAATGGGCTTTTCTCCGCCTCCGTTGTAGCGAGTCCGTTCGCCTGCGTGACGACCTGATCCAGTAGGAGTTTCGGCGGCATCAAGCCGTCGGCCATGCCCTTGCGCATTTGAACTTCGGTCTGGTCAAACAGCCGCGGTATCTGCTTCAGACGCGCAATATAGTCCTCGTAATCCTTCACACTCTCGAACGAGAGAACACCGACCAGCTGCGGCGCGTCAATGTGAATCCCGCTGAACTGGGTAACGGGCATCTCCCACCCTTTGAAGCGCGCACCTTCCAGACCCATTCTCAGATCGCGAACCATCAACTCCTTGTTCAGCACTTCCTGGTCGGGAAAGCCGGCGGTATCGATGGCTTCAAAGCGCGCCAGAAAGCGGCGGGTCTGCTCCAGGTTGTCGTCGATTGCCGCCTGCGAGAAATCGTCGAGCTTGTCGTTCCAGCGCTTATCGCCAAGGATCGATGCATAGATCGGGCTAGTGCGCATCGTGTATTCCCATTGCTCGTGCAACAGGTCGTTGAGCGCTTTGCGCCGCGCTTCAAGATCGGATGGCGAATTGGAATTAGCCGCAACCATGGCGGCGGGAACGAGCATGGTCAGAGCAAAGATAAAGCAGAGGATTCGCATTGAGGGACTCCGGAACTCGTGATTTTAGCGGCTGGGCCGCAACCCCACAGAAGCAGCCTTGCTTTAGACGGATACGTAAGCAGATTGTAATCGGTTCCGAAGATAAATCATTAGTGGGCCTGAGAGGCCGCACCAAGCAGGGCTGTCATTCAACTTGCCAAACAGTATCCAGCACAGTCCCATCGACCCACTTGACGACAGCGCACGGGCGATCGCCGAGCTTGGGCTTTGCTGGCTTGCCGCCGCAGATTTTTTCCACTTCCGCCTTGATGTCCTGAATCGGACGAATCGGCAGCTTCGTTCCCTTCACCGCATCCAGCAAATCCGTGCGCAGCGGATTGATGGCGATCCCGCGTTCGGTCACGATGACGTCGACCATCTCGCCCGGCCCGGTCATCGTTGTAACTTCATCGACAATCACGGGAATACGGTCCCGGAACGAAGGCAGCGCGAGAATCGAGCAGCCTGCAAACAGGCAGTTTTGCCAGCCGCCAATTCCGTGCAGCAGACGACCGTCGGAGTGCGTCACCACGTTGGCATTAAAGTTCACATCCACTTCGGTCGCGCCTAAGACCACGGCATCTACCAGCGAAGCGAAATTTCCTTTTCCATGATAGTTGTACGAAGTGAATGGCGAAGTCGCCACGTGCCGCGCGTCATTTGCCATCGACTTCACGCCGTCCAGATCGAACGTCTGGCCGTCGAGGATGTAGTCGGTCAAGCCTTCCTGCAGCAGTTCAACCAGAAACTTAGTCGAGCCTCCGCGCACGAAGCGGGCTTTCACTCCGTCCTCTTTCATCATCTGCTTCAGATACTGGACGAACGCGAGCGCGATGCCGCCCGCTCCAGCCTGGAACGAAAATCCGTTCTTCATGATTCCGGCTGCGCGCAGAAAAGTCGCGGTGAGTTCGGCAATCCGCAGCCGGTCGGGCGAGCGCGTAATCTGCGTAGTACCAGAGACAATTTTCGAGGGATCGCCAATGGATTCAACCTCAACGACACAATCAACGTTGTTCCCCTGAATCTGCCAGGGCACGCAGGGAAAAGGGATGAGGTTATCGGTCACCACGATCACGCGATCGGCATAGATGGAATCGGCTAGGGCAAATCCAAGCGATCCGCATGCCGATTTGCCGTGCGATCCATCGGCATTGCCGAAGAAATCGGCAGTCGGCGCCGCAATCACGGCGATGTCGATGTGAACCTCTCCATCCTGAACGGCCTGGTAGCGTCCGCCGTGCGAACGCAGCACACCCATGCCGCGCATTTTGCCCTGCGTGCAGTAATCGCCCAGCGGGCCGTTCATTGAGCCTTCAATATGATGGATGATTCCCTTCTCCATCAATTCAATCGCGCCCTTTTGCGAAGGGAACGACGCGCTCGGAAACCACATCAGATCCTTCACGCCAGTGCGCGCCGCCGCTTCCAGCGCCATCATCGCGACCTTGTCGCCATCGCGCAGATGATGATGGCTCGAAATCACCATGCCATCGCTCAGCCCGCATTTACGCAGCGCCGTCTCAATATCCGGCACGCGTTTGTCGCCGTTGTCGGGGTAGTCCTTGTTGGAATGAATCGGCGGCGCAGCCTTTCGACCATGCGGCTCGAACTTTCCAACTCCCATGAAAGGAGTCTGCGCCTTCCCGTTCACCGTCGCCGGCACTGCCCGCCCCAGCGCGTTCTGCGCGAGTTCCACCTGATCGCTCACGAAATCGCTCCCATCGCTTCAGCTCGCTTCACCAGTTTTAGCGCGCGTTGCACCACTGGAGGATCGATCATCTTCGATCCCAGGCTCACTACCGCCAGCCCCTTGCTCTGTGCATCTTCAAATGCGGCGACAATTTTCTGCGCCTTCGCAATCTCCGCCGCCGTCGGACGAAACGCTTCGTGGATGACGCGAATCTGCCCCGGATGTATACAGCCCATTCCTTCAAATCCCATGGCGCGCGATGACTCGCCCCACCGCCGCAGTCCATCCATATCGCCCACATCGCCGAAAACGGAATCGATGGCTTGCACACCAACCGCATGAGCGGCGTTCACCATTCGCGAGCGCGCATATTGCGATTCGCGGCCTTCCGCAGTCTTTGCCACGCCGAGGTCGGCGGTATAGTCCTCGAGTCCGATCGTCAGTGCGGCCACCTTTTCGCTCGCACCCGCGATGGCTACGGCGTTCTCGATACCGAGCGCCGACTCCAGAATTGGCATGATCCACACGGGCCGCGTGATTCCATTGCGCGTCCGTATTTCTTCGATCATCCGATCCACTTCCTCGACCTGCTCGGGGCGCTCGACTTTCGGGATCAGAATCAGGTCCGGACTCTGGCCGACTATCTCCGCAAGATCTTCGAGCCCTAGCGGCAGTTGATTAATGCGCACCATGCGCTCGCATGCGCCAAAATCGACGGCCCGCAGCGTGTTGCGAACAAGAATGCGCGCCGCATCTTTCTCGGCGCGGTGAACGGAATCTTCCAGGTCGAGAATGACCGCGTCGGGACCGTGAAGAGCTGCATTGATGAAGTACTTTGGCTCCGAACCCGGCAGGTAAAGCCGCGAGCGGCGTAACCTCTCCTTCGGAGACGGCGCGGGCAGCGGATGCTGGTCGGGCAACCATCGCTTGCCAAGCCCGGCGCCAGCGCGGCGAACAGCCGCCTCGATTCGCGCGCCGATTGTGAAAGGCAATGCGCCTTCGTCGTGAATGGCAACCCGCGCGTGCTTCACTCCCAGCTCGGCCAGCACCGCGCGTGCCTGTTCCTGGATCGCAGCGCCATAATAAGGCGCGACTCGCGACTCGAGTGAAATTTCAATTCCGCCGCTGTCGCGCGCCTCAAATAACACGTGCAGGTCGGAGCGGATGTCCTTGCCCCAATGGCCGGCTTCGCCGGAATGTGATGACGCGGTTTCTACGATGCTCATGAAAAATCCTCAACCACGGAGTACACGGAGGATCACTGAGTAAACCATCCGAGACGGAAGCTCGGCGATCCCCGTGCCTTCGCCTGGTTATTTCAGCTTTTCCAGGATTGCGTCTGTCATCTGCATGGTCGACGCCGCGCCCTGGCTGATCGACTTGGCTCCGCCGGGAATGCGCATCATATCGTAGGTGCGAACCTTGCCTTCGCGCACAACGTCGGCAATGGCCTTGCGAATGCGATCTGCTTTTTGAGTTTCATTCACATGATCCAGCATCATCGCCGCCGAGAGAATCATTGCAATCGGATTTACGATCGGCGGATTCAGTTCGGCATACTTCGGCGCTGACCCGTGCGTTGGCTCGAACACGGCAACATCGTCTCCAATGTTGCCCGACGCCGCAAAACCCAGGCCGCCGACGAGGCCAGCGAACGCATCGGAAAGTATGTCGCCAAACAGGTTGGACGCAACAATCACGTTGTACTCTTCGGGATTCTTGTTGAGCCACATGAGCTGCGCGTCGATGTTCGTTGACCAAAGTGCAATCCCCGCATAATTTTTGGCTACTTCCTTGGCCACTTCTTCCATCATGCCGGAGGTTTCGCGCACTACGTTCGGCTTTTCGCAGATGGTCACACCCTTGAATCCGCGTTTCTTTGCATATTCGAACGCGGCCTTCACAATTCGCTGAGCCGCATTGCGCGTGATGATGCGGCAACTGACGGCCAGTTCCGGGCCGGGCACATTGGCGAAGGCCTTGAAGCGGGGGTGGGAATTCAGCGCTGCGCGCACGTTCTCCGGAGGATTCGTCCACTCGACGCCGACATACATTCCCTCGGTGCCCTGGCGAAAGACGGTGGTATCGATGTGGGGCTCGTCGAATCCGCCATCGGTTTTCTTGCGAATGTAATTCAGCGGATTCCCGTTGAATCCCACGCAAGGACGCATGCAGATATCGAGATTGAACTTCTGCCGCATGGTCACGATCGGCGAGTAATAGACGTATCCCTTGCCCTGTAACTCTGGCTTCAACTCAGCCTGCGCCGCTTTGTTCGGCTTGGACGTGATTGCGCCGAACAGACCGAGTTTGTGTTTCGTCAGCAGTTCTATCGTACGATCGGGCAGCGCGTTGCCGTTACTGCACCAGCAATCCCAGCCGATATCGGCATGAATGTACTCGGCATCAAAGGCGACCGCTTCCAAAACACGCAATGATTCTGGTAAAACCTGATTTCCAATGCCGTCTCCCGGCATGGTGATGACTGTATGTTTTGCCATGAATGCTCCTTGCAACTTAGATCAAAATACGAAGATCAAAAACTTGAACCGCCGAGACGCAGAGTTCGCCGAGGGAAACCCTTTACTCTGCTGTTTTCACAATATTCACCAGCGCGAGATCCCCCCGGTATTCCGCCGAGCAACACCAGCAATTCTCAATTCCATCAATCGCGACAGGTCTATCTTTGGCCAGCGCACGAAACAACGCGGCCTTTCCGTGCTTGCCGGCGGCAATACTCTTAAGGGCAGCGTGCGCAGAAGTTGCCTTAACCTGACGCAGGTAGGTTTTGCCCCCAAATCCCAGAATCACAGTGAATCGAGCCATTATTTTCCTCCGTGTCCTTGCGGTTAAACTGCCAGCTTCTTCGCTACCAAGTTCTCTACTCCGCCGGCGATCACCAGCGATTGCGGCACACTTCCCAGCGCCGGGAAAGTATATTTCTCTCCGCGCCATGAAATCGTGCTCGAAGTAAAATCGATATCAACCTCGCCGGTGGCGCCGTCGCCCGGAATGATCGTCTTCGCTTTCGAGGCGATCTCCTTCGCGAACTGCTCGCGCAGCCGCGCTACAAACTCCGGCACCTCAATGCACAAAAATCCGTTATTAAACGCATTGCGCAAATACGTCTGCGAGAAACTGGCCGCAATCACCAGCGGAATCCCTTTCGCCTTCAGGCACGTCACCGCCTGCTCGCGGCTCGATCCCGTGCCGAAGTTAAATTGGCTGACGATCACATCGCCTGCCTGCGTGTGCGCCGCAAACTGCGGATCGTAATTCTCCATCACGACTTTCGCCATCATCTCCGGGGTCATGTCGTCGCGATAGGTGTAGTCCTTGCCGTAGATCGCGTCGGTGTTGACGTTATCCTGCGGCATAAAGACCAGCCGTCCTTTTACCCGCTGCGGAAAGCCAGCTAGTATTTCAACTTTTTCCGCTCCGCCTGCTGCCGTCGCCAGCTCTGTTAAGTTCCGCGTGGGTCCTGCTTGTGTGGGGCGGACACTCTTGTCCGCCCGATCTGGCCCACAGATATACCCCGCGACCGCCGATGCGGCCACCACTTCTGGGCTCGCCAGATAACACTTCGCATCGCGCGATCCCATGCGGCCCTTGAAATTGCGATTCGTTGCCGAGATCCCGACTTCGCCTGCTTCCAGCAATCCAACACCCAGGCCGATGCACGGCCCGCATCCCGGCGGCAGCGGGTTTGCTCCCGCATCCATCAGTATTTTCCAGATGCCGCGCTTTTCCGCTTCTTCCTGCACCCACTTACTCGCCGCACCCAAATAAAACTTCACCCCACCCGCGACCTTCTTGCCCTTCAGCACCTTTGCCGCTGCTTCCAGATCTTCGACCCGCGAATTCACGCATGACACCAGGTACGCCTTCTGGATTGCAACCTTCTTCGTCTCGATCTCAGCCAGAGACTGCATCGTCTGCACTGTGTCTGGCCCAGAAATGTGCGGCGTAACCTCGGCCAGATTGAGCACGATTCGCGCCGCATACGAGGCATCCGCATCGGGAGCAGGCGGATTCGCCGCCCAGCCTGCGATATCTGTCTCCGTGAAGCGTTCAATACCCATCGCCTTCAATCGCGCGTGCACGCCGCGCATGTACGCGATGGTGGTCGCGTCCGCCGGAAACCATCCGACCAATGGACCCCATTCCGTCGACATGTTTGAGATGGAGAGCCGCGCATCCATCGAGAGCGACGCCACTCCCGGCCCCGCAAACTCAATCGCCGCGTTTAGGCATTCATCATGGTTGTAAAGGCCGCAGAGCGTGATGATGACGTCTTTCCCCGTCGCGCCCAGTGGCAGCTTGCCTTCCAGCACTACTTGAATCGAGCGCGGAATCTGCCACCAGAATTCGCCCGTTGCCCAGACTGCTGCCGCATCTGTACGTACAATTGGCGTGCCAATCGCGCCCAGCGCGCCATACATATTCGAATGCGAATCCGAGGCGACCACGAACGATCCCGGCACAACATAGCCGCGCTCCACCATGATCTGGTGCCCGATGCCCGAGCCTGCCGGATAGAAATCGACGCCCTGCTCTTTGGCGAATGCCTCAATCGCACGATACTTCTTCTGGTTCGATTCGTCCTGATTCTGAATATCGTGATCGAGCGCAAACACCATCTGCTGCGGATCTTTCAGCTTCTTCGCGCCGATCCCTTTGAACTTGCTCATCACCGCCGAAGTGTTGTCGTGCGTCATGCAGCGATGCGGACGGATGGAGAGAAAGTCTCCAGCCCGCAGCGGCCGCTTCGGCCCTTCCGCCATATGTATCTGCGCAATTTTCTCAACGATGGTCTGACCCATGATTCACATCCGCCTTCATCATTCTCATCAGCTTTGAAACCGATGTTTGTTTCTCCAATCCCCAGATCGCTTTGATTAGCTTGTCCTGCGCCTTCTTCGACAATACGCCTTCCGCCAGCGCGCGGAACTTCTCTTCAATTTCAGCGTCAGTCAGCGGATTCCGCGGATCGCCCTTCGGATAGTCGAGCTGCTTCGAGAACGTCTGCCCATCCTTCGTTGTGATATTCACGATCACGCGCTGTAGCGCCGGAAACACTTTTTCAATCTCCGGATCGGCCACCACTTCCACCTTCTTCAACTGCGCGCGGATCGTCGGATCCATGATCTTCGCCATCTCAAACTGCGCCGGCGTTACTTGACGGTCCACCAAAGCCGCTGCAATCACATACGGCAGCGAGTGGTCGGCCGTCTCCTTAGTATGCGGATCGTACTTGCTCGGATCGGACAAAATATCCGCCGCGCGTGCCAGCGAGCGAATCTGTATCTTCTCCACATCGTCTGGATGCAGGTCGTTTCCTTTCACCAGATCGAGCATGGCCGAGATCGGCGCATGCGTCAGCGCCTCGGTGGGGAAGAACTTCATGCCGCATTGCGTGATGCGCCACGACTCTCCGAGGCCATCGGTGAGCAAATTGAGCTTCCACTCCGGCCCGAGGCAATGCACCAAACCTTCCTTGCCGTCGATCACATGCTCCGGCCCGGTGTATCCCTTTTCCGCCAGAAGCGCAGCGAACACACCGCTCTGCGTCGCCATGGGATCGACCGTGTTTTTGATCATGGTCAGCTTGCCCGATACCGCCGCACCCAGCGTGCAATGCCGCGACGCCGAAATTCCGATGGCGTGCTGAATCTGCTCCCAACTCAGCCGCAGCGCGCGACCAGCAACAATCGGCGAGGCAAACGCCGTCAGAGTCGCATGATGCCATCCGCGCTCGCGAATGCCGGGGAATGCGGCCTCGCACAGCCGCATCTCGAACTCATGCCCGAGCACAAATCCGACGATCAACTCCTTGCCATCGGTCTTCACTCCTTTGGAGCTTGCGCGCTCGCAGCAAGCCATTGCAGCGGGAAAAATATCCGACGGATGCGATGGATCCTGCTTCCAGTAGATGTCGTTGTAATCCATGCAGCGGATCATCAGCGCATTTGCCAGCGACGCCGAGACCGCATCGATGCGCTCGCCCGTGCCGATCACGGTCGCCGGTCCGCGTCCCGCGATCTCCTTCAGCACTTCGAGCGCAATGATCACGTCGTGCTGCTTGTATCCGCCGAGCGCGCAGCCGACGGAATCAAGCAGGAAGCGCTTCGCCTGATACACGGCATCCTGCGAGAGCTGCGTGTACTCCAGTTGCGCGGCCCACTTCGCCATCTTCGCGGTGATGGTTTCTTTGCCTGTTGCTTGTGCTGTTGCCAATGGAATCTCCTCGTTGTCAGTCAGTTCCCTAAGTTCTCGGTTCTCAGTTCTCAGTTCTCAGTAAGATCAAAACCCTTCGTGTCCTTCTGTGTCCCGCGTGATAAATGCTTTCTTGATTGCCGAAGCGACCAGCGAAAACATCGGTCGTCCTTGTTGAACTGAGAACTGAGAACCGGGAACTGAGAACTCACTTCACTTTCACATTCTTCGGATTCTTAAACGGCAAGAACGCCATGAAATCCGCGTGGTGCACGATGAACGCTTCCGTCGTGCGCTTCACCAAATCGCCTTCCGCCGCGTGCGCTGCGATGATGTGGCAGACCGAATCTGGTACGCCGCATTCCAGCGCCAGCGCAACTCCTGTAAACGGATGCCGCAAGG
>JBAVYO010000231.1:0-26591 GCA_049698855.1 Terriglobales bacterium
ATATGGGGACAGACGGGATGTTCACCGGTTTTTGCGAATTAGAAATGGGGTACGTCCCGTCTGTCCCCGAGTTTCCGGACCTGCTCAAGCACGGTGAGAAACAGATCGCGCCGCTGCCCCGTGCCAAGCAGCGGTTGCCGCTGGTAACAACTACAGGTGATGAAGTGCAGGTCTCCGGCACCGTAGTAGCGTTTGAGCCCCCAAGGCATTCGAAGAAAATAAGCGACGAACGTGACCGGCGCAGTGAGCGCAGGCACACCGGAAAAGTGATGAATCCTAAATGGGTGGGAAGAAAGGACCCATGTCTCGAAAACCGCGAGACATGGGGCACCCGCTGCCAAACTCTCCAAGGTCTTGCTGATTCAATAACCCTTGGCACCGAAGCCACCCAGTAAAAAACTTGGCCAGTTCCACATACTAAGAAAGCGATTCGCCGCATGGCCCTAAAGTAATAGAATTGCGTCCGGAGGTTCTTCATGTCACGCGCGCTACTTAGATTATTGGTTTTTGGATTTATTCCCCTTGCGGCGGTTACGTCCTGTGTGGTGCCATCTCTCGCAGACGACAAGCCTGCGGATAAATACAACATGAGCGGGAATGTGCTCTCTACCATCTCCAATCGCGGGCATTTTTATCAGGTTGCGAGCGAGAGCAGGATTTATCTGTTGATGTGCACAAAAGTAAAGACCTTTCAGTTTGGCGAACCGGAGTGCAAAATCGGCGATAAGCCGATTGCCACTGGCGACACGGTGCATTTTCGAATCGATGGCGACTGGGCCTACATGCCTCTGGCCGCGGACGGGGCCGAAGAAAAGCTCCGCATTCTAACAACAGAACTGAAGGTAATACCGGCATTGCCGTCCGCTGCTTCTCCGGCCAACGCGTCGTCTGCCAATGAAAAGGGCTCAAGTCCAACCTCCGAACCTGGCATCGTCATTGGCACCGGCCTTCAGGTGAAGGGTCAACACGGGGTCGGCTGGTCCACGGCTCCAGTCGCGGCGTCTCCCGTAACTACAGCCAGCGCGGCAACACCCGTGGTAGCAACGGCGCCGGTAACAGCTATCCCAGTCACAGGGGGAGCGCCCGTGGTCGTCATGCCAACCGGACCCACCACGGGTGGCGTTGTGACAGGCGTTCCGGTTACAGGCGGCGCGCCGATAGTCGGGATTCCAACCGCGCCCGTGATGGGAACTCCAGTTGGCGGCACACACGCCGCCGGCGGTACGATCATGATCGGCGGCGGGCCGCAGTGGGTGCATGTTCTTCGCATCCAAACTGCCGGCAAGATCTACCAATTGGAGTGTTCCAGTAAACCATGCACCTTGGCAGACAAAGAGATTGGCCTCGGTGACACGCTGACTCTCCGCACCAATAAAAAGCACGCTTATCTGTCTGGCGATCCGCGAAACTCCAGTGCCGAGCAAGAGTTCAAAATCTTGAGCGTGATCGAAGCTGGATCGGCACACGATTCAGAGCAGCACTGAAAGAATCTCCATGGATGTTGGGTTGTGCCTTCTCGCCGTGCACTGGTGCTGAATCCCTTTACTTATGCGAAGGCGGTGTAGCTTTCGTTTCAGCTAGTGCGGGAATGGACTCAAGTTCGTGTTGAATCCACTGTAGGTTCTTGCCGTCTTCGAAAGCCGCCTTAAACTCATCCATATTCTTGTACTGCATAACGCTTGAGCCGGCAGGGACGGCAGCCCGCAGCTTTTCCTGGATAGGCTTGGGTGTTACGGTGTCGAAGAGTTCCTGGTCGAGGCGAAATTTCTTTGCCTGAATCTTGGGCAGCCAATCGAGCGGCTCCAACGTGGCGACCTTCTTCAGGAATTCCGGCTTGAGGTAATCTGGCCGCTCATTCTCTGGCATCAAGGTGGTGGTTGCCAGCCAGGTTGGCCAATCGCCCCAAGGATCGAGCGCTTCCAGCACCTTGATACGCGGGTCGACTCCCGAGGCGAGAATGGCGATGCTCGCGCCCGAGCCTTGCGTGAACATTCCTACACGGTTCATATCGAGGTCGCCGCGCGAATCCAGGTAGTTCAGCACCATCTGTATGTCGTGCGCCGAGGTTGCCAGACTTTCCTGTAGTTCGCTGATGAACCACTCCTTCATGGGACGGTCATGGTAGCGATGTCCGGTGAGTTCCGAAACGAAGCCTACAGCGGCGACGCCGTTTCTGGTCACGAGTTCCTGGTATTCGGGGCGCTTGAAGATGTCCGTGTCGGTGGGATAGCCGTTGAGATACAAAATCACCGGAGGCTTTTTTACGCCTTTGGGTTTCATGACATAAAGGTCGATAGGATCGCCGGGCCGCCACTGAACCTGCAGCAGTTCCAGCGTGTATGTATGCATGTCGTTCAGAAATACGAGTGGTTGAGACGCCTGTAGATGACTGGTGGCCAATGCGGGCGAGGTCCAGTCCTCGTGGACGCCTACGAAGGCGCTGTCTGGAGCGCCGCTGGCGGGGGAAGCGGTAGAGGGCGGCGTCGCGGGAGCGGGCGCGAGTTGGGCTGCGCCAGTTTGTGTCATCAGTAGCATCGTGCCTACTAGAACGAGGCACTTTACAAATTCATGTAGTGGAGAGTTGGACATTGTGCTTTCCCGAATCTGAATGTGTGTCTAGGCCGAAGATGGCGCAAAGGGGAAGTCCACCGGAACGCTGCGCCATTAAACTACTAAGGAGGCTGAATCCGGCACCAGTCGATGCCCCCTCAAAAGTGATCTCTTGGAATCAGATAGTTAAAGAAAAATTCCCGCCAGATCTTTGGTTCTAAATGATTTAGCTTTACAATATTCATAACAGACTACTTACGTGTATTTTTGGATATCAGAACCTTTGGAATCGATGATTTAAGCTCAACAATTCTGGCAAAATTTAGATTCAAAAAGACTTGCGTGATGACGCTCGCTACATCATTCCATCGTGGCCTAGCCCGGCCAGTATAGCGAATCTGGCAGCAAGCGGCAGCTCCGATCCCTCATTTTTAACCACACATTTACAGTTAAAGACGAAATTGAGACCTCTAGTGAATTTTGACGTCGCTCCGGAGCCCGTGTCGTGGCTGTTCTTCCGCTCCTCCGGAGCTTCATTGTGTTCACTTTCGCCCGGCTTGCGCGTGGGCCGGATTCTCGCGCCGCTTCGCGGCTAGCGATGCGTTTAATAAAGAAGGGCGGACCGAAGAAACGGTCCGCCCCGTGTTCATTCAAACGAACTGCTTACAGTTACGGTCTCGCCTGAATTCCCGCGTTGCCCTGGAGTTCCTGGGTCGTGGTCGGGCAAGTGGTGGCTGTGGCGCAGGCGTAGATGTAGCCACCCGCGTCGCCGCCAATGTCGGTTCTGTTGGCCGGCGCAGCGCCGATCGTGGCGCCGGAACCGTCATATTGTTGGAAGTGCGAACGAAGCACCAAAAGACCAGGATCGGTCGCGCTGGATCCAACCGTCTTCACGGCCGGAACCATATCCGGAACGTCGTCGACGAAGGAGACTTGCGCGCCCTTAACAAGGTTCTTCAGGTTGGTCAGGGTCGTGCCGCTATACGCGGCTACGCGGATGATCGTCCAATCCCTGTAGCTGCCATCGCGGAGGTGTGGGAACGACAGGCCACCAGCCCAGATGTCCTTTTCGGGGCAAGGGAAGCCTGACGGACAAGCTGCGGCGAAGGCCGTGCCCGCGCCCGGCGTGGTGCCAGCAGGGTTAGGCTGACCGGGATCGAGCGGGCTTCCGGTTGAAATCTGGGGTCCGTAGCTCGCAAAAATCGGATCGACGTTGTTGAGAGTGGCATAACCGTAAGCCGAGTTGCCGGCAAACGGGCTGAAGTTGCCGAAGCTGAAGAACTGATAGCCGATGCCATCCGTGCCGAGCTTCGCGCCGGAATTCAGAACCCAGTTCTGCATATCGCCAGTGCCGATGCCACGATACCGCCCGCCGCTGCCAGCCAGACAAGTTCCAGTTTGGTTGTTCAGGGGGTTATTGAGCGTGCTGCCTACGGTTACGTTGGATTCCTGGCTCAAGCCAAAAACGCCGCCGCCGCCGGTTCCGTTATAGGCGCTCTGCCCACGGAAAACAGAGAGTTCCGTGGTGGTCATCGTGCCCGAAAGTGGCTCGCGCAGGAAGATACCGATGTTGCCAGCAGGCAGGCCAAAAGCGTTGGCGTCGCAGTTGGTACCAGAGAACGCCTGTTGGAGTTGCTGCGGGGAGACATCGTGGAGGTTGGCGAGCTGGCCCTTGTCACGCTCGAAGAAGAAGACCACCGCGTCGGCTCCCACTTCCACCGTCGTGGCGGTAGGAATGTGCGTGCCGCTGATCGGGTCATTGCCGGTGATGTTGAAGGCCAAGACGTTCGCTACAGAGGTGCTGCCAGGATAGGCGCTCAGAATCTGTGTTCCAACGTAGTTCGCTTGCGCCAGGCCGGTGCCCACGCACGCGCCAGGGGCGGTGTTGTTGGTGTTGTATCCGAGGCCGTCGAGGCCGTCGCTGGCCGCGCCAGCGTAACTTCCAGCTCCGAGGGCGGAATTGACGCGGCAGGATTCAAAAGCAGCATCTTCCGGACGGATGTCGCTAGCCAAGGCATTGACAGAGGTGCCGTTCTCGAAAATGGTAAGGAGATCTGCGGGCAGGGCCGTGTCAGTGCCCCAGATAGCGCTAGAGATCTTCTGGTTGCTGTTGCCTGCCAGGTTCGCCGCGGTAGCGTTCACGTTGCACTGCGGCTGTGCGAAGAAGCAGCGGTTGCCGACGATGCTGTCGACTTTATCGTCAGACCAAAGCTTGGTGGCGGCGGCGGCGGTGCCTTCCCAAACAACCCAGATGGTGCCGGCGTCGTTGTTGACAGGCGTCACGCGAGTATCAGTGAGGTTGACCTTGTTGGAACCGCTCGTCCAGTGGAAGCAGTTTGCGGCACCGTAGGTCTTGACGCAATAGTCGTAGGTGCCGATTCCGAGGGCCTGCCAGGCGCCGGAGGAGCCTGCCAGGGTCGCTTCGATTGTGACGGTAGCCTGTGCCTGAGGCACGATGGAGACGACCGCGGTCAGTAACAGAACCACGAACATTGACTTCATGAGAGACATAGATTTGTTTCCTTTCGCATGGTCTAAAAAATTCTTGTTGTGCGTGTCTGGCGCGCAGCACGCAGGAAAACTCTTCGTCCTACCCTCTAGACTCGTTGCCAGCAGTTAAGTTGGTTGGCTGCGCGAGCCACGACCTCGCGTACTCTGACTCATCGCAGGGAAGCTTGTTAAGCAGAGGAAGTCTATCCGCTCAGCCTTCGAGCGATGTTAAGGTTATGTGACAAGTCGGTGAATTTTTTTAAACGTGCGCAGGCTCGAAAAGGCGCGCCAAATCAGGCTTCTTGGCGGCTTGGACAGCGATGAAGTCGATGTCTCCTCGATCTTCACTCCTAGATGTTTCTCGAACGGGGTTTGAATTGTGGAAAACGTGGAGACAACGTCTTTGTGATCGTCAAAAACGGTGGATATCCCGGATCTTGCGCCTTAAGCTGTTTTAGCCAGAGATGATTTTCACACTCCTTTAACCTTGAGCCGCTGACCTGCCATATACAATCCCCGCTTGCATTCAAGAGCATGTTCTTCCGGAGCGCTAGGAGTGCCAATCTCTGTCCGTTGTGTTTTGTGTCGAGGTTTCACCATCCTTATTTGCGTGCTTCTTGGGCTGATGCTGAGCGGCGCGCAGGAATCGCCGACGACGGGGGCGGACAAGGGCGCGATTCATGGGACGGTCACCGATCAAAAGCACGCTGCCGTGCCCGATGCACAGGTGGTGCTCACGGGCGCCATGGGCGTGAAGCTTGCAATACCAGTCGATGAAAGAGGCGGATTTTCTGTTAACGGCCTTTGGCCGGGGACTTACTCGCTGACCGTATCCGCCGCCGGTTTCGCTGACAAAGTCTTCCCCAGCATCTCCGTGACTCCGGGCCTGGAGTTGACTCTGGATGCTCCTATGAAGCCGGTTGCCGCGCCAGCGAACCCTGAGAAGACAAGCGGCTCGGGGAAGGCGGCGACTGAAAGTTCCACCCAGGAGAGGCCGAAGCTAGCGGCAGACAAGGCCGCTGTCGATGGCACGGCGACCGATCAGACTGGCGCCGTCGTGGCTGATGCGAAAGCAGTATTGACGAGTACTGCTGGGGAGAAAGTTGAGATTCCGGTCAACGACCGGGGTGTGTATTTCTTCAATAACGTCGCACCCGGCACTTACACACTTACGGTAACGGCGCCTAATTTCTCCGCGAAAGTTTTCGACAACATCACTCTAACGGCTGGGCTCGCATTGACGCTGGACGCACCCCTGGAGCCGGCTGGCGAGAAGACCGAAGTGAATGTGGAATCCAGCAATGTTGGGCAAGTGGAGACAGAGAGCGCCACGGTGTCCGGTACAATCACGCAAAAAGAAGTGGTATCGATAGGATTGAACGGCCGCAACTTCACCCAGCTGATTGCACTTGCGCCCGGAGTCAGCAACCAGACTGGGCAGGACGAAGCCAAGGTGGGAGTGGTGGGAAGTGTGAAGTACAGCGTCAATGGGGGCCGCGTCGAATACAACAGCTACGAAATCGACGGCAGCGATGTGTTGAATACCGGGTTGAACGGCTCCGCGAGCACGCTGATGGTTTACCCCAGTCTGGATGGAATTCAAGAGGTGAAGGTTCTCACCTCCAACTATGGAGCGCAATACGGGCGGACGGCTTCAGGTATTGTACAGGTAACTACCAAGTCTGGAACTCCTAAGTGGCATGGGAACCTTTATGACTTTATTCGCAACGAGGCGTTCAACTCGCGCAATTTCTTCGACGTTGTGTATGCGAGCCCGACTGTTCCTGGGGAGGTTGGGGGCGGGCAGATATTTGGAAATAAGGCTCCTCTGTACCGGCGGCAGGATTTCGGTGGCACGGTTGGCGGCCCGCTCTATATTCCCGGTGTTTTCAATACCAGGAAAGACAAAACGTTCTTCTTTTTCTCCGAGGAGTTTCGGCTGGAAAAGACTCCCACGGAGTACAACCAGGCAGTCCCGGGGTTAAAGGAGCGTGGTCTGATTTTGACACCGCAGGGGATACAGAAGAACCTGCAAACCAGCTCTAATGGAGTCATTTACCAGGCATTTGATTTTACCGACGTTTGCCCGATCGGTGGCGGCACAGGTCCTCTTTCGCGCGCCCAATACCCAGACTGTCCGGCCATTCTCGAGGGGAACGGTCTGGCGACGTTTCCCAACAACCAGTTGGAAGAACCGGCGCAGCCCGGAGGTGTATCCACGTTCGGCGTAGACAAGGCCGCGCTGTCGATCTTGAACGCGAACCTGATACCGCTGCCAAACGCCCCTTATGGCTGCAACTTCAGCTTGGCCAACTTCAACCCTTCGAGCCCCGACCCGAGTGATCCCAATCGCTGCTATAACGCGGCTATTTCGCCGTCCACTTACTGGCGCGAGGAGTTATTCCGCATCGACCAAAATTTGAATGGCAAGGGAGCAAAGCTGTCGTTCCGTTACATTCACGATGCTTGGAATACGACGGTGCTGGACCCGCAGTGGAGTTACCTGAGCACGAACCAACCCCAGTTGGGGACGTTCCCGACGATCCAAAACCGCTTCATTGGTCCCGGCACAAGTCTGGTAGCGAGGCTGACGCAGCCAATTAGCAACACACTGCTGAACGATCTGGTTCTCAGCTACGTGAATTCGGATATTACTTTGACGGACCAAAACGGGCCCGGCGGAGCTGTATTCCAGAGAAACCCTTCGATCGATCAACCGCTGGTCGGGGATCCGTCGGCTCCGGGACAGTGTAATCCTGCGATCAGCGTTGACCCGGTGACTGGTATCCCGCAATGTGGCATCGGCCACATTTTCGATAATGGATTTGGCGGGAAGATGCCGGGAGTCGCTTTTGAAGGCACGAATGCCGCTTACGGCGGCCGAGGCTTTGCTGCCGATCCCTCCTACATGCCATGGGGCCATACTAGCCCGACCTACTCGGTGAGCGACGACCTGGGTAAGACGATGGGCAAGCACACGCTGCAATTCGGAGGGCAATATGTGTACTCGCAGCGCAATCAGACTAACAACGCGATTGGCGCAGCTTCTGGCGACATGCAGGGCCTGCTGACCTTCAGCAATCTTGCGCATAGCACGGGAAACGCTTTCGCCGATTTTCTGGTCGAGTCGACCCTCAATAAACCCTACAATCCGCAGGGATTCATTCAGAGCTTCACGCAGGATTCGGCGCAGCAGCGCTACTACCAGCGCTTCCAGATCGCAGAGCCATATTTTCAGGACGACTGGAAAGTAAGTCACAACCTGACTCTGAATCTGGGCTTGCGCATCAGCTTATTTGGCACTTACAGCGAAAAGAATCGCAACGCGTGGAACTGGGTGGCTTCGCGGTTCGATCCAAATAAGGAGTTGTCAGTCGACAAGGTCTATGGGGAGTTACTGGAGAACGGCCAGGCAGTGTCGTTCAACCCGACTACGTTCCAATTGGATCCTACGCTGGTCAGCAACCTGGGTCTTGCGCGGTGCGGGTTCAATGGCACTCCTGGAAGCTGTATGAAGGGGCATTTGTTCAACCCGGCGCCCCGCGTTGGTTTTGCGTGGGATCCGTGGGGCGATGGGAAAACGTCGATCCGTGGCGGCTATGGCATCTTTTTCGAGCATGGTACGGGAAACGAAGCCAATACCGGTTCACTCGAAGCGAGTGCGCCGGTTGTGCTTAGCATGACGCAGCAGCTTCCGGTCAGCTATCCGTGTATTGGGAATGTTGGATATGGGGCGGCGTTTGATCCTGCCAACGCCGCTTGCGTAAACCCGACGGCGGTGACGAATGGGGTGCCCTCTGTGCAACCCGGACCGAACTCGGTCTTCCCGCTTGACGTAACTTCAATTCCGACGAAGGCGATTTGGCCTTATGCACAGCAGTGGAGCTTCGGGATTCAGAGAGAGGTATCGAAGGCGCTGGTGATCAACGCAGCGTATGTCGGGAGCAAAGGAACCCACCTGACAGTCGAGCGTCAATTGAACCAGTTACCTCCGGTGCCCGCGAGTGAAAATCCCTTTGGTCCGAATGAGCCGCTGACCATAGCCGATTGCACCATTCCTACAAACGGCGTGCCAGGGCCGGGGAATTACCCTGGAGATGGGACGACTCCATTTCAACTTCAAATCACCACGGTGGGGCCGAATAACGTTAATGGTGTTCCTACTAACCCTGCCTATATAGCTTTGCAAGCGGCATGTACGAATCCAAATATCCAGAACGTGAACTCTCTCCCCGGCCGGCCGTACCCAGGTCTGGGAAGGGTTCTTGCCTTACAGAATGTGGCTACTTCCACCTATAACGCGTTTCAGGGCACGGTGCGGCACAGCAGCGGGCCACTGACCCTTGGCGTCTCGTACTCTTACAGCCATTCGATCGACGATGCTTCGGACCGCAGCGACCCGGTCCTGCCCAACTCTTATGACCTTCGCGGGAATACTGCGAGTTCTAACTTCGACGAACGCCATTTGCTCAATATCAGCTATGTTTACCAGTTGCCGCTCAAGGATTTCCCGCGCCACTTGATGGACTGGGCCAATGAACGCACGCCCGAGGAAACAAGTTCACCTAAAGGCCAGTGTTGTTCGACGGTCATGAATAATCTCCTCGACGGCTGGGAACTTTCGGGCGTGACACTGTTTCAGTCAGGCACGCCGTACACGGTGATTAACAGCTCCGGCAACACAGGTATATCCCTGACCGATAACGCCGGCGTTTCCTCAGGGCTTGGCATCGCCGCCTCTTATCCAGACGTTGTCGCCGGAGCGCCGAAGCCATCTAATAACTCGCAGAGCTTCGGCCGGCTTCTCGGCAATCCTTCTGAGTTCGTGGCTCCGCGTGGACTGACGTTTGGGGACGCCGGAAGGAATTTTCTGAATAACCCGAGCCGCCTGAATTTCGACGTGACGTTGGCCAAACATTTCAAGATCCGGGAGGGCGCCCAGGCTGAGTTCCGTGCCGAGGCTTTCAACATTTTCAATCACACCGAATTCAGAGTCTACGATCCCGATAACCCCGGCAGCACGGGAAATAACGTTGTTAGTTGCTATGCCGGTCCTTCATACTCTGCTGGGTTTAAGGACTCGGCAGGCGATTGCGTGACCGGCGCTTCTTTCTTGCATCCGCTCGATGCCCACCGGCCCCGGACGATACAGTTTGGTCTCAAGTTAGGTTTCTAGGACACGATCCCTTATGCATGCGCATCCGAACGATCGGAGAATTTGCCAGACGACCCATGAGAGAAGCTCACTTGGGCGGGGCACGTGGCGGAACAGTCTTTTGTCAGTGATGCTACCGGTGTCAGTGATGCTGCTGGCGACGATGATGCTTTCGGCGTGTGGGGGCGGGTCTTCCAACAATAGCGCCACACAGATACCACTCACTCTTTCGGGCAACTGGCAATTCACGATGTCGCCGCAGGTGGACCAGAACAATCAGGTGTTGTACCTGGGTGGACTGGAGGGCGGTTTTCTGCTGCAGAACAGCGGCTCGGCAAAGGGATCCACGGAATACGCAGTATCGATCCCAGGCATTTTGACGCCATGCAGCGCCGGATCGGCTACAGTCACCGGAACGATCAGTGGCCAGAACGTCAATCTCACAGCGATGGCTGGCACACAGACGTTTACGCTTACTGGAACACTGAGTCTCGATAGCTCGACTATGTCGGGCACTTACACTTCGACGGCTGGTACCGCCTCGGATGGTTCACCTTGCGGCAGCGCTGAACCTCCAGCCGGGCTGAACATTTCCGGACTGCAATGGAGCGCTGCTCTAGTGCCTCCGATGACCGGCCCGTTCCAGGGAAATTTTCTTAGTATGGGCGGCAGTACGGCCCTTCAAAACGAAGACTTTTCTGTCTGGGGTTCGCTAACGCAGGCGCAGAACGCCGGAGCCAGCAGCGCAGCGCTCACGGGTGCCTTGAATGTCGGCACCTATCCGTGTCTCGATACCGCGTCCGTGTACGGTCAAATCAGCGGCAATTCCGTTACGTTGCAGATATTGGGCAGCGATCAATCGATCCTGGGACTAATAGGTGAACCAGTCGATTCAAATGGAGCGACAGGCCTAAATCCAGTTAACGTTGAGCCCGTGGAGGGTGGATACGTTCTGAGCGGAGTGGGTCCGTCTTACTTACTGGCTACGTCCGTTTGTCCTGGCAACGTTGAAGATGTAGACGCTGCGGGGAACTTCGGCAGTGTTTGTTTGGGGTTGAACGGTGCGAGTTGCCCGCAAGCTGCCGACCTCACTTCGCCGGCTGCGAAAGCAGCAGGCCCGGCTCTGACCACCCCCGCGCACGCCGTGCCCGTCGTGGCGAGCCCAAGCAATCGTAATTTGCAGGATGTGGAGCACCATGCGGAGATTGACTAAGAATCGAATGCTATACCTTGCGAATAGGGAATTACCCCGGTCGTCCGGACAGTTAACCAATCGTGTGTGCATATTGCTGATTGCCGCCACGGTAGTTTTTATGATGATGCTTTCGGGGTGCGGCGGCAGTTCTTCGAGCGGCGCGCAGCAAAGCTCACCGCTTGAGGGCAACTGGCAGTTCACGATGACACCGCAAACGGACGGAGTACAGGGTGATCCAACCTTTAGCGGGGGTCTGCTGGGCGGATTTTTTCTGCAGAGCAATGGATCAGTCACGGGGCAGACGGGGTACTCCGTTACTTCGTCGAGTGCTACAAATGGACCGTGCAATAGTGGGACGGCGCCAGTAACTATCACAACCAGCGGCCAGAATGTAACGATAACCGAGGTCGCCGGGACGCAGACTTTTACTCTTACCGGAACGCTGAGTTCCGATGGCCCCTCGATGATGGGCACTTATACCGCGACCGCCGGGACTGGGGTTAACGGTTCAGTTTGCGGATATGCCGTAACGGGGTCCTCATTCACATGGAGCGCGGCGTCGGTGCCGCAACTTACCGGATCGATTGCTGGCAGCTTTCATAGCGGGGGCGGGACAGCGAATAACTCGGGGCTGGTTAACCAGGATTTCCCGGTGACCGGAACCCTCACACAGGGAACAAATATTGGGGCCAGCAGCGCGACCGTAACCGGAACATTGAGTTTCCTCAATTCGGCCACTGGGGCAAGCGACTACCCGTGTTTCCCCGGAGGATCCGTTTCGGTGAATGGCCAAATCAGCGGCAACACAGTGGTTCTGCAACTTATCGGGACAGATGGATCGAGCGATGGCCAGATTGGTGTGTCGTCCAGCCAGACTAACCTTAGTGGGGACGACATTTATCCGGTAACTTTCCAATCGACAACGAACGGATACGAGTTAACTTCCACCGCTGGACTGGCATACGTTGTAAACACAAAGTCCTGCGCTGCTAACCCTCCCAGCGCTGGCAACGAAGATTTTGGCTATATCTGCCTGGCGTTGAACAGTACAACCACTGCATGTCAGGAACCGATCGCGCTCTCTCCCGCGGCGGTCACCTTCCAGGCTCAGACACTTGGTACAGATCAGACGCAACGACAGGTAATCACGCTGGCAAATAATTCCAGCTCTGCTCTGAGTGGCTTGACGTTAGGCTTTACTTACGACGGCGACTCTCCCCTATTCGGTAGCGGCTTTACGGATTTTAATGGTCTGCCCAGTTTTCAGGCTGCGGACACCTGCGCCGCAGGTGGAGAGACCTTACCACCGACCGGGCTGCCGGGGGCGGAGTTCACTCTTAATGCCGGAGCATCCTGCTCCATCGCGGTGAATTTCAGCCCGCAGGAGGCGTGCCCATGGTTGCCGGTTCCTCAATCTGGAGTGGGGCAATCGATTGCCGGCGCTTCGCCTGAATATTGCCCGTTTCCTCAGAGCGCCTTAATTACCGTGAATAGTCCGGTGAGCGCGGACAGCGATAAGACATTTGTTGTGCCGGTCACAGGATCGGGGATCAGCGCGATTCAACCCTCGACTCCGGAACTCGATTTCGGCGCGGAAGAACAACTTGATCCACCCGAGGCGAGCCTTCCGCAAACGTTGTCATTTACCAACAATAGCCCGAATCCTGTGCAGATTCTGGGTCCCGCAGCTTGCAAGAACCCGCCGAATCCAGGGCAGTATCTAACGCTTCCTGCGCCGAGGCAAAGCCCGACGGGACAAGAACTGCCCGTCGCCGGCCTGCAAGTCGTATGCAATGGGCAGGGGTGCAACTATCCCACGATTACTCCGGACCCCAACACTCCGCCGACCATTACCTACAACTGCGACAGCGATCCCGGCACGTTGCAGCCAAACTTCCAGATATCGTCGGACACGTGTACAGGAGCGACGCTGGCGTCTCAGTCAGGTTGCAGCATACAAATTGCATATGTGCCGCAGGCAAACACGATCATCCCCAGCGGTGGCCTGGACTTCTTTTTGGAGCTGAACACATTGCAATGTTGGCCTGCCGGAAGCTCTCCCTCAGAATCCAACCCTTGCGAAATCGATAGCGGGCGTTTTCCGGTGGAGTTGAAAGCGAACGGACCAAGCACGCTGCGGATGTCTCCCAGCGCGGGGTTGGATTTCGCGCCTCAGAAGAAGGGCACGACAAGCGCGCCGCAAACTGTGACGCTGCTCAACGACCCGAACCTGACGACTACCCAGACGGTGACGTTCGTGGGCAAGATCCAAGTGAGCGGCAGTTACTCCGAGTCGGATGATTGCCCGGTTACGCTGGATCCCGGCAGCAGCTGTACTGTGACGGTAGTTTTCAAGCCCAGCGGCGTGGGATTCGCAAAGGGGCAACTCACCATCAATTACACGCCGCAATTGAACGGCAGTTTTCAACAGTTTGTCTATCTGCGGGGCACGGGGCAATAGTCGCTGTGCCGGGGTGCACGCTTTTCATATGGGGGCAGCCTTTAACTTTTGGACCTGATCTGGCTGCTGGACGCGGATGGCGCAACTCAATTCATGGAGGGTGGCAGTGACAACTAAACGATGGATTCTACTTGTTCTGCCGGCAGCGATGATCGCAGCACTTGCCGGATGCGGGGGAAGCACTTTCAATGTGCAGAACCCTACGGGGCCACCGTCGTCCAACGTCACAATCACCGTCCAAACGACGGGACTAACCAACGGATCAGTTCCAGTCAATGGCACAGTTACTCTTACGGCGACGGTTCAGGGCACTGCGGCTCAAGTGAGTGAAGGCGTAGCCTGGTATTTGAGCTGCCAGGGTGCAACCGGGAGCGCGTGCGGTACGCTGAGTAGTCCGTCCAGCGCAAGTGGCCAAGCCATTACCTATACCGCACCTGCAACCATTTCTGGCAATACTTTGATTACAGAAATTGTGGCCTACGCGGAGGCACAAGAGACGGCAAACAACGCGTCCCCGGTTACGATCACGACCTTTAATAGCAGCCTCCCGGCAGGTAAGTATGTTCTTTATGCGCAAGGGGCGGATTCGAGTCTCAATCCATATCAGTTTGCCGGCGTAATCACGCTCGATGGTCAGGGGAACATTACGGGCGGTGAGCAAACGGCCAACTATGCTTCGTATGGATCGCTGTCGGACACAAATCTTACCGGCAGCTATTTCCTCGGCAATGACGGCCGGGGAACGATAACCATCAACACGAACGACAAGAACATTGGCGGAAATGGCGTGGAGACCTTTGCCTTTGTCTACCTTTCAAGTACGCAGGCACTGATCTCGCAGATGGATATTGGAAATGCGGCCACTGGGGCCTCAGCCACCGGCACCTTGGATTTGCAGACCAGCACCGCGGCGCCCACGGGCGGCTATGCCTTCGCGGTAAACGGTACCGACGTGGTCAAGACTTTGCCGGTAGCCTTCGGAGGCGTCCTTAATATTGACTCGCCCAACACAATTTCGGGCACTGGCAGTGTGACTGACGAGATCGTCGGGAACAAAGTGAACGCTACCGCACAGGGGCTTTCTGGAACACTGACGTCTCCGGATCAGTTTGGTGGAGTCACGCTGAATCTGACCGCCCCCTTCGGCGCTTCCAACAAGTCTATTTCGTTGCAGTTCACGGGCTATATCGTGGATGCTGCCCACATTAAGCTTATCGAGACTGACGCCGTTTCCGGCAGCGGCTTTGGCTTGACGGCCGGTCTGGCCATCGGCCAGGGGAATGCGACCGGAAGCTTCAAGAGCGGCAGTTCGTTCTCGGGGACTTACGTGTTCGGCATCCTCGGGACCGACCTTAGCAACAGCAATCTTTCGCCCAACACTCTGACTGCGGCGGGTCTGTTCACAGCCGACGGCAGCGGCAACCTCACCAACGGGTTCACGGACACTTTCCTTGATGTGAACACCGTGCAGGGAAGCGTGTCCAATCCACAAACGGGCGCGCAGATCAGTGCCGCGTTCACCGGAACATACTCCGTCGATTCCACCGGAACCGGCCGCGCTACTTCGACCGCCATCACATTCAATCCCGAACCAAAGGACGATTACACCCCGGCTTTCTTTTTCTATCTCACCGGCCTCAGCGGCGAGGGCGCACCGGCGGCGCTCATTCTCCAGGGTGGGGATACGCACTATCCATCGGTCGGGACGGGAATCGCTTACCTGCAATCCGGATCTGCCTCATTTAGCGGCGACTACGGATTGAGCTTTACGCAAGAACAGTCGGGCACCGGCGAGAACGATGGCACCGCCCCATTGAGCGCGGATGCGACGACTGCGCCACCTTCTTTGTCTGGGGTGGCGGATGTGAATGAGAGTTTCGGCGCTAATCAGGACCAGCCCTTCACCGGCACTTTCGCTGCGCCAAGTGCGAACAGTCCTTTCACGGGCGTTCTCGTGGGGACCAACAACGCAGTTGTGAGCAGTGTCGCGTTTATCCCTCAAATCGCGGTCGATTATTACTTTATTGATCCGAACCACGGCTTCTTTGTCGAGACGGATCTTGTGACCGCGACATCTCCCGAGCAGCAGGGGCAGGTATCGCTCGGATACTATACCGCGCGAACTCCGGTATGCGCGGGCTGCCCATAGACGGGGACTTGGCAGCAATTTATGTGCGCACGGGGCTGTGGATGAAACTGATCTAGATGGGGGCCCCGGGCAGAGTCGAACTGCCGACCAACGGTTTAGGAAACCGCTGCTCTATCCATCTGAGCTACGGGGCCACTGCGACGTAGCCCGATTATCTCACGACAGTTTGCTGCAGTTGACGCCCCGCGGGAATCGATAATTCGCTCCGTGCAGCTACGTGCTTCGAGTTGTCGGCGACTTCTCCCAGGCACACCTGCGAATTCGCCGATTGGCGCAACATTTGGGCCGACTTCTTAGATTTTGGCATCCAACCACACTGCTGGGTTTAGGGATTTACGGACTTAGGGTGGTATAGAGATTCCCGTAAGTCACCTCGATGTTGCCGTCGTCTGCCTTATAATGAGGACACTGTGCTCAAGTATTCAATTGTAGTTCCTCTCCATAATGAACAGGAGAACGTCACCGACCTGTATGCGCGGCTGAAATCCGTCATGGAAGCCAGCAGCGAGACCTTCGAGATGGTGCTGGTGGACGATGGCTCGGTTGACGGCACGTTCGCTTTGCTGAGGGAAATTGCCGCCGTTGACAGCCGCGTCACCGTTGTGAGATTGCGCCGCAATTTTGGCCAAACGGCCGGCCTTGCCGCAGGCTTTGACCATGCGCGCGGGGAATACATCATTGCGATGGATGGCGATCTGCAGCACGATCCTGCCGATATCCCGCTCTTCCTCGAAAAAATCGCCGAGGGCTATGACATCGTTAGCGGCTGGCGGAAGGATCGGGTGGATAATTTCTGGCTGCGCCGTATCCCTTCGCGCTGCGCCAACTGGCTGATGGCGAAATTAAGTGGAGTGGATATTCACGACTTCGGCACGACGTTCAAGGCCTATCGGCGGGAAATCCTTAGCCAAGTTCCGCTTTACGGGGAACTGCATCGCTTCATTCCAGCGCTGGCGTCGTGGCACGGCGCGTCTATTATCGAAGTTCCCATCAAGAACGTGAACCGCGAGCGCGGCGTGTCGCATTACGGAATCTCGCGCACATTCCGCGTCTTCTTCGATCTGATGACCATTCGGTTCCTGCTGAAGTATCTTTCGCGCCCCCTGCATTTCTTTGGCACGGTCGGAATGTTTAGCATTTTTGCTGGCAGCGCCGTTTCCTTGTGGCTGATCGTGCAGAAGGTCCTGCACCACACGGACATCATGTACCAGCACGGGCCCCTGATGGTGTTTTCGATGGTGTTGTTGCTGGCTGGCCTTAACATGCTGGCCGTTGGGCTCCTCGGCGAAATGCAGGTGCGCCATTATCATGAGCCGGCGCAACGCGCTCCCTATTCGGTTGAACGCATCCTGCGAGCGCAGAGCGAAGAAAGCACGATCTCGGAGTAATTCGAGGTCAGAGGTAAGAGGTCAGATTGCAGAGGTGAGAAGTCTTCAGAGTGAAACACGCTTGCGTATTTGGCTTTGACCTCTGCAATCTAACCTCATAAGCCCTGACCTGTTGTGGATCACAGCTCCTCGCGGACCTCTGCAATTGACCTGCCCACGTGGTTCGCGTGAAAATCAATAATAGGCCCAGAGAATCGAAGGGGATATAATGCCAACCGCTATTATGGAAACCACACAGCTTGAATTGCGTCTTGCCAGCCGGATGTCGCGGCTTGGCACCGAAACTGCCTTTGAAGTCCTGAACCGCGCGCGAGCCCTAGAGAAGCAGGGCAAGGATATCGTGCATCTTGAAATTGGCGAGCCAGATTTCGACACGCCAGCGAACGTTATCGACGCGGCGGTCGACGCGTTGCACCATGGATGGACTCATTACGGGCCAGCGGCCGGCCTGCCAGATCTCCGGCAGACAATTGCCGAATACGTCAGCCGCACCCGCAGAGTGCCGGTGGCTAGCGATGAAGTAGTGGTTGTGCCCGGCGGCAAGCCGATTATTTTCTTCACCATGCTGGCCTTGATAGATGAAGGGGATGAAGTCATCTACCCCAATCCTGGATTTCCCATCTATGAGTCGATGATCAATTACCTGGGTGGGCGAGCTGTGCCGATTCCGTTGCGCGAAGAGCGAGACTTCTCGCTCGACGTCAACGAGCTGGCCTCGCTGATTTCTCCCCGCACCAAACTGATTATCCTGAACTCACCGCAAAATCCGACCGGCGGTGTGCTCTCGAGAAAAGATATTGAAGCTGTAGCCGAGGTGATCGGCGATCGCAACATCATGGTGCTGTCGGATGAGATTTACAGCCGCCTCATTTTTGAGGGCGAAGACTTTTCGATCATGAGCGTGCCGGGATTTAAAGAGCGCACGATTCTGCTCGACGGCTTTTCGAAGACCTACGCGATGACCGGTTGGCGGATGGGCTATGGCGTGATGCGGCCCGATCTGGCCGCGCAAATTGCGCGGCTCAATACGAACTCGATTTCCTGCACGGCAAGCTTTACGCAGATTGCCGGAATTGAAGCGCTGCGCGGCGACCAGAGTTCGGTCGACAAAATGAATCACGAATTCAAGCACCGTCGCGATGTTTTTGTGGCCGGATTAAACAAGATCAAGGGCTTCTCCTGCCGCCTGCCCAAAGGCGCGTTTTACACGTTCCCGAACATAACGAAGACGGGATGGCCGTCGAAGAAGCTGGCCGATGCGCTGCTTGAAGAAGCGGGCGTGGCCTGCCTCTCCGGCACAGCATTCGGAGCGTTTGGCGAAGGCTATCTGCGCTTCAGCGTGGCCAATTCGCTGGAGAATCTGAATAAGGCTTTGGCTAAGATCGGGGCTTGGGTCGCGAAGAACATACGGTAGCGCGAGTCCAACTAGCGGCAAAAGTCTAAACCGCAGAGGTCACGGAGCGCACAGAGGGGATTTGGAGTACTCTGTGCGCTGTATTTCTTTTGTGGATGAGTTTTGTTGGGCAGCTCAATCCCCGTCATTAATCTGGCATTGACATTTGCCTGAACCTGGCATTGACATTTGCCTGCGCAAATTGGTGTAGACTTTTTTCGCCATGACGAACATTGAAAAACATTCCGCCGGATCATTTTGCTGGATTGAACTCGCCACCACCGATCAAGCCGCTGCCAAAAGTTTTTATGGCACGCTGTTTGGATGGACGCCGAATGACATGCCGATGGGGCCGGGGGATGTCTACACGATCTTCCGCCTGGATGGCCGTGACACGTCCGCTGCCTATACGCTGCGACCCGATCAGCGCGCACAGCATGTCCCTCCGCACTGGATGCTCTACATTCAAGTGGATAATGTCGATGCCTCCGCCGCGAAGGTGCCTGGGCTGGGTGGCAAAGTGATCATGCTGCCATTCGATGTCTACGACGCCGGACGCATGTCGGTGATCCAGGATCCGACCGGTGCGCATTTTTGCCTGTGGCAAACAAATAAGAGCACGGGCACCGGCATTGCTGCGGTTCACGGAACTTTGTGCTGGGCGGATCTCAGCACGTCCGATCCTGATCGCGCAGCGGCTTTCTACTCTGGCCTGCTGGGATGGCAATTCACCCGCAGCGAGAAGGATGATTCTGGCTATCTGCACATCAAGAACGGCGAGCACTTTATTGGAGGCCTGCCGCCCTCCAAACACATGCAGCCGGGGATGCCTTCGCACTGGTTGTCATATTTTCTCGCCGACGACGTCGATGTCACCGCGAACAAGGCCAAAGAAATGGGCGCAAGGCTGTTGCTGCCGCCGATGAGCGTGGAAGGCGTGGGCCGCATGTCGATTGTCGCCGATCCGCAAGGCGCGGTGTTCGCGATCTTCAAGTCGGCGCGGTGATTAATTCAGGCCCTTGACTCGGAAGGGCGTCAGTTTTTGTGTTTGCAGGTCGAGCAAATAAAGTTCGTTGCTGACGGGAGTTCTGTGCCAATCCAGTTGCCATTTGAGAAACAGGGCAGTCCTCCCGTCTGAAAACACTCTGAGATCGGTAGCGTACCCGTTTCCGTTTGTCAGCCTTTCTAGGGCACCGCTCCCAATATCTAGCCGGTAGACGTCATAGTCGTATCCCTGTTTCCCGTCGCTGGCAGCCATGAGGAGAACGCTTTTTCCATCAGGCATGTAGTTGACCCAGGCAAGTGCCGATCCGAGACGGGGCTCTCCCGGAACATGAGGTCGGAGTGAGAGCTGTGGCTTGGGCGGCTGTGCGAGGGAGCGGATCTCCATCACGTCGCCATGGTCCTCTGTGCTGACAAAAAGCAAATTCTTGCCATCGGTGGAAACAGAGGCGGGGGATACCATGTAGAATTTCTCGTCCGTCAGTTGACGCACGTTCTTGCCGTCCAGGTCACTCTCAAAAAAATTCCATTCATGCTGGTGCGGTTGCGCGATGGGCGAGTAGCTGCCGTAATATCCAGCCCGGGCGAAAATGATGCTCTTGTTGTCAGGTGAAAACAACGGTCGAAAGTCGTCAGCCTCCGAAGATGGCCATGGCTGCAGACCTGAACCGTCGGCGTTTCCGACGACGATTTGCGAGTGCGCTCCGTTGCCGGGCGAATAGGAATATGCGATCCGTTTCCCGTCCGCCGAAAAGGTAGGATTTGATTCCGCTCCGGTTTTGGTGTCAGTCAGTCGGGTCGCGTTCCCGGTGTCCATGGCAATCTTGTAGATGAAATAAGTACGGTCTTTCGCATAGACCACTGCGATGAACTTGCCGTCAGGTGAAACGCTGACCTCGCGCATCTGGCCCGAGGAATTCCTGCTGCACGCCACGGGAGGGAGGGTGAATAGAAGCAGCAAGCCCATCCTTATAGCCTTGAACATATCGCCTCCGTTCTTTGCCATGCTAATTTGTGCCAGCAGCGATGAGTCCATTGTGAACTGTTTGCAGATAACCGTTGTAACCGGCTCGGAAACCTCATTGCTTGCCTCAAGCCTGCCATCGCCGTCACCCCCAGCTGTGACTCCCCTCACAGACCCTTGCGACATGCCCAGCTACGCTCTATTTGCAAGCCTATGCGCCTCTTGCCTTGGCTAAAGCCCGGCGCCCGCGAAGGAGCAACCCCATGTCTATCCAGAATTCAACCACCGGCGAAGTTCTGCGCAAGTACACCATTGACGAACTGAAACAGCAGGCCAACCTGATGCGCGGCTACGACCTAGTCGCGCTCTGCGCCGCGACTTCCGGGCATGCCGGTGGCACGCTTTCCATTATGGATATCGCTGCTGCCCTCTACCTTCGCGTTGCCAATCACGATCCTAAGAACCCCAATTGGCCCGACCGCGACCGCATCATCTGGTCAACGGGCCATAAAGCGCCGAGCCTTTATCTGGGCCTTGCTTTCGCAGGATTTTGCCCGAAAGAAGATGTCGCACTCCTTCGCAAACTGTATTCGCCGTTTCAGGGACATCCGCATTGGCTTAAGCTGCCCGGTGTTGAAGTCTCTACCGGGTCGCTCGGTCAGGGCTTGAGCATCGCCGTCGGCATGGCGCTTGCAGCCAGGCTCGACAGGAAAGACCATCATGTTTTTTGCATCATGGGTGACGGCGAGCAACAGGAAGGGCAGGTCTGGGAAGCGGCGATGGAAGCCGGTCATTTCAAACTTGACAACTTAGTCGGCATCGTTGACCGCAATCGGTTGCAGATTGATGGTTGGGTGAAAGACGTGATGAACGTTGAGCCCCTTGAAGACAAATACCGCAGCTTCGGCTGGGAAGTCGTGACGATCAACGGCCATGACATGAAGCAGGTAGTCGAGGCGCTTGAAAAAGCGAAAACAGGTTGCGGAAAACCGACGGTCATCATCGCCGATACGGTGAAGGGCAAAGGCGTCAGCTTCATGGAAGATATCGCCGGATGGCATGGCAAGACGCCGAATCTTGAAGAACTGAATAAGAGCTTGAAGGAACTCGGGCTCGACGGCCAATTGCCGGTCGATAAGCTGTTCGCGCACGCCAAGCAATATCAGGGTGAAGTTGAGCGCAGACTCGACGCCAAGATGCCGAAGTTCCATCGCAATTATTGGTGGAACGTGGCCGACAACATGAAGGTTCAGATGAAGCCGACACGGGTTGGCTTCGGCCAATCGCTTGCCGCCAATGGCGACGACCCGCGCGTGGTTTGCTTTGGCCTCGATATTTCAGGCTCGATCACGATCAGCGAGTTCTATGCCAATAAGCCCGAACGCAAGCCGCGTTGGATCAGCATGGGGATCGCCGAGCAATCCGCGACTTCGGCCGCAGCAGGGCTCGCGAAAGAAGGGAAGCTGCCGGTCTTCGGCACGTACGCGACTTTCGCGGCAGCGCGCAATCTCGATCAGATTCGCACTTCGATCTGCTATGGCAACTTCAACGTTCTGATTGCGGGCGCGCATGGCGGCGTCAGCGTGGGGCCGGACGGAGCCACGCACCAGGCGCTGGAAGATTGTTTTGCGATGTGCGGCCTGCCCAACATGAACGTGGTGGTTCCTTGCGACATCGTTGAAACGCGCAAGGCTACCGATTACCTTCTGCTCAAACACGTTGGGCCGAAGTACATCCGCTTCGCCCGCGAAGCCACGCCGATTGTGACGAATGAGAAGACACCGTTTGTATTCGGCAAGGCGAATGTGATCCGTCTGCGCCGCGAAGCCGAGAATTTTATCGACGCTTTCGAAACGAAACTCGAATCCGAATACAGGGACGAAGGCGAAGACCTGAGCATTATTGCTTGCGGACCCATGGTGCCGGAAGCCATGCGCGCAGCCTACATCCTGAAGTCGGAGTTCGGCTACGAAACTCGTGTCCTCAATCTCCACACTCTGAAGCCGCTCGATAAGGAAGCCATTGTGCGCGCCGCCCACGATACCAGCGTGGTCCTGACCGCCGAAGAGCACCAGATCGGCGCCTTGGCATGGCCGGTTGCGAGCGCGATCACGGAGTCGCCTGAGCTTTACGGAATGCCAGTTATTACGGGCGCAATCGGCGTGAAAGACCGCTTCGGAGACTCCGGCGCACCATGGGAGCTGATTAAGGAGTTCGAAGTCTCGGCCGAGCACATCGCGGCAAAAGCGGTTGAGTTGATGGGGGTAAAGAAGTCGCGTGCGGGAGAGCCTGTGGCGGAGGCGCACTTGATCGGAAAATAGAACAGCCTGCCTCGAGCCAATGCCGGTGACAACGTATCTACCTACGTGTATACTCCGTATATACATGCGGAGGGCCCATGAAGGCGCAAATGGTGAAGTGGGGCAATAGCCTCGCTATTCGCATCCCCAAGCCGGTCGCCCAGCAGGCGAAGTTGAAGGAAGGCGACTCCCTGGAAATCGAAGCTGCCGCCGATGGCCGAGTCGAGTTGCGGCGTGCCGCCAGGATTCCCACGCTCGCGCAGTTGGTCGCCCAAATCACTCCCGAGAACCGCTACGCGGAAGTCTCAACGTCGGCCGAGGTTGGAAGGGAAATTGTGGAATGGTGACCTCGTACGTTCCGGAAGCTGGGGACATCGTAATGATGGATTTTGATCCGCAGGTTGGCCGGGAACAGGCCAAGCGGCGGCCCGCTCTGGTACTGACGGACCAGCGGTATAATCGCGCGAGCGGTCTGGCGATTGTTTGTCCCTTGACGAGCAAGCGCAAACCATACCCTTTTGCTCTTCCTATCGAGATTGACGATGTCGAGGGCGCCGTTCTCGTGGATCAGTTGAAGAGCCTGGACTGGGCAAGCCGCAAAGCGAAATTCCATTCCAGAGCCGCTCCGGCCCTACTCAACAAAGTGCGCCAATACGTTGCGGTCTTGCTCGCCATTCGCTAGCCCGGCCTGAAATTCTGTCCGAACCGTTACAACATTCGGCGAGGAATCTTACGGTTTGCTTCCGCTCCTCGCGGGATGGTAAAAACCTGACGAGGCCTTCGTTCGTGAAAAAACTTGCCCTCGTTTCACTTTGTGCCGTCTCCTTGTTGTTGTTCGGCATATTTGTTGTTGTGCGCGCCGCCGATCGCCGCCGCGTCATCCAGCTTCCCACCAGCAAGAACCTCACCGTGCCTGTTCCCGGCTACATCGCGCGCACCAACAGCTTTCCCGCGACCATTGCCGTGAGTCCCGATGGCCGCTATGCCGCACTGCTCAATCAGGGCTATGGCACTCAGGAAGCCGGAGGACGACAATCCATCGGCATTCTCGATCTAAGCAACAATCAGCTGCACGATTTTCCCGACGACCGCCTGAGCGCCGAGGAGACAGTTCGGCAGAGCTACTTTATCGGCTTGGCCTTTTCGAGCGATGGCAAACATCTTTATGCCTCGATGGGATCGATTACCGATCCTATCGGCGAGAAACCCACCAGTACCGGCAATGGGATCGCGGTATACAAATTCACGGACGGCCAAGTCGCGCCCGAGCGCTTCATCAAGATTCTGCCGCAGCCGCTCGGAGCGGGAAAAGAGATCGCTTACGCATTGCGCAAGACGCCAGCGGGTACCGCAATTCCATACCCCGCGGGATTCGCTGTGCTGCCGGGCGCGAAAGGCGATCGCCTGCTCGTGGCGAACAACCTTTCCGATAATGCCGTTCTGCTCGACGTGAATTCGGGAGAAATACTCAAGTCGTTTGATCTGAGCCGTGATCGATACGTGCCCGCTGCATACCCATACACGGTGGTTGCCAACAAAGCCGGCACCAAAGCCTGGTGCAGTTTGTGGAACTCTTCTGGCGTCGCGGAGCTGAATCTTGAAACCGGGAAAGTGGCGCACTGGATCGACCTTAAGAGAGCCACGGATTCGATTGCACCCGGCCCGCATCCGACCGCGATGCTCCTTAGCCCGGACGAGGCAACGCTCTACGTCGCTCTCGCCAATGCCGACATGGTGGCTGCCGTGGACCTGAAATCCGGACGGGCCTTTGTTCCTTATCGTACGAATTTCAAGAATCCTGGGTCGGTTCTCCAAAGCATGGCGCTCTCGCCCAACGGTCGATATTTATTCGCGGCGGCGGGTGCACTCGATGCGGTTGCAGTGTTCAAGGTAAAGGACATTTCGAAGCTGGCTGCGCAGACGACCGTCGCCAGCGCTATGGAGGTTGAAGACCCTGGCTTTATTCCCACGGAGTGGTATCCAAGCGCGCTCGCCATCGTTGGCAGCGATCTTCTTATAGCCACTGCGAAAGGCGAGGGAAGCGGTCCAAACAGCATGAAGGCCACGGTGCAGATTGGGCCGTATCATCGCGAGCAGCCTTACATTGCAAGTTTGATTGGTGGCTCGATTGCCCGTATCAGCCTCGCCGATATCGATAAAAATCTCGATGCCTACACGCGTCAGGTGGAAGATGACAACCTCTTCCACTCCGATCCCGGCAAGATTGAGTTTGCGGACGGCAAGAACCCTATCCGCCACGTGATTTACATTCTTAAAGAAAACCGGACATACGATCAGATCTTCGGCGACTTGCCGGCTGGCGACGGCGATCCGGCGCTTACTATGTATGGCGGTGCGATAACTCCCAACGAACACAAACTCGCCATTCAGTTCGGCGTGCTCGACAATTTTTATGACAGCGGAGAAGTCTCCGGGGATGGCCACGTCTGGTCGACCGCCGCGACTACTAGCGATTACAACGAGAAGACCTGGCCGATCGCCTATCGTGGCAAGGAACGCACATACGATTTCGGTGGTATCGTCGCCGATGACCTGGCGCTAGAGAAAGGCATTCCCGACATTGACGATCCCGCGACGGGCTTTTTGTGGGATAACCTCGAGCGCAGTGGCTTGAGCTATCGCATTTACGGCGAGTTCGTTGAGGCTGTCTGGTGCCGCGAGGAGAAGGTGCAATCGCCCAAGCAAGGGACGCCGTCGGCAGCATCAGCTCGATGCCCGCGCGCGGCAATCAATCCAGGTGAGAAACTGCCTGAGGCTCTTGGTAATCCTCCCGGAGCGGCGAGTCCATGGCCATGGACGGTTCCGCTCTTTAGGCAAGTGAAGCCTAGCAAGGCCGCACTGCGTGGCCACTTCGATCCTAACTTTCCCGACTTCAATACGGATTATCCGGATCAGTTGAGAGCCGACGAATTCCTGCGCGAGTTCGATGGATTTGCTAAGGCGCGCGGTAAGGGTGCATCAGGGACTGGCACAGCGAAAGAGTTGCCGCAGTTTGTACTGCTCTATCTGCCCGACGACCATACGGGCGGCACGCGTCCCGGCAAGCCCACGCCACAAGCGTCGGTTGCCGATAACGATCTGGCGGTTGGCCGTGTGGTCGACGCGGTTTCGCATAGTCCTTACTGGGATGACACGGCGATCTTCGTCGTCGAGGATGATGCGCAGAACGGCGCAGACCACGTCGATGCGCATCGTTCGATTGCGCTGGTCATCAGCAAATATGCTCCGAGCCAGAACAAGCCCGTCCTTGATCACCACTTCTATACGACGGTCAGCATGATTCACACAATGGAAGAGTTGCTTGGCCTCAAGCCGATGAACCTGTTCGATGCGCACGCTCCGCTTATGGCACCGCTGTTTGCAGGGGCGGGAACGCAGCCTCCGTACTCCGCCGACGATAGCAATCTTCGTAGCGGCCTGATCTATAAGGTCAATGAGAAGAAAGCTCCTGGCGCGAAGGAGTCGCTGAGGATGGATTTCTCGCGTCCCGACGCGGCAGATGCGCAGAAGCTGAACGCAATCC
>JBAVYO010000232.1:0-4147 GCA_049698855.1 Terriglobales bacterium
CGACGACAACAGCGTCAGCGCGCTTCTCTCCCTCGACCGTGCCATGGAGACTCTCGCCGCCCGCGTCACCCCGGCGGTGGTCAACGTCACCGTCACTTCCAAGGGCAAAGAGCACGCCGAAGAAGGCAACGGCATGCCCGACATGCAGCAGTTCTTTGGTCCCGACGGCCCCTTCGGCCAGCAAGGTCAGCAATTCGGGCGTCAGTTCCACTTCCAGATGCAGCCGCAGAACCGTGTTGAGCACGGCCTCGGAAGCGGCGTCATCATATCGCCCGACGGATACATCGTCACCAACAACCACGTCATCGAGGGCGCGACCGACATCCGCGTCACCATGAGCAACAAGGAGGTCATGGCCGCCAAGCTCATCGGCGCCGATCCCCTTACCGATCTCGCCGTCATCAAGGTCAGCGGCAGCAATCTCCCCAGCGTTCCTTGGGGCAACTCCGCGAATCTGCATCCCGGACAAACCGTCCTCGCCTTCGGCAATCCCTACGGATTCCAGTTCACGGTCACGCGCGGCATCATCAGCGCGCTCAACCGCGCCAATCCCGACGCCAGTGATCGCCGCAAGCCCGGCGAGTTCATTCAGACCGACGCCGCCATCAATCCCGGCAACTCTGGCGGTGCGCTCGTCAACGCGCACGGCGAGCTGATTGGTATCAACACGTTCCTCATCTCCGGCTCCGGATCGTTCGCCGGTATGGGCTTCGCCATTCCCACGCAGATCGTCGAACCTACCGTCGACAAACTGATCCGCTTCGGCAAAGTTACCCACGGTTTCATCGGAATTCAAATTTCCGACGTCACCCCTGACAACGCCAAGTTCTTCCACTTGGACAAGGCCGCTGGCGCGCTCGTTAGCGATGTCACGCCCGATTCTCCGGGAGCGAAAGCAGGTATTAAGACCGGCGATGTCGTCACCGAGCTCGACGGCAAACCGATCACCGATGCCGGCGAACTCCAAATGCTCGTGGGACAGAAACAGCCTGGCGACACTGCTCACCTTCAGGTGATGCGTGACGACAAGCCGACCACAATCGACGTGACCCTTGCCGATCTGAACGGCGGCAGCGAGTCCGAGGGCGCGGGCAAGGAGCACGGTAAAGGCCGCTGGGGAATCGCTCTCGGCGAACTGACTCCCGATCTTCGCGGTCAGCTTCAGGCGTCCGCCGCGATTCATGGCGCGCTGGTCAACGATGTCATCCCCGGGAGCCCTGCCGATAACGCAGGCATCACCCGCGGCGACATCATCATGGAAGTCGACCGCAAGCCAATGAAGTCGCTTTCCGATGTGGCCGATGCTCTCGCCAACATCCCTAAAGGACAAGACGCGCTAGTCTTAGTCTGGTCCAATGGGGGAACGACGTTCCGAGTGATGCACTCGTCAGAGCAGTAGGGCTTTCGGCTCTCGGCTTTGGGCTCTCGCTCTTGGCTATTAGTAGGCCAGGGCTTAACTGCGATTGTTCGAAGCTGTTGCTGGTTAGGCGCTGCGCTTGGCTCGAAATTCGAGCCAGCGCAGCGTTTGCTGTTGTGCTCAGATCTTCACTTGTCGGAATCATTAGAGATTTTGTCATTCCGACCAAAGGGAGGAATCTGCTTCTTGCCGCAAACCGGAAAAACCGCAGGTTCTTCGCTCCCAGTTCGACGCATCAATCGAAATTCATGGGACGACAGTCACTGTGATTGTGTTGGATTTATCCGACCTGCGAAACACCTGAATCAAATACTTTCCTGGTTGAGACATATCGTATAGGTCGCTCACGACTATCTCGCCGCTCGAGACTTCGCCGGTTTTGGCGTAAAACGACTCTCTACTTCCGTTTGATATCCCGTTCAACCTCTCCCCAAGCTCGGTTTTTGGCGCCAGCTTCCCCGCAATACCACGCACATCCACATCGTACTGCGTCGGCCTGCCTACTATCAAACCGTCGGGCCCGTCTGACAAAACCGTCTCCTTGACCATGATCGTGATCTTTGACCCAGATTTTTCCGTCGCGTGCACGCTTGTTATGGTGATCTTAGATCGGCCCGGTGGGAGCTTAATAGGTGCACTCTGGGCGGCACTGAAAGCCACAACCGCCAAGACCGTTGTGACCAGCAAAACAAAAAATAGATTCCGCATTTATTCATCCTTCGTCCAGCAGATTAGCCCTTCGCTTTGTTGCCCGTGGTGCATTGCCGCCATCCACTCTCATCGGAGCGCTTCCCTGCAAAAAATAGTGAAGTCCAGAGGCGGTGGCGTGTGCCCCATGGCCCGCAGAAAACCGGAAACCTGTCCCCGGTGGTGCGTGCCGTGATTAACCACATGCAGCACAATTTGCCATGTCGGGGTCGCAAACGCATCGCCCTTTGCACTCTTGTAGGAAATATCTCCGTGAATGGATTCTTCGGTCAGCAGGTCTCCCCATTGCTTCCACCGTTCGAGCAACGCAGGCCAGTCGCTCTGAAGCACCGCCAAGTGCATATCCTCCTCCGGAACGAAAGGTAACGGAGGAGTTCCCTCGACTCGGCCAAGCCAGAGTCGATCGGCAACGTAGACGTGCACTAACGTCCCGAGGACGTTGTGGTCTGCCGTGGCAAAGTCTCTCGTTAGTTCCTCGGGATTCAGCGCGCTTGCAGCCTCAACCAATCTGCTGCTGGCCCAAGCCGTGTAGTTCAGATGGTGTCGGAGTACGTCCGCTAACATTGGCATAAGTACGCACAAGTGTACATCTCGAACAGGCTCCGAAAAATAGTGGCCCTTGCGGTCTTACCCCTACCCTTGAAATCTTCCTGCTTAGGGCTGCGCGTTCTTTGCAAGGGCGGGTACCCTGTGGGCTTCCTGAACTCAACCTGTGCGGGGCTACTCCTTTTTCACAGCAATCCGAGCAAGCGAATCGGTGTAAAATCGATTCCCTGCCTGAAGTCAAAAGAAAATTCCGGATAAACCCAATCCGGTTTTTCTTGAAGTGAGAACTGAGAACCCAAGGAGGAAGAGTCGTGACTGCTTTCGCTAAATTGCCAACCCTAACTCCACGCAAAGCTCCTCTCTGCCTGATTTTCATCGCATTCGCGCTGAGTGTTTGCGCAAGCGCGTCCAACCTCAGCACCTTCAATGCTCCGGGCGCAGGCAAAGGCGCAGGCCAGGGTACCCAGCCTGTCGGAATCAATGCCTCAGGAGTCGTTGCGGGAAATTACATTGACTCGAGCAACATATCCCACGGTTTCCTGCGCGAATCATCCGGAGCGTTCACTAGGGTTAATGTCCCCGGTGCGGGAACCAACGCTGGCCAGGGCACATTCCTGTATGGCATCAACGATTCGGGTGCAGCCACCGGCTACTACGTTGACGCAAAGAACGAATCTCACGGTTTTTTGCGCTCCTCCGAAGGCACAATCACGACCTTCGAGTTTTCGGGCGCAGCAAATATGTTCCCGATCAACATCAACTCGAGAGGCGCTGTGGCCGGATATTTCCTTGACTCCAACAACCTGTTCCACGGCTTTCTGCGCGCGCCGGATGGCGCCATCACCCCGTTCGATGTTCCCAGCGCAGGCGCGGACATCAACCAGGGCACCATCACGGGAGGCTTCGATTGTCTTAATGCCAAAGGAGCAATCGCCGGCAACTACACTGACTCCAGCGGTGTTTCCCACGGATATGTGCGCGCACCCGACGGTGCCATAACCACCTTCAACGCCCCAGGTGCAGGCGAAAACAGGGGGCAAGGAACTTCGGTTTCAGGCATCAATGACGAGGGCGCAATTGTTGGCGTTTACCTCGATCCCAATGGCGTACATCATGGTTATGTGCGCGGTGCGGACGGCACTATCACCACCTTCGATGTTCGGCGCGCAGGCACTGGCAGCGGCCAGGGCGCCATCCCACAGAACATTAACGCTTCCGGCGTGATCGTAGGGCAATACATCGACGAACGCGGTGTAAACCACCACTTCCAGCGCACTGCCGGAGGCACGATTACCACGGCCAGCGTTCCCGGTGCACGACTCGGCTCCGGCCAGGGCACACTCCCCCTCAGCAATAACGCGGAGGGAGCGGTTACGGGATACTACATTGACTCGGACAACGTACGTCACGGCTTCGTGCTGGCTCCATAACCCGAGCGGAACCTGGGCGACTGGATCAGTGGCTTGGCCCTCTAAC
>JBAVYO010000233.1:0-15010 GCA_049698855.1 Terriglobales bacterium
CCCCATAGCGAGCGGCCTCATCGGGGTAGCCGCCTTCGTCAAAAACCTTTTCCAACGTCCGGCAACAGGCTCCCGCTTCCGCAAAGCGATGAGAGCGCGTGTGGAGCGCAGCCAGCCGCTGGTTCAAACCCACGTCCTGCGGCGCCTGTGGCAGGACTGTCAGCAGCGGCGCCAGCGCCTTATCCGGCAAATTGTAGGAGAGGAACAAGTCCGCATCGGTCACCGCCGCCCGGACCGCATTCGCTGTCTCGTCTGGATATGTCTGGTCGATCCCCGGCCCTGTCGCCTCGAGCTCCTCGATGATTAGAGCCCCTTCCTCGGCCGTGATTCCCGACGCGTTGGCGGATGTCCCGTGCAACTGCTCGTTTATCTGCCGGCAATTCTGCGCGTGCAACGGGTTCTGCGGTTCGTTCGCCGCCAGCATTTGATACAGGTCGCGCGCCCGTTCCAGGTTCCCGTTCTTCACGGAAGCATGGGCCAGCAACTCCGCGACCTCGTTGACATGCGTGCTCTCGCCCGCTTTTTTGAGAAGCTTCAACAATTTCTCAAGGGATCCCGCGTCTCCCTGGACGTGTGCGATCAATGCATGTAGCTTGGCCAGCAGTTTGGACGAGTCGGTGGTCAACAGTCTGCCCGCATGCTTGCTGTAAACTTCGAGAGCTTTGTCGTAATGTCCCAGCCGGGCTGCGCCTTCTCCCAGCATGAACAACCCCTCCGGGTCGTTGTGTACGCTCAGCAATTTCTCGGCGAGCGGCCCCGACTCCGGCAGATTGCCGCTCGCCAGGTATGCCCTCAGAAGATCGCGTAAGCCCTCAGGATGCGAATCGATGTCGGAGGCCTTCTGCAAATACTGGATGGCAGCTTTTGGATCGCCGCTTTCCAGCGCCGCTCGCCCCCTTAGCATGAGCACATAGCTGTTACCCGGATCGAGCACCAGCATGCGCTGCAAAATATCTTCCGCAGCTGCGAGCGAACCGCGGGAACGCAACGCTTCGGCCGCCGCGCTGAAAATCTCCCAAGCTTCTTTCTTCCTGCCCAGCTTGATATAAACTTCGGCGAGTTTGACTCGCATCGGCACGTTTTCCGGGTCCATTTCAAGGACCTTCTGGAATAGCCGCACCGCCTGCTCCAGGTCACCACTCTTCAGGAAGTCTTCCGCGACTTGCAGATATTGCGCCCGCGCGTCGTTGAACAGGCCCTGTTGCGTATAGAGTTCCGCCAGCTTCAACGATGCATCCATGCTTGGCTGGAGCTTGGTGATCTTCTTGTACATGGCGATGCCCTTGACCGTGAATCCCTGTGCCGCATATGCATCGCCCACCGATTTGAAGCACTCGATCGCCTTCCCCGTGTCGCCCTGCCGCGCGTAGAGATCGCCGATCGTATTCGCAACCGTCAGGTCCTTGTCGTCGTGTTTGCGGATCTTTTCATACTCGATAATGGCATTCTGCAGCTTGCCCTGTTGAACAAACTTCTCCGCGGCGCTGAGAACCTTTTGTTTGTTGAATCCGAAACCAAACGCCATAGAATGGACTCCAGCCTCAATTCACCGTCGAAAATCCGTGTTCCGTTTAGCCTGCAACGAAGACAGCTCGTGACCCCGCCAGCGCCGCCCCAGAACTGCCACGATGGGCCGAACCTGACAGGAGTTTTCCCGAACGTACCGCGAAGCACCTACCCGGATCGCGGGGTAATGTCATTGTAAAGCTGGGTTCGGCGCGTGGAATGGTTACTGACGATTACCGGGGTTACCGAAAGGGAGTGTACGTCCGGTCTCGGGAAAAGGTGGGTCTTTCTTCAACCTTGCTCAGCTTTCTTCAAAGCTGCAACCGTTCCGAGTTCAAGGTCCCCAGCTCCCTTCGATATGCGGAAGATTTACTGGGAACCTAGAACTGGGAACCGACAACTGAAATTCAGTCCGCAGCCACTGCCTGGCGCTGCTCCATGGGGACAAATTCCCGCTTTTCATGGCCGATCCATATCTGCCGGGGACGCGCAATCTTCTGCTCGGGATCGGTCAGCATTTCCTGCCATTGCGTCAGCCACCCGATCGTCCGCGGAATCGCAAACAGGACCGTGAACATCTCCGGCTTGAATCCCATCGCTTGATACATGATGCCGGAGTAGAAGTCCACGTTGGGATAGAGCCTGCGCGTCACGAAGTAATCGTCTTCGAGCGCAATGCGTTCGAGTTCCAGGGCGATCTCCAGCCTTTTATTCTTGCCGGTGACTTCGAACACGCGCTCGGCCGTCCACTTGATCAGCTTGGCGCGCGGATCGTAGTTCTTATAGACGCGGTGCCCGAAGCCCATCAGCTTGCCTTTGCCTTCCTTGATCTTCTTAATATAGGCGGGGATGTTGTCCTTCGAACCGATCTCGTCCAGCATGCGCAGCACTTCCTCATTCGCGCCGCCATGGAGGGGGCCCGATAGCGCCGACGCTGCCGACGCCGTCGCGAGATACGGATCGGCCTGCGAGCTGCCCACAGCCCGCATGGTGTTGGTGCTGCAGTTCTGCTCGTGATCGGCGTGCAGAATAAAGAGGATGTCGAGCGCGCGCGCGATTGTCGCATTGGCCGCGTACTTCGGTTCCACCATCTTCCACAGCATGTTCATGAAGTTCTCGGGATAGCTGAGGTCGTTGTCGGGATACACGTAGGGAAAACCCACGCTGTGGCGATACGACATCGCGGCAATCGACGGCATTTTGCCGATGAGGCGCTTGATTTGCAGCAGGCGGCTCTCGGGATCGTGAACATCCTTGCATTCCGGGTACAAGTTTGAAAGAGCGGCGACCGTGCTGACCAGCATGATCATCGGGTGGGCATCGTAGCGGAACCCTTCCATGAACTTCTTGGTCGTTTCATGCAGCATGGTGTGGTACGTGATGTCATGCACCCACTCCTTCAGCTGGCCCGCGTTGGGCAACTCCCCAAACAAAAGCAGGTATGCCACTTCCAGATACGTACAGTGCTCCGCCAGTACTTCGATCGGATATCCCCGGTATTGCAGGATCCCTTTGTCGCCGTCGATGTACGTGATCGCGCTTCGGCACGAAGCTGTGTTCATGAAGGCCGGATCGTAGGTCATCAGCCCGAAGTCCTCCGGCCCGGTTTTGATTTTGCGCAGATCCATCGCTCGGATCGTTCCGTTTTCGATCGGCAGAGTGTAGACCTGCCCCGTGCGATTGTCGTTAATTGTGATTGTGTCTTGCGGCATACGAGAGCTCCTGAAGATTCGTCGCTGGGCGCTTGTCGCCCGTTCATAGGCACAGACAGTAGCGGCGTCGGCACAGCTGCGCGGTGAGCTACGTCACAGCCTGGTGTTCATAGGCACAGCCCCTCTATGGTAGCAGCCGCCCCCCCGCCTGAGTCAGTACCATTTCCGCCCGTGGCAATGCGGAAAAGGCCCGGACGGACGCCCTTGCGATGCTGGGCAGCGATAAAGACCGCTGACTATTCGTTCGCTGCCTTTCTCGGAGCTTTCCCTCCCAGGCTTCGCGCGAAAATGGCGGAAATCTCGGGGATTTGATCGTCCGTCAGCTGGATCGCCGAACCCAGCTTTTTCAAAGCTGCATTCAAAGGCGCGGTTTGCCCTTCTGTCAGTTCCACTACCTTTTGCCATTCCTTCGCCACCGGAACACGCTCGTCGCTGTCGGCATCTTCGCAAAACTGGTCGGCGGCTTCGGGAGGCGTTCCATATTCGTCGCGTACATCTTCATGAAAATATCCCCGCAGAAACGTATGCAGCGCGGGAAAATTCTCTGCCGTCCATTCGATTTTCGGGCTGTGCGTTTTCATCAGCGGCACTCCGGATAAGAAGTCAGAACGTAATACTCGTTGGGCCCGCCATATTTCAGAATTATCAGCGCGTGAGAACAAGGATGCGAACGTTCTTCCCCCCGATTGATGGTGCGGCCAACCGGTTCGGAGCTGTCATAGTCCAGAACAAGGTTCGGGTGGCCACCCGGCCGGCTCAGCCAGCGTTGAATCCGGTCTTGCGATTGAGCGATGGCTGCGCCCACTGCGTGCTCGGCCGTCGCCCGGTCGGTATACGTCGACGCCCCGGTGATGTGCCGCTCCCGCTCCAGCCGTTCGCGCAGTTCGTCATCCGTCTGGCCGACGTGCTTGCGGAGAATATGTCCTCCGGCAGCTTCGTCCTGGCTAAGATCGCGCGAAGGACCATTGGATAAGCCATTGGACGCACGACTCTGCTCCTGCCCGGTCCCCGTTGTCGCGGCCATGCCGCTGTTTGCCGTGGTCGGCGACTGACACGCAACCACCCAAATCAGTCCCGCCAACAGAATCGAGCCGATCCCCACTCGCGCTCTGAATAGTCTCGCCATTCAACCCCAATCTGCGCCCATCGGCTACAGACTCCTGTGAAGTTCCGGGAATTGTGCTACTAAACAGGGTGTGCGGACAAGTGTACCGAATTACCCGACCCTCGACTACCTCCACGCCTGCCGGCGCTGGGGTTCCGGACCAGCCTGTGTCTTTCCCCGCGGATACCGTCGTGAGCGCTGGTCCTACGCGCGTATCGCGGATGCCGCAACTCAATTAGCCCGCGAATTTGCTTTCCGCAACATCGCCAAAGGAGATGCTGTCCTCCTCTGGAGTCCCAACTGCGCCGAGTGGATCGCCGCATTTCTGGCATGTGCTGTATCAGGCGTGATCGCCGTTCCGGTCGACGATGCTTCCAGCCCCAGCTTCGCTCGCCGCATCGGCGAGCAGGTGCGCACAAAGCTGGTCGTCTGCCCTCGCGAACGCGCTGCAATTTTCGCCGGACTCCCAACCCTTGATCCCGCCGATCTGCTGGCCGCGGTCGGGCATCATTCGACCGCCGAGTTTCATCCGCTGGCGATCCAGCCTTCCGACCCCCTCGAAATCGTCTTCACCTCGGGGACCACCGCCGAACCCAAGGGCGTCGTCCTCACCCATGCCAACGTTGCGGGGAACCTCGCACCGTTGGAAAAGGAAATTGCTAAATACCTCAAGTACGAGCGCCTCGTACATCCCTTGCGCTTTCTCAACCTGCTGCCGCTAAGTCACGTTTTCGGGCAGTTTCTGGGGATCTTTATCCCGCCACTCATGGGCGCAACCGTCGTTTTCGAAAACACGCTCAACCCGGCGGAAATTATCGCCACCATCCGCCGCGAGCGCGTCTCCGTACTCGTTGCCGTCCCGCACCTGGTCGATTCCCTCAAGCAAAAAATCGAGCGCGACCTCGAGACCGGCAACGAAGCTGGAATCAAGGATGAACCCCAAAGAGCCTCGCGTCGCCGCGCCGCCTTTGCCGCCCGCTACGCATCGGCCGCCAACCAGCACTTCCTCCGCCGCTGGTGGACTTTCCGCGATATTCGCCGCCACTTTGGATGGAAATTCTGGGCCATCATCAGCGGAGGTGCGGCGCTCGAACGCGAAACAGAGGAATTCTGGCACCGCCTCGGTTATGCCGTCGTTCAAGGCTACGGCTTAACCGAGACCACTTCGCTGGTCAGCTTGAACCACCCTTTCCACACCAGTCGCGGCTCAATCGGCAAAGTACTCGCCGGACGCGAACTCAAACTTGCAGCCGATGGAGAAATTCTCGTACGCGGCTCGGGAGTCGCCAGCTCTTACTGGAACGGCCGCGAACTCGCTCCCGTTGCCGCCGACGAAGGATGGTATGCAACCGGCGACCTCGGAGAACTCGACTCCGCCGGCAATCTGTTTTTCAAAGGCCGCAAGAAAGATGTCATCGTGACGCCCGCCGGCATGAACGTATATCCGCAGGATCTGGAAGCGGCTTTGCGGGCTCAGCTCGACGTGCGCGAGTGCGTGGTCGTAGGCATCGAGCGCGGCGGTAACGCCGAACCCTGCGCCGTCCTCATCCTGCGTGAACCAAACGCAGATGCGAAGTCCGCGGTCGCTCGCGCCAACGAAACCCTCGCCGAATATCAACGCATGCGCGTTTGGTTCGTCTGGCCGGAAGAAGATTTCCCTCGCACTTCCACCGGCAAGCCGAAGCACAACCTGATTCGCGAGACGGTCTTGCTTCGCATGGACGCCAGCGAAACCGCAAGTGCCAACGACTCCGCTGCCAACCCGCTCGCAGAGCTAGTCACGCGAATCACAGGGCGAACCGCGCCCAAACTTGCCTCGGATGCAGATCTCGCAAACGATCTGGGACTCAGTTCCCTGGAGCGCGTCGAGCTGCTCGGAGCAATCGAGGATCGTTATCAAATCGATCTGAGCGAAACGAAGTTCGCCAGCCTGACCACTGTGGCCGATCTCGATAAGCTCTTGCGCGGCGAACGTGGGGAGCGCCGCGAGTTTCATTATCCGCGCTGGACCCTGCGCTGGCCGGCCCCGTGCGCGCGGCTTGCGGCGCACTATCTGCTGGTTCGGCCAGCCGTGTATCTGCTGGGCTGGCCGCGAGTCGTAGGGCGCGAAAACCTGCGCGGAGTAAACGGCCCTCTGCTGGTGATCTCGAACCACATCGCAGACGTGGATGTTGGCTTCGTCCAGACTGTTCTGCCCGCCCGCATCCGTCACCGTCTTGCCACCGCTACCGGTGGAGAGGCGCTCGAAGCCCTGCGCTCACCGGCTCCCACCCGTCAATGGCTTCTTCGCGTCTATGACCAACTCCAGTGGGTGCTCGGTGTCCTGCTCCTCAACCTGTTTCCGCTGCCGCGCGAGGCTGGCTTCCGCAAAAGCTTCTCCTACGCCGGAGAAGCCGTGGACCGCGGCTACAGCGTGCTCGTTTTTCCCGAAGGCCGCCATACCGAAGACGGCAAGCTGCGGACCTTCCGCAATGGAGTCGGCTTGCTTGCGAACAATCTGCGTGTTCCAGTCCTGCCCATGCGGATTGATGGATTGTTCGGAATCAAGAAGGCCGGCCGGAAATTCGCTCCACCGGGAAAAATCGTGGTGCGCATCGGCAAACCAGTTCAGTTCTCCTCCGACTGTCCCGCGGAAACAATCGCGCGTGATCTGCAAAAGGCAGTCGAAGATTTGTAGGTGCTTCCGTTGCGGGCGATCCGTGCTGCAAACCAGTTCGATAGTGTCCTAATTACAAGTTCCACCGCAGAGTCACGGAGGCGCAGCGAGAGTCAATTTCTTAGCGAAACCGCACTCTTCCGATTTCACGTTTTGTCCTTTGTTTATTTATGTTTGAGGGTGTTTTTGCTAATTATGCGACCCCTCCCCCCCCCCATGTGTTTTTGGTTAAAGTATTCAAAAATATAGACTTACACGCAAAGTATTCAAGAATAAGGAGTTGGCGGCGAAATACTGACATGACAAAGGGACAGTGAGGGCGTCGACAGCCTTCTGAGGGTAGACATAGTTGTGTCTTGGCCGATCATGTTGTTTTCATTTTCAGTCATGGCGGGCGGTGTGTCTGTGATGGTGCACACGGGCTGGATGTGATGAAAAATTTGGGTAGGGGCTCAATTTGAGAGCACTCCCTCTGTCACAAAAGGAAAAGGCCGGGCAGTTTCGCCCGGCTTTCCATACTAGGAAACGGCCCACCTCTCTACGTTGAGTCAGTTTCCTCTTAACCTCGCTGTGCTGAACCTTATTTAAAAAATCGTCCTGAAGGCCACTCGTTTTCGTCGCTCGCTTTTTTCGATGAGCGGCGGCGCACCGTGTTCCTACATCACCAGTGCCAGCCCTTCCAATTCTTGCTCGATTACCGGCAGCGAGCAGCCTGCCTTCTCTACACGTCCCGCGGCGTCGATGGCCGCTTCCGGCGACACCCCATACCCGCGGCCCATCAGGAACACCTGCAAAAGCTCTGCTGCTTCGCGGGAATCCACCATTCCGCTCTGTAGCAGGTCGTTCCGCAAGGCCGACAACTCTGTTACAGAAAACCGGTCTCTCATGGCCGTCCCCACCTTCCGTCCTATCTCCCTTAGACTCATCGGCAACATGCTTTGTTGTATGCAATCGAAATGCCGTAACTTCAGTACTCGTACCCACGGTATCGAAGATGCCTGCCGCTGGCTAAAACCCCTGAGATTGCAAAAGGTTGCAAGGCGCCAGCTCCCCGAACGTGGTTCCGTGGGCCGCGCTATCAGGCGCAAATTGGCTCATAATGCCGTTCTGTCCCGGCACTAAAACCGAACATTTATACATCGGCCTACTGCGGCGACTACTGCGGTTCTACAGTAGCAACATCAACCAGCATGATGGGGATATCGTCCTGGATCGGATACACGCGGCTGCATTGAACGCATTTCAAGCCACTTCCATTCTCTTTCAGAACGACCGCTTTCTTGCAGACGGGACAGACAAGCATGTCGAGCAGATCCTGGGGAATCATAGTTTCCAATTGTATCGCCGGTTCCACTCGTCAGGCGGTCGCTTACGGCCACCATGATGGCCGTTTTCGGCCACTGCCGAAACATTCACAATCCGGCGATGCGTTAGAATCTCATTTCGATTTCCCGATACCCCAAGCGAGGTGGAATGCCAGCCCAGATTCTAGATGGCGCAAAGTTGGCCAGCGAAATACGCGCGGAGGTCGCTGCCGAAGTCCAAACCCTCACCGCATGCGGCATTCGTCCCGGCCTCGCTGTCATCCTGGTCGGGCAGAATCCCGCCTCCGAAGTTTATGTGCGTGGCAAGGTCAAAAGTTCGCACGAGGTCGGCCTCTACAGCGAGCAGCACTCTCCCGCCGAGTCCATTTCCACCGAAGAACTTCTCGCCCTCGTCGATTCGCTCAACCAGCGCGATGAAATCGATGGCATCCTCGTCCAACTGCCATTGCCCGGCCACATCGACTCCAAGAAAGTTCTGCTCGCCGTCGATCCCGCCAAAGATGTGGATGGATTTCACCCGATGAACGTTGGCTACCTCTCGACGCAGCGGCCCGGGCTGGTGCCATGCACGCCCGCCGGCGTAATGGAAATTCTGCGCCGCAGCAACATCGCCGTCGCTGGCCAGGAAGCGATTGTCGTCGGGCGGAGCGACATTGTGGGCAAGCCGGTCGCCATGCTGCTCCTTAACCAGAATGCCACCGTGACTGTCTGCCATTCCAAGACCCGCGACCTGCCTGCCGTTTGCCGCCGCGCAGATATTCTTATTGCCGCCATCGGACGCGCCGGCATGGTCACGCGCGACTTCGTCAAACCCGGAGCCACCGTCATCGACGTCGGTATTAATAAGGTCACGGACCGGGCCGACTTCGACCGCTTCTTTGGTGCGAATCAGGGAGGCGATCCCGCCCGCAATGCCAAGCGCCTGGAAAATTTCCTGGCGAAAGGCTCCACGCTAGTCGGCGATGTGCACCCCGAAGTCGCGGAAGTCGCCGGAGCGATTACGCCAGTCCCGGGAGGCGTCGGCCCGCTGACGATTGCGATGCTGATGGCGAACACCGTAAAGGCCGCGAAACTGCGGAGAGGTGTGAGGTCTGAGGTTAGAGGTGAGAGGTTAGAGGTGAGAGGTCAGATTGCAGAGGTTTAGAACCGTCAGACTAAGGGCTTCCGAGTAGGTTTTCACTTCTGACCTCAGACCTCTAGCCTCTGACCTGTCTGAATTTTCAGCCGCGAGGTTCCATTGCTCAAGCTCGGTCTGACCGGCGGCATCGCCAGCGGCAAGTCCGCCGTCGGTGAAATGTTCGTCAAACTCGGAGCGCATCTCATTCAGGCGGATGCCATCGCGCACTGGCTCATGGAGCCGGATCGTCCCATCTACGACGAAATCGTGCGCACCTTCGGCCCGGAAATCCTCAATCTTAACCGCACCATTAATCGCTCCAAACTCGCCGAGGCCGCCTTCGGAGGACCAGACTCATCCGCCCTGCCTCGCGTTCAAGAACTGAATGCCATCGTTCATCCCGCCGTCATCCGCTACGAAAACGAGTGGATAGAAGAAATCGGCGAGCGCGATCCCAATGCCATCGCCATCGTGGAAGCGGCGCTTATCCTCGAAGCCCACACCGCCGATCGATTCGATCATCTGATTGTCGTTACCTGCCAGCCCGAGCAGCGCATCCAGCGCTTTGCCCGGCGCCAGCATATCTCCGAAGACGCCGCTCGCGCCGAAGTCACACGGCGTATGGCCGCTCAAATCCCAGACGAGGAAAAAGTTAAAGCCGCACACTTTGTGATCGACAATTCCGGCTCCCTCGAATCCACCGAACAGCAAGTGCACGAGATCTTCAAAGCCCTCAGCAGCCAACCCGCATAGCTCAGCCTTCCCTGTGCCCCTCCGTGTACCCCGTGGTTAGGAGGTTTTGAACTTCGGCCCGATCTCCCGAATCCAAATCGCTCTCCCGGAGCGCACCTGCCACGCCTTCGGCACCGCGAACCCGCGCATCCACACCAGTTCGCCCTGCCACTCGCCTACCGGCCACAGCTTCTTCTCCGTCCCGGTTGCGTGCCGGTCGCTGAGCAACTCCTTCACTTTTTTTTCTTTGCTGGTGTTTGCCGGCCAGTAGCGATCGCCAGCGCGCCAATTTCGGATCACAACCTTCGCACCCAGCCTCGCCGGATCAAGCAGCGCCTGACGCTCCAGTTCAGGCACGCTTTCCATGTCGACCATTTCCGCTCTGAAGCGCGCTCCCAACTCCGTAATCAAAACTTCACCCGGCACAGGCAACTCATATTGATAGGTCGTCACGTCGTCGGTGAGCGTCTCCAGCACCAACTCGCTTCGTCCTCGTCGTACGATCCGCGAACAAGTCTTTTTCGAGCACGAAATTTCAGTTTGATCCGTCATTAAACCGGCGTCGGATCCACCGCCGCCCGGCAATTCGATCTTCTTTCCAGCCGGGCAGCGCGCCAAATCCAGAATCTCTTCGATCAGCCGGAACGAAATGCTAGCCTCGGGAGCGTTCGTCTCAATCCATGCGCGTGCCACTCGCCGCGCCGCCGCCAGTGGAAGCGCGAGCAATTGCTGCACAGGAAGGGCCGCTCCAGAGGTACGAGGTCCAAGCGAAGGTGTAGTTAGTACCGGCAACTGGTAATCGGCAACTGGCAACTGGGTACTGGGTACTGAATACTGACTGCTCACCAGTTCCTCTTCCGCGCGCGCAATTTCCGCATGCTCGGCCATGTGCTCCACCGCCGCCGCGCCGAACTCTTCCTCGATCAGCGGCATCAATCGCCGCCGCACACGATTCCGCAGAAACGATTCATCCTCGTTGGACGAATCCTCGCGCCAGTCCTGCCCGCGCTCGCGCAGATATTCGCGCAACTCCGCTCGCCGGAACCCGAGCAACAGACGCACAACTTCACCGTAAAACGGAGCCTCATCGGGGCAGCGCAAGGCCGCGTCGTGCAGCCGCAGTCGAGGAAGAATCCCCCCGAGCCCGCGAATCCCCGTGCCACGAAACATCCGCAGCAACACCGTTTCCGCCTGGTCGTCGAGGGTATGCGCCGTAACAATTTTCGCCACGCGCCCGTCTCGCGCCAGCTCCAGAAAGAACTCGTAGCGCAATCGGCGTGCTGCGCTCTCAATCCCCCCCTGCTCCCGCTTCACTGGCGCAGTGCGGGTCGCGAGCTCAAGTTCAAAGCCCGCCGCCAGTCTCGCCACAAAACGCTCGTCCTCGTCCGACTCGACGCCTCGCAGCTTATGATTCACGTGCGCAACCGAGAGCACAATTCCAAGTTCAGGCCCCAACTCAACCAGCAGCCGCAACAGCGCCACCGAATCGGCTCCGCCCGAAACTGCCACGGCCACGCGGTCGCCCGCATGCAGCAATTCGTTTTTCCGAATTGTCGTCAGCAGCCGCTCCGCCAGTTCGTGCATGGAGAAAATGGTACAGGAGAATCGATACCCAGTTGCAGGACGCAGTTGCCAGCACCGAAACGAGCCCTTCTAGCACAAGACCCGGCTCCCTCCCTACCTTTGCCGACAACCGATGACTAAGGTGCAGTGGGCGCCGAGAGCTGGCGACTGTCCACTTCACTGGCGACCAACCACCAACCACTGATATGATCTCCGCCATCCGATGTGGGCCTTGGCTCGTATTCTCTTAGGTACGGGAAGCCTGATAACCATGCACCGCTGGACTGCCAGATTTTTGCTTTTGGTCATGCTCGTCCCGGCCTTCGGGCCGCTGGCGCTTGCGCGCGTCGGTGCGCCGGCAGGCATGCACTGCATGCGACGGCCGCTCGCGGCGGAGCAGGATCGGGCTGCCGAACCCGCGATGCACTGCCACCATAGTGCGGGGCAAAGTGCGGGGCAAAGCGCGCCACAGGCCGCCGAATCGCAAACCTCGGCAGCCGCTCCCGCCGCTTCTTTGCGGTCTCTCGACTGTTGCTGCGGCCAACATTGCGATTGCTGCCGCAACTCGAAAACTTCCGAGTGGGCGCGGCCAGCCGCCACTCACCTTTCTGTCATCAGCGTTCTAATCGAGCCCGCGCCTGCCGCTCACTTCGTCACGCGGCCCGCCACTCTCTTCACCGGCCCCGACTCCGCTCGCGCCCCTCCTCGCCGCTAGCCTCAACTCAAAGCACTCGACCTCGCAGCCTCACTTGGTTTTGGTTGCACGGCGCTTTGGCGCTACGAAAAGTGTCGCATTCTCATGGGCGGCTTTAGCCGTTGCAGTGTCGAATACGACGCTTTCCGTGCCCTTTCAAAACCACGTGCGAACCGTTTTCAAAGATCGGTTTGGGGCACTGCGTATCAGTCACGAAATTTCGAGTCGAAGAGGAGAACCGCAATAATGAAGCGTTACGCACTGATCGCGATCTTACTTCCCGCTGCTTTGCTCGTTCCGTTAGCCGCCTGGGCCACGATCTTCGGCTCCGTTCGCGGCGTCGTTCACGATCCGCAGCATCGTCCCATTCAAGGCGCACACGTTACGCTCAAGGCGCAAAATTCGGACTGGACGCAGTCCCAGGATTCGCGCGACAGCGGCGCATTCGACTTCAGCTCGGTGCCCATCGGAAATTACACGGTCACAGTTTCGTCGAAAGGCTTTCAGGAAATGCGCCGAGATGCGATTGTCCGATCGGACACGAGCCCTGTGTTGCATTTTGAGCTGGCTATCGCCGGCGGGAGAGAAACTGTCCTCGTGTCGGAAACTCCAGTGGAAGCCACGACGGACAGTGTCACGCCGACGACGACAGTGAACCGCATCGACATTCAGGAAACTCCCGGAGCGGATCGCACCAACGGCATGGAGATGATCACCGACTATGTGCCGGCAGCCTATGTAACCCACGATATGCTGCACATGCGAGGCGGCCACCAGGTCGACTGGCTGATCGACGGCGTCCCCATTCCCAATACAAACATCGCCAATAATGTTGGGCCACAGATCGACCCGAAAGACATCGATTATCTCGAAGTTCAACGAGGCAGCTATGACGCCGACTATGGGGACCGCACCTATGGAGTCTTCAATGTCGTGCCCCGAACTGGCTTTGAACGCTATCGCGAGTGTGATCTCGTGATGACTGCCGGCAATTTTTATCAGACGAACGACCAGATCAGCTGCGGAGGACACACACAGCGCTTCGCTTACTACGCCAGTTTGAACGGGGATCGTAGTCAGTACGGACTACAGACTCCGATCGGGCAGGTGGTCAACGATGCAGCGAACGGCGTTGGAGGGTTCGCGTCATTTATCTTCAATCCCGATCCCAAGAACCAGTTTCGCGTGGTCACACAGCTGCGGCGGGATTATTACCAGATCCCCATCGATCCCAATCCCAACTCGTTCGGAAACTCGGTCTACCCCAGCTCCGGGTTGCACGATAGCGAGACTGAGCCCGATGGCTACGTCACCTTCTCATGGGTTCATACTTTTAATCCCAACACGCTGCTTACGGTTTCTCCCTTTTATCACTACAACGGAGCCGACTACCACGGCGGTCCGAACGACTATCCCGTCATATCCACCGTTACTCAGACGGCCAACTACGCTGGCGGGCAGGCAGCTCTAAGCACAAATATCTGGAAAAACGATATTCAAGCCGGCGTCTACGGATTTTTCCAGCATCAGTACAACTACTTCTATAACTTCTACACGCAGCCTGGTTATGCGAATTACCCACCCTCTTCCATCGGATTAAATGGAGGCCTTGCTGCGGAATTCATCAACGACAAGTTCAAAGTAACACCGTGGCTGACTCTCATCGCAGGACTCCGAGTCACTGAGTTCAACGACACCACGGTCTCCGAGAACACAGCCGAACCGCGCTTTGGTATCGCTATAAAAATTCCGCGCTTGAATTGGGTCTTTCGCGGCTTCTACGGCTACTACTATCAGGCCCCGCCACTCTCCACCCCCACCAACCAATTGCAGCATGTAGGGTTTGACCAGGGATTTGAGTTTGCCCCTCTGTACGGCGAGCGCGACCGGGAATGGCAGTACGGTGTCACGATTCCCTATCGCGGTTGGACCTTGGACGCCGATACCTATCAAACCTTTGCCCACAATTGGCTGGATCACAACAACATTGGAGAATCGAATATCTTCTGGCCCATCACCTGGGATTACGCGTTGATTCAAGGTTGGGAGCTTACGCTTCGTTCTCCGAATCTCTGGCATCGCGGCCAGTTTCACCTTGCCTACGCCAACCAGATCGCACAGGCAACCTCGCCGATTACTGGCGGCCTGATCTGCCCGCCGGGCTCCACGCCGCAGTCTTGCGCACTCGACATCCCGCCGGGACTTGGGCCCGTCGACCATGATCAAAGAAACACTCTGAACTTCGGCTACAACACATCGTTGCCCGGACGAACCTACGCCTCGACCAACATCTACTACGGCTCCGGCTTCACCAACGGCCTGTACAACACGCCGCAGGCGCAGTATCCCGGACAATATCTCCCTGCTCACACCACGTTCGATCTGGCTCTCGGAAAGACCTTCGCCGAAGACTACACGGTCTCCCTGACCGCACTGAATGTGGCCAACCGGCGCGTGCAGTTGGACAATAGCCTGACCTTCGGCGGATTTCACTGGAACGATCCCCGGCAAATTTACGCCGAGTTTCGCTACCGTTTCCACTACTGAAGCGAGTTGGGGGGAGAGTCGCGATCAAATGGACAACGTCTTGAAAGATCACA
>JBAVYO010000234.1:0-49508 GCA_049698855.1 Terriglobales bacterium
GTACAAGTCCAAGGCCGACTTCACCTACGCCGGCAAGAATGGCGAGGTCTATGCCGTGGTTCCTTCCGATCTGGCGACCATCTACAATATGAACCCGCTATTCAAGGCAGGCACTTCAGGACAAGGACAAACCATTGTTCTGATCGAGGATTCGGATATCTACAGCACATCCGACTGGAACACGTTCCGTTCGGTCTTTGGTCTTTCTTCCTATACTTCGGGGTCGCTCCAACAGGTTCATCCCGCGCCTCCGAGCGGTCCCAATAATTGCATCGACCCGAAGGCGACCGGCGACGATTTCGAAGCCACCCTGGACGTTGAATACGCCAGCGCGGCCGCGCCCAGTGCGGCAATTGAATTGGCCTCGTGTTCAAGCACATCCACCTGGGGTGGATTCATTGCGCTGCAAAACTTATTGAACGGCAGCAGTGTCCCGCCGGCAATCGTCAGCATCAGCTACGGCGGGTGCGAAGCCCTGCTAGGAGCCGCTCAAGATGGCGCGTTTAATGCGGCCTATGAGCAGGCGGTCACGGAAGGGGCGTCGGTCTTTGTTTCCGCGGGAGATAACGGTCCCGGAGGCTGCACCGCATCCTATTATTGGTCGGTGTTTGGAATTGGCGTCAGCGGATTCAGTTCCACACCCTATAACGTCTCCGTCGGTGGTACCGACTTCGGCGACACGTATGCAGGTACGAACAGCACGTACTGGAGTAGTACGAATAACAGTGTGTATGGTTCGGCCCTGTCGTATGTACCCGAAATTCCATGGAATGATTCCTGCGCCAGCAGTCTTCTCGCCAGTATTTATGGTTACAGCGTAACTTACGGGGATCAGGGATTCTGCGACGGTAGCTCGACGGGAGCACTCTACTGGGATAACACTGCCGCCAGTGGCGGCCCGAGTGCGTGCGCCTCGGGACAGCCGGCGGAACCTGGAGTTGTGAGCGGTACCTGTGCAGGATGGCCGAAACCGACCTGGCAATCGTTGGTGGGAGTGCCGAACGATGGATTTCGCGACATTCCCGACGTATCGCTATTCGCCGCCAATGGACTCTGGTCGCACTATTATCCCGTCTGCTACACCGATTCGTTGTGGGGCGGTGTCCCCTGCACCGGCACGCCGGATACCTGGTCGGGCGCCGGTGGCACGTCTTTTGCCTCGCCAATCATGGCCGGCATCCAGGCTCTGGTGAATCAAAAGACGGGAGACCGTCAGGGCAATCCCAACCCGGTCTATTACAGCTTGGCCGCCAAGGAGTACGGAACCAGTGGAAACAGCGCTTGCAATTCGACGCTCGGGAATCAGGTTGCAAGCTCTTGTACGTTCCAGGACGTGACGCTCGGCGATAACAATATCGATTGCCAGACCTACGATTGCTATTGGCCGAATGCGTCGGAGTCGACTCCGACCGATCCAACCGTGGGCGTACTTTCCACGACCTCAGCCTCATTCCAGCCCGCCTATCCCGCCACGGTCGGCTGGGATTTCGCAACTGGTATTGGTTCGGTCAACGCCGCCAATCTGGTCAATAACTGGCCCGCGTCAAGTCCTAGCTTCACGCTGGCAGTTAGTCCTTACAACGTAAGCCTCAAGCAGGACACAAGCGTCACCAGCACCGTCACGATTGTTCCGCAAGGGCATTTCAGCGGTAGTGTGAATCTGTTGATTTCAGGCCTGCCTTCAGGTGTGACCGCCTCCTTCAGTCCAAGCGCGGCAACTTCCACCAGCACGCTGACCCTGAACGCGGCCAACACCGCGACTCCCGGGACGGTAACCCTCACGGTTACGGGAACCTCTGGTAAGCTGACGACGAGCACGTCTGTGACCCTGACGGTCATTCAAAATGAGCGGTTCACGCTTTCGGCCGCGCCCAGCGCAGTTACAGCACCACAAGGAGCGACTACCACGACGGCTGTCACTATCGCTCCGGTGAATGGGTTCTCGGGGAGCGTAGCCTACACTGCCTCTGGCTTGCCGAAAGGAGTGACGGCTATTTTCAGTCCGAATCCGGCAACCACTTCGAGCACCGTGAGCTTCACGGCGGCCCAAACCGCGAAGCCGGGAACGTCAACCGTAACCATTACCGGAATCGCAGCCGTTCCCACAGGAACGGCGACCGCAAGCACAACGATCATGCTGACAGTAACACCTCTAGGAACGTTTACGATTGCGACCATGCCGAAAAAGCTGTCGATTTCACTGGGCAGCAGCGGCACTGAAACCATCACCATCGCTTCTAAGAATACGTTCGATCAAAACGTCAATCTGTATGCCACCGGGTTGCCCAAGGGAGTGACAGCATCCTTCAGTCAGAACCCGGCAGCCTCCACAAGTACGCTGACCCTAACGGTGAGCCCATCCGCCAAAACCGGAACATCGGAGATCGCAATCACGGGCATCTTTGGAACCCTGAGTCGGGAGGTAATTATCACGCTCGATGTCACGAAATAGTGAAAGCGTCGCTCCTTTTTACAATTTACAAAAGACCAAATTTCACCGGACTCACTGGCTGAGGCAATAACGGGATTAGGCAGAAAGCGATTAAGTCAACGGAGAGCGTGTTGGTTCTGCTGAGATTTCAAGCCAGCGCTCGGTCTTGGTGTCAATTTTGCCGGAGGAACGGATGGGCCTCCTTCCTCCGAGCACCACTGGAACTGCACCGCAGTTCAAATAGAACTGCGGTGCAGGATTCAGGGCGCGCAACGAGACGAGTCCGCAGCGAGTCAGACTGCTATTGGTACCTCGAAGACTCGCCCGTCGATTACCCTGTGCGCCCAGTACCGCATAACCACTGCAAGTATCTACGCCCACCTCGTAGGGGCGCGCTCCGCGAGATAGCCTCCCACATTCGGCTCTAAGTCCGAAGTGGCGGGAGGCGAGTGAATGGGGAACCAGGGGGCCGGAAAAGCAAGGCCTCACTCTGGGCGCGCACAATCTATTCGGAGGTCTCCATCCACAGCTTGAGCTAACAACAGAGCGTCCGGTTCTCCTCCGAGCGAGCATACCCTCACCTCTGGTGAAACAGTCACCGGAGGAGGGACAATGCGCGTTCGTTATCAGCGAGGATAACTGCGGGTCGGTCATCGAAAGACCGGAGCTGACTGTTGGGAGTTTCTTTGGTGGGATCGTGAACTTACTGGAAAACGGGTTCGGCGCAAAGCCGTAATTGGTACCATTCAGCAGCATCCAAGTGTAGAAGACGCGTGGCAGGCGAGCAACGGGCTCCGCGTGTCGATCAATGAGGTGCGAAATCGTCAATGTGAACAAGCCATCACAGTTGCGGACCTCGTCGATCACTACAGCACGACCGAGCTGGTCGGTGATCTGGTTGATGGGGGAAAGACCCATGCTACCAGAACCGTCTACAGGGACTTCCTCGCGAGATGGGTGAAACCTACATGGGGAACGCTGAACATCCGTGCCGTACGCACAATCGCGGTCGAACACTGGCTTCATCAACTCAGGCGAGTGAACGGCAATCCCTTGGCTCCTTCTACAAAAGCGAAATTGCGGAGCGTGATGAGCGTTCTCTTTAACCACGCCATTCGCCACGAGTGGATGGAGCAAGGTAGGAACCCCATCCTTCTGGTTCGCCAAAGCGCCAAGCGACAAAGATACCCCGAGTATCTGGAGCCGGAAACTCTGGGCTTGGAAGCAAGACAGCCCCCACGGGCAGTCTCATGATCGACTGTTCGCGAGCCCTCATAGTCAAGGAAAGAGGCCTTATTGGCCGGACATCCTTCTTTCTCGCGTCATTCAGCCTGCGGGCGGCTGGCACACGTTCCAGCACAGCTTCGCCACCCTGTTGATGGCTAACGGAGAAAACGTAAAGGTCGTGCAGGAATTCATGCGGCACGCGAACTGCCGGTGCACGCTTGAAATTTATTCGCAGGCCCGAATTCAAGCGAAGCGGGAGGCCCAGCATCGGGTTGGTGAGATGATCGTCCCTCGGGAGCGGGAAGCTACCGATGTTGAAGAGCCCTTCATTCTCGCGAAAACGCCCGAGCGCTATCAGCAGCACTCGTACAGGGTCGCCGAGCCCGCTCAGAACTCCAATCGCGCCTGAAATGCGATCATGCGTGGACTGCTATCACCACCCAATCCGACGCCCAGCAAGCCCGTCGGCGGAGACGTTGTAGATGTGAGCGCTCCAAATCCACTCTGCGTGGAAGGATTTCCTGGAATGCCGGCCTGTACCACGCTGGGAAGCGCAAAATTCGGATGGTTAAAGACATTAAAGAACTGACCCTCAAAGCGCAGCTTCAAATGCTCGGCCAGGGCAAACCATTTCGTGAGATAAAAGTCACTCCAGAGGAAATCGGGACCACGCAGAGCATTGCGACCGAGGTTTCCGAATTGGCAATTCTGCGGGCTGTCGCCGCCGTTGCACTGCCCTGTGCTCGGATCAACCGCTGACACAAATGCGTCCGGATTGAGCCACTGACGTGTTCCCGACGGCGTTACACCCGGAATCGGATGATGCTCATACAGCGGAACGCCGGGAACGAGGCTAGCAAACTCCGGCCCGCTGCCCTGCACAATTCCCTCTTCCTTCATGGTGATTGGATTGATCGCTGAATAGGGCGTGCTCAACACCGAGAACGGAACTCCACTGTGCCAAAACGCTGTTCCGGAAATCTGCCAGCCATTGAGAGCATACCCCAGAGAATGACTGTGCACTCGAACCGGCAGCTGATACACATATTGCGCATTGAGATTGTGCCGGATGTCATAGTCGCAAGGGCCATAATCGCGGGCCAGTTCGCCCGGCAGAGGCGAGAGAATCCCTCCCGAGGAAAACGAAAGGAACCCACCGTTCGAGACCGTATCCATACAACGGCTCCAGGTGTAGTTGACCTGTCCTTGCAAGCCGTGGCCGAGCCGCTTCATCGCGGTCAGTTGAAGGCCGTTGTAGTGACTGTTCGCGCCGGTGGAGAATTGCGTCGCTGCGCCAAATCGCGGATCGGTGGGTTGCATGTAGGGGAACGGCGCAAAACAACCCTGGCACACGGTTTGGTAGCCGTTCACCTGGGTTGAGTATGGCTGATTCACAGCGCGCGTGCCCACGTACTGAGCGTGCAGGCTGGCAGTCGTTCCGAATTGATGTTCAATTCCCAGACTCCACTCCATGAAATATGGGGCGTGGAGTTTCCCATCGGGGACGGCTGTAATCGCAGGTGGTGGAAGCGAGCGCTGGCCCTGGGGAAATCCCAACGTAAACGCCTGATTCGCGGCAATGATCGCACTGACCGCACTGTTGGGCGCTCCCGGCGCGATGGCCGTACCGCCGACGCTGCCAAGCTGTCCTCCCTGAAACGTCTTATCGTAGGGGGGATTGGTGCCGACTAGGTCGGCTATCGTACCCGGCAAAATGTCGCTGAAAATTCCAAAGCCGGTGCGGAGCACTGATTTCGGCTCGAACTGCCAAGCAATCGCCATTCTCGGCTGCAAAATGGCCACCGGCGTGGACGAGAACAGATGGCCGAGATGAGTCTCGATGACCTCGTTCAGCGGTTGACTGGCCTCATGCGAGATGGAATTGAAGGAGCCACTAAGACGGGCAACTTGATCATGTGGGCTCAGCGGATTGGAGTTGAAGGTGTCGCGCAGACCGAACGTCCAAGTCAGCGCGGGAGTTACTTTCCAAGTGTCCTGCGCATAGAGATCGAGATTGAGAAAGTTGAAGGGCTCATTTGCGTTCGAAGCGAAGGTCTGCGACGCGGTGTTCGCCACTCCAGAGATAAATTGCTGCAAGGTTGCGTAGGTCACGGTGGGAACTGTGCCTTCGCCAAAGTCGTAGTCGTTCAGGCGGAAGATCCGGGTATTGGTTCCAAACCGCAGTTCGTGAGCGCCATGACTCCAGGCGAGATTGTCGTTGATGAAAAACCGCGTGGCGCGCCGGCCTTGCACCCAGGTATTGTCAAGCCCGCCAATGGGCGTGAAGGGGTTCGCTCCGGTGCCCTGTAACACGATTGGGAACGCTGAAAGTGTCTGCTGAAGATTGCGTGGCCCAAACAGGCTTTCGTACCAAGAGAACGCGGGATTGAAGTAGTTCACCAGGTTCTGCGAGAAGACGTGCGTATGCCCTGCCGCAAACGAATAAAGAGGCTGCGGCGAAAACGCATTGAACACCGGGTTGATGGGGTCAGTCCACGCAGCTTGTAGTCCCGTGTCCGACTGAAGACGAAACCAAGTCGTATCCTTCTCGTTGAGGTTGTAGTCGAAGCGGAAAGTCTGAACCTGTTCGTGGTCGTCGCTGGTGTTTGAAACGCTTTGCTGGTTCGCGCAACCATACCCAGCCGCGAGCGGACAACCGTCGATCGGGTAAGCTGTGCCGCCGGTATTTCCGTAGAGCGAGAACATCTGTTTATAAAACGGCACCTCCTGCGATGGAAGTTGTCCCAACACGTATGTCTGGAAGGCTAAAGCAGGCACAATCGTGGGTGCGACAATGGGCAGCGCAATCCGCACCCATTCGCTGTCGAAGAAAAAGAAAAGTTTGTCGTGCGCAATGGGCCCGCCCACACTGCCTCCAAAATGATTCACGGTCGATCTGGGCTTATAACGTCCTGGCACCGCGTTGGTAAAGTAGTCCGCCGCGTTCAATAATGAGCCATTCCATAGTTCGTACAGATTTCCGTGAAACTGGTTTGTGCCGGACTTGGTGACATAGTTGATCTGCGATGCTCCGTATCGTCCTTGATCCACGGAATAGGAGAGTGTGTTGACGGTCACTTCCGAGATTGAATTCAAACCCAGAACGAGGTTGGTGGAAAGGCCGCTATTGAGATTGGTGAGCGGGTCGTTTGTTTCCAGCCCGTCAACGATGTAGCCGTTTGAGAGGGCGGGCAGGCCGTTGAATTCCACGTTGCCATATCCGTTGCTGCCGCCGACGAAATCGTTACTGCTACCCGCAGTATTGATGAGAGCCCCGGGCGCAAATTGCAGCGGGTACGTCAGGTCGCCGCCCGGATTCGGCAGGTCTTCTAGCGCTGGCGCATCTAGTGTGGAAGATGTATTTGCGTTTTCCGGGTTGATGAGCGGAGCTTCGCTGATTACCTCAACTGTCTCATTGGATCGAGCCACTCTAAGCGTGATATCTACAGTCTGTTTTTGCCCTAGGCCCGAGACGACGTTGTCAATTTGATGTGGATCGAAGCCTTGCGCCACCACGCGGATTGAATAGGTATCCGGCCTTAGCTGTGGGAAGTTGAATCGTCCCGCGTCATCGGTCTGGGCCGTACGCTTCAGGCCGTTTTCCTGGCTTGTGATGGTCACGGTGGCGTCCGCGACGACGGCGTTAGTTGTGTCTCGCACTTGGCCGACAATGGCGCTCGTGGTTTCCCCTTGTGCCAGCGCTTTCGCCGGATGAAGACACGCTACGGTCAAAATAAGAAAAGCGAGGGGTGCCGCCCGCGCCATGATTACGTCGCTCATTGCCGTGAAGGGCAATATTTCTCCAGTGCGGTATATTAACCGGCAATTATTTTTCTTAGTTAACCACAGTTAACGCAAACAAGCAATGGAGGGGGCTCCCTCTACGAAAGCGAAGTTGCGCAATGTGATGAGCGTTCTCTTTAACCACGCCATTCGCCACGAATGGTTGGAGCAAGGCAGGAATCCCATCCTTCTGGTTCGGCAAAGCGCCAAGAGACAAAGATACCCCGAGTATCTGGAGCCTGAAACTCTGGGCTTGGAAGCAAGACAGCCCCTACGGGCAGTCTCATGATTGGCTTTTCGCGAGCCCTCATAGTCAAGGAAAGAGGCCTTATTGGCCGGACATCCTTCTTTCTCGCGTCACTCAGCCTGCGGCAGCGCGTGCGGGAATTCGGAAGCACATCGGCTGGCACACGTTTCGCCACAGCTTCGCCACCCTGCTGATGGCGAACGGTGAAAACGTGAAGGTCGTGCAGGAACTCATGCGGCACGCGACCTGCCGTTGCACGTTGGAGATCTACTCCCATGCTCGAATTCAGGCGAAACGGGACGCCCAGAATCGTGTTGGTGAGATGATCGTCTCTCGGGACCGGGAAGCTACCGATGTGGAAGGGCCTTTGATTCTAGCGAAAAACGACGTCACCGCGACGGCGCTGCCATGAGGCGATTGGGGTCCAGAGATAGAGCAGACTTCTTCGCGGTCGTAATCCGAGATAACAGCCAACATCACGACTTCGCTGGACGCGCTGCTAACTTCCCACCCTCCCCCCATTGTTTGCTAAATTATTGATAGGCTCTTGGTGAGAGGAGACGACTGATGTTAAAGCGAACTCAGGTTGCCGCTACGCTTGCGCTCAGGTGCGCTCTCCTCTTGTTGGCCTCCGCCGTATTCTGCTGGGGATTGCAGGCGAAACTTTCCCTGTACAAGACGCCGCAAACACCCTCTACCGTCACAGTCGCCAAGCTCTTGACGGAGAGGCGCTCCGTCCAAACCATGGCTTTGCTTGAAAAGGCCCTCAAACCGGATACGTCCTGGAAGACGTTGAACCTGATTCCGCTATTGGTGTTGGCCCTGGCGATTTTGATTCTTGCATTTAAGTCTTGCGAAGTTGAAATGGACCTTTGCAGGTCTCGCAGATGGGACCTTCAGTATCCGTACCTTACGCAACGTCCCCCTCCAGCCATTTCTTAATCCCTCCACGGCGATATATTTGCGGGAAGCCCGGCCTATTCTTGGACATCGAATAGGACAGTTGGGTAATCGCCAGACCCTCTGGAGATGTACGGTCGTCGATTCCAATCCCGAACCTCCGGGATTAAAAATAAGGTGGCTCCATGCATCGTAAGCGGATCCTTTGGATCGCGGTGCTTCTCTGCCTTTTATTGGCAGCTCTCTTCCTGATCGTTCGAATTCACTATGGCAAAGCCCCTGCCGAGCAGGCAAGGGCAGCCGCAGTCGTCGCAGTCGTGCGTGGCAATCTGGCCAGTTCGCTTACGGTTGCTGGTCAATTTCAGCCCTATCAACAGGTGGATCTTCACGCCAAGGTCTCAGGATATATTCGCTGGATCAAAGTCGATATAGGCGACCGCGTCCATAAGGGCGAAGTCCTGGCTCTGCTGGAAGTCCCAGAGCTGCAGAATCAAGTGGAGGGCGCTCAGGCCGAGGTCCGCCACAGCCAATCTGATATCACTCGCGCACAAAGCGAGGTGGTCAGCGCGGAGTCGACGTACTCCGCATTGCACGCTGACTACACCCGTCTGGAAGAAGCTTCCAAAGAGAGACCAGGGCTGATCGCGGAGCAGGAGTTGGACGACGCGCGAGCCAAAGACCAGCAAGCCGCGGCACAGGTCGGGGTCGCCAAGGCCTCGGTCGACGTCATGCAGCAACAACTCGGCGTTTCCAAGGCGACTCGCAGCCGGCTCGAAACGATGTCCGGATACGAGCAGATCGTCGCTCCCTTTGCAGGTGTGGTGACGAAGCGCTACGCCGATACCGGCACGCTGATCCAAGCTGGACAGGACAACAACACGAACACACTTCCCGTGGTACAAGTGGCCCAGAGCGATCTGCTCCGTCTTCGCATGCCTGTGCCGGAGAGTGACGTACCCTACATTCAGGTCGGCGGCGATGTGCAGGTGAAAGTCAATTCAACCGGGCACACATTTACAGGCAAGATCATCCGTTTCTCGCGCGCACTCGATACCAACACGCGAACCATGCTGACCGAGGTCGATGTCCCCAACCGTGATCTGAGTCTGAATCCAGGGATGTACGCGGAGACGACGATTCAACTCCAGCAGAAGAATGACACTCTTATTTTGCCGGCACAGGCTGTGGTGCAAAATGGCGATCAATCTTACGTGCTGATTGTGGATGCGACGAACCATGTCGCGAAGCGCAATGTGACTCTCGGAATCCAAACCTCGAACCGCGTGGAGATTACCAGCGGCCTGCAGGTTGGGGACAACGTGATCGCCTCTGGACAGACTGGCTATCAGCCCGGTGAAGTTGTGTCCCCGCATGCGGCGTTCATTCCGACGGCGGCGCAGGAGGTAAGCGAGTAATGTCCTCTTTTGCCATCAAGCACCCGTTCTTCATCCTGATGCTTTGTCTCATGGTGATCGTCGTGGGTGTTACCACAGTCGCACGTATGCCCGTCGATCTGTTTCCGGAGATTAATATCCCGGTTGTCGTGGTCGCGACCTTCTACGCGGGCATGCCGCCGCAGCAGATCGAGGCGGATATCACAGATAGCTACGAGCGCTTCTTTACGTTGGGAAGCGGAATCAATCACATCGAGTCGCGATCGCTGCCCGGTGTGAGCCTGATCAAGATCTATTTTCAGCCGGGCACGGACGCGAACTCCGCGGTCAGCAATATCTCGAATCTGGCCATGGCGAATTTGCGACGGCTACCGCCGGGAACCCTCCCTCCGGTGGTGCTGAAGTTCGATGCTTCCAATCTTCCGGTTTGTCTGGTCACGCTCGAAGGTCAGGGTCTCGACCAGACGCGGCTCAAAGATCTGGCGCAGTTTGAGGTGCGGAATCAAATCGCCAATGTTCCTGGCGCGTCGGTACCGCAGCCTTACGGCGGCAAGTATCGGCAAATTCAGATTTATGTCGATCCGGTGAAACTGGAAGCTCACCAACTCTCGGTGATGGACGTGGTGCGCTCGGTGAATGAATCGAACTTGATTCTGCCCGCCGGCGACGTGCGCATTGGACCGAAAGACTACAACGTTTATGCCAACAGCCAGATTCCGGTAGTTGACGAAATCAATGCCATGCCGATCAAGACGGACAAACAGGACCATATGGGTGAGTCCGTATTCGTTGGCGATGTTGGGAAAGCGGTGGACTCAGGGCAACTGCAATACAACATCGTCCGGGTCGACGGTCAACATTCCGTCTACATTCCAATCCTAAAGCAGGGTGGGGGATCGAACACGATCAGTATTGTGAACGGCATTCGAGAGGCTGTGAAACATCTGCTCGATATTCCGAAGGCGCTGAAAACGGCCGTCGTCTTTGATCAATCCGTTTTTGTGAAGATCGCGGTGAAGAACGTGATCAACGAGGGCGGCATTGGTTTGTGCCTCACCGCGCTGATGATACTTCTCTTTCTCGGCAATCTCCGCGCGACGATTTCGGTATTACTCTCCATCCCCATTTCTTGCCTCGCCGCCTTCATTGGGTTGAACCTGGGCGCAAGCACCATCAACACCATGGTACTTGGCGGCATCGCACTCGCACTTTCCCGCTTGATTGATAACTCGGTCGTCGTTCTTGAGAACATCTTTCGTCACATGGAATTGGGCGAACCGGCGGTTGAAGCCGCCATCAACGGAGGCAAAGAGGTCCAGCTTGCCGTGTTGGCAGCCACGTGCAGCACAAGCATCGTTTTCTTTCCTGTCCTTTTAATCTCGGGTGTCAGCAAATATATCTTTAGCGCGCTCGCTCTCGCGGTCGTGTTGGCGCTCTTTGCTTCTTATGCGGTCGCCATGACCGTCGTGCCACTTTTCTGCGCGAGATTCATCCGCCTGAAGCCTGAACACTGCAGCGTTCCCTACAGCACGCTAGGCGGCGGCTCGGAGGCTGTAGAAGAAGTCGAACACGAACAAGAAATAAAGCTCGCGAATATTTTTCGACGCATCGTCATCGCTTTCAATGAGCAATTCGAACGGTTGCAGCGAGCCTACGAAAAAGCTATCGCCGTTTGTTTGGATCGCCCAGTATTGGTCGTATGCGGATTTGCTGGTTTCGTAGTGCTGAGCTTCGGATTATTTCCATTCCTTGGCGTGGCATTCTTTCCGCGCACCGATCCCGGGCAATTTGTCGTCAATGTCAAAGTCCCGCCCGGAACTCGTCTCGAGGTGACTGATGAATATGTAGGGAAGATGGAGCAGGATATCCGTGATGTAGTGTCACCGCGCGACATGAATATGATCGTGTCGAACATTGGCATTACACCAGATCTTTCGGCCATCTATACCAGCAATTCCGGAATGCACACCGCCTTCATTCAGGTCAGTCTCACGGAGGATCACAAGACCAGCAGCTTCGCTTACATGCAACGTCTGCGCGAGAGGTTCGCAAACGACTTTCCAGAAGTCAGCACCTATTTCCAAACGGGTGGATTGGTTGATTCCGTCGTTAACCAGGGGCAACCCGCTCCGATCGACATTCGAATCGGGGGCAGTGACTTGGATGAACCGTTTGCTTTCGCCAAGTCCCTGGCTATGAGAGTGAAAGGATTGAGTTCCGTCAACGATGTACTGATTCCGCAGGATCTCGACTATCCGGGGCTGGAACTAAATATTGATCGCGAACATGCGGCGCTGCTCGGCATATCGCCGGAGGCCGCACTTGATAATGTCATCACTGCGCTTACATCGGACACGATGATTGCGCCGAGTTTCTGGGTCGATCCGAAGACCGGCAATAATTATTTCCTTAGCGTGCAGTATCCCGACAATCAAATTAAAACCCTGACTGATTTAAAGCAGATCCCCTTGCGCGCCCCGGGAGCCGCAAACACAACACCGCTTGAGTCGCTCGCATCTATCAAGCAGATCGATACTCCGACCGAGGTCGATCACTATCAGCTGCGTCGTAGTTTCGACATCTACGTCATGCCGAAAAAGGAAGACCTCGGCCGCGTAAGCTCCCAGATCAAACACGTCCTTGATGGCATGCACCACTCGTCGCAGATCACCGTGACGATGGGCGGAGCGGTCTCTGACATGGACAGTTCCTTCCGGAGTTTTGGCATCGGCCTCATCCTCGCAATCGTGCTGGTTTATCTGATCCTGATGGCGCAGTTCGCTTCGTTCTCCGATCCCTTCATTATCTTGCTCGCGATTCCCCCGGGGCTTTCGGGCGTGATCTTATTTCTGATGGCGACGGGCACAACGCTTAACGTGATGTCGCTTATGGGAGTCATCATGATGACTGGAATCGCCGTTTCCGACAGCATCCTTATTGTGGAATTCGTAGGCACGCTGCGCGCCAATGGGCGTCCCCTTAAGCAAGCCCTTGCCGAAGCCTGCAAAGTGCGGTTGCGTCCTATTCTGATGACCACGCTAGCCACCGTCCTCGGGCTCATTCCAATGGCGCTCGCTCTGGAGCCGGGCAGCGAACAGTATGCGCCGCTCGCGCGCTCAATTCTCGGAGGGTTGACCGTTTCCGGCATCGTAACTGTCTTTTTGGTGCCGACAGCGTACCTGCTGATTCATCGCAAGAAAATTCGTGATGACGAAACCACGCCCCAATCCGGTGAGGTGAACCATGCTTAATCGACATTTATTCTCGGCGCTTGCTCTTTTCGCGAGTTTTCTCGACGTGCGTGCGCAGCAGGTGGTCGATCGGCAAATCGTCGATCGGCAGGCCATCAATAGAAACCTCGCTGCGCAGTCGATCGCGCAACTTCCAGATGCGCCGCAGCTCCATACTCAGGCTCAGGCACAGCCGCCAACACCGGCGTTAAATTCCGCGACAACGAATCCTCCGGCATCGCTCCCGACGGCCTCAACCGGAGAAACGCTTACTCGTGGACAGGCGGAGCAGTTGGCGCTCAAGAACAACCCGCGAATCAGCGTCGCCGCGCTGCTCGCCTTGGCACAGATTCAGGTCGTCCGCGAAACTCGCTCGGCGTTGCTTCCGACGCTGAATGGCAATCTGACTGGAGTTGATACTGAGGAAGCAAGCCGCATCTCGACGGGGTCGCTTGAGGCCTCCCGGCTTCTCTATCACGTGGGCGCAGGGGTTGACCTCAATCAGTTGATTACGGATTTTGGCCGCACGCGCAACTTGATCGCATCCTCATCTTTTCAGGCAAAAGCCTCCGAGCAACACTCGCAGGCGACACGGGAGGACATCGTCCTGGCGGCGGACATTGCTTTCTACAATGCGATGGAGGCGCAGGCCACGCTGCAGGTTGCGAAAAGCACCGTCAAGGCCCGCCAAGCGGTTGGCGATCAGGTCAACGCATTAACTGCGAGCAAGCTCAAGTCCACGCTCGACCAGAGTTTCGCGCAAGTCGATCTGTCACAGGCCAAGTTGCTCGACCTCGATTCGCAAAATCAGCTTGATGCCGCAATGGCGAATCTGAATGAGGTGCTTGGAACCGCAAGCAATCAACAGTTCCAACTCGTCGATGACCCGTCGCCTCCGCAGCCGGTGGCGCCTTCAGCAGACGCAGTGATTGCTCTCGCCTTGCGGCAGCGCCCCGATCTTCTTGCTCTCAAATTCAATCACCAGGCGGATGTGCGCTTCAGCCGGGCGCAACACGAGCAACTGCTTCCGAAGATCTCCGGGTCGGGCACGGTCGGCATCACGCCCGTTGGATCCAGCACCTACTTCACTCCCGATTGGTATGGAGCGGCAGGCGTGAACATTGGCATACCGATCTTCGAAGGTTTCAAATTCCATGCCCAGGCGGCGGAAGCCGAGCTGCGCGCCAAGGCGTCCGATGAGCAGAGCCGGGTGCTCATCAATCGCATCGTACGGGATGTCCGCACAGCCTGGCTGAGAGCGAACACTGCACAACAGAAAATGAGTGTGACCGCGGAGCTCTTGCAAGAGGCCAACACCGCACTGGACCTTGCCGATACTAGGTATCGCCTGGGGCTAAGCTCGATTGTTGAGTTAAGTCAGGCCCAGTTACAACAGACACAGGCGCAGATCGCCGAGGCCAATGCCCGATTTGACTATGAAGCAGACCTTGCCGCATTGCGGTTTCAAAGTGGATCGCAGTAGGTTACAGGGCAGCCGTCCACGCTGGTTGCAACTCGAACCAAGGAACGAAGGACAAGATGGGCCCAAGAAAGCAAGCACTTGGATCATCCCCGAAGAAACTATGTCGATACCAACGAGCAGAACCAACGAAGCATCGCCGAAACCCATAACGATCAAAGCGTGTGCACTGTCCCATTCCTCCCATTCACATGGATCGGTGACATCCCGTCCCCTCCCCGCTTGGACGTGCTTAATGGAGCCATATGGAGCCTCGCGGGGTGACGTTACAGAAGCTAAGGGATTGGAAAGAAATGGTAGGCACGAGGAGACTCGAACTCCTGACCTCTACCGTGTCAAGGTAGCGCTCTAACCAACTGAGCTACGCGCCTACTGATGGATTGGATTATACCCTTTTGCCCCTGCCGCTCGCCGGAGGAAATTAACCCTCCGCCTCAGGTGCAGACCTTTAGATCCGCTCTTCATTCGTGGACCCGCATTCGTGGACCCGCTTCTTCATCAAGGGCCTTCATAGCTCGCCAACAGAAGGTACAGCTGGCGTGGTGTAGGCCCCGCTAATCGAGTTCCAGCGGATTCTCAGAACTTCTCCGAACATGCGCAGGCCGTCGCGGAAAGGATGGAGGCGCGTGCCTTCGCTGTGTGCCCAGACGACTGGCACCTCTTTGACCACCAGGCCCAGCTTCCTCGCCAGAAAAAGAATCTCGGGGTCGAATCCCCAGCGCTCGATCTTTTGCAGCGGGAAGATGCGCTGCGCGGCATCGCGGCGAAACGCCTTAAATCCGCATTGCGTGTCCGCGAAGTTCAGGCCAAGGATCACCCGCAACACCAGATTGAAGATTCGCCCAAAGAGCCGGCGATAAAGCGGCTGCCGCACAGTCTGCAATTCGGAGCGGAGCCACCGCGAGCCGATCGCAATATCCGCGCCGTCCGCGATTGCGTCGAAAAGGTGCTGCGCCTCGCCTAGGGGCGAGGACAGATCGGCGTCCGTGAACAGACAAATCTCGCCACGAGCCTGCAACATACCGGCGCGCACGCTGAATCCCTTACCATGATTTTCCGGATTGTCGAGCAGCACGATTTGCGGATGCAGCTTGCTGTACTCGCGGATGATGGCCGTTGTGTCGTCGCGCGATCCGTCGTCGACGACCATAATCTCCACGTTCCAATTACGCTCCTCGGAATAGCGCAGTAACTCATCGAGCGTCGGCCGTATGCGCGCGCTTTCGTTGTAGGCCGGGATGATGATGGAGCAAGCGGGAATCATGGAATTTGGATCGCTGACATTTTGGTCGCTAAAATATTGAACGGCGGCGCGATTGGTGGAATAAGCCATCGAAACATTTCATCATTGCAGCAATGCCGCAAGGATTCAACTCCGCCGGAATCAATCAAGCCATCGTCTCACGCGACCTGACGCCGCTTGTCGAGCAGGCGCAGGAATTCCGCGGTCAGTTCTTCATCCCAAAGGCCGGCCTTGGCTTCATCGCACATGGTGTTGACGCTTTGCTCGTGCGTTAGAGCCGGCTTGTAAGGGCGCGCCGTCCTCAGAGCGTCATAGACATCGACGACTTGCAGAATGCGCGCCAGCAGAGGAATCTCCCCATCACTGAGGCCGTCGGGATAGCCGCTGCCGTCGGAATGCTCGTGATGATGGCGGATAATCGGCAGCACCAGGCGCAGCGACCTAAGCGGCCGGCAAATGGTCTCTCCCACCACCGGATGCTGCTTCATAATCTTCCATTCATCCGGCGTCAGATTGCTGCCCTTTTTCAGAATTTCATCCGGCACAGTGATCTTGCCGAGATCATGCAAGTAACCTCCACGGCGCAAAGCAGTCACGCATTCGTCATCCAGACCGAGATGGCGTCCTAATTCGCTGGCGTTGCGCGCGAGGCGTTCGCAATGGCCTTCGGTGTAAGGATCGCGCGCCTCGACGCTCAAACCGAGCGTGCATAACACTGACTCCGCCGTCTCCAGTTCGTCGGTGAATTCCTTCAGCTTCAGAAGCGATTTCACCCGCGCAAACATCTCCTCGGAACCGATCGGCTTGATCAGGAAATCGTCGGCTCCAGCCTCGATCCCGCGCAGGCGGTCTTCATGAGCGTTGAGGCCGGTGATCATGACCACGGGGATCAAACGCGTTGCCGGATCGTCCTTCAGTTCGCGGCAAAGTTCGTAGCCGCTCTTACCGGGCATGATCACGTCGAGCAGAATGAGATCGGGCGGATCGCTGCGAATCTGCGCTTCGGCATCGGCAGCGCTGGACGCGATGGAAACCGCATAGCCGCGCGTTGCGAGCATCTCCCGCAGCAGCTCGGCATTGAGACGATGATCGTCGACCACCAGAATGGATTGCTTGCGGCGACCCGGGACGACCTCACCCATAGAAGAATGAGAGCTGGAGTGCAGGGAAAGGGTTGCCCTTGTACGACGCGGGGGAACGTTCATTGCCACACCTTGTATTGATTTTAACAGGCTGGGGAATTCTTCGTTTGGCATGGGATTTCCGGCTACTGCCCCTATCGCACGGATTCGGAACCGATTTTGGTTGTCGCAGCTGCTCGTTTGTAGCGCCGGCGTCCCGCCGGCTGTCCGGCGGGCGTCCTCGCCCGCCGCACCTCAAGGCTCTTCTCGTCTGACGCAATACCTGCATCCAAAAACCGACCATTTCCCATGTTCACCGGTCATAGCCGCCGCCGCAAACCGGTGCCACGCTCAAGGAATGAAACTCCGTAAACTCCAGCCCCTGTTCTTCGCGCTCGCTCTTGTCTGCACCCTCACCTGTCCATGCGCCGCCGTTCCCAAGCCGCACGTCATCGCCTTCGGCAAATGGATCGCCGCCAAATATCCCAACGCCACCGGCCAAAAGCTCCTCGACCTCAAAGTCCGCCCACTATTCGTCGATACGCGCCTCAAGGAGTACACCACCGGCGCTCCCCACGATCTGACCGACCGTCTCTTCGTGGTGCGGCGCGCCTTCCGCATTAACGACGCCCTGCCAGCCGAAACCACCGCGCACTGGCAATGGCAGCGCGGAGGCTGGCTTCTCGTCGACCGCCTCACCGGACGCGTCTCGCAACTCAACCTGCCCGAGTTCGATCCTTATTATTCGGCCGCGAGCTGGTATCGCGACTACATCGCCTACTGCGGAGTCTCCGACGACGGCAAAAAGCTCTATGCCATGGTGGCGCAGGTAGGACGCCGCAAGCCCGTCCTGAAAAAAGATGTAGGCGAGCCCGCCGCCGGCGACGATCCCGATTCCGAATGCCCTCCGCCAGCCTGGGAGCGCAGCCCCATGCGCGTGACATTTGTGCCCGACGAGGATCAGAAGGTAGTCTTCTCCATCCGCAACCGCGTAGTCGACGTAGTGAACGACGCGGAAGAAGCGGAAGAATAGCCCGCGTAGGGGCGGACGCATTCGTCCGCCAAAGGATCCTGATTTTGGGTGGCGCAGCGGTTCACCGCTGCGATGAGGGTACCCCCCTCCCCCGGTCTATTGGAATCAAGACTTTGGCGACAAATTTTTGCAAAGTCTTGAGCCGTAAGCAGTTATAGTCAAAGTCTTGATTACGCATTACTTACGTCTGATCCCCCACTTTTTCCCCGGATCAGCGGGCAGTCTTGGGACGACAATTGAGTTGGGCCCGCTGGATTCAGGGAATATGTGTTGATCAATTTTGTCACTTAGTAAGTGGCGTTGTCTATGACGTAGGACACATGGAAATTGTGATGAATCAAGTACCGAAATGGGACGGTAGGGAGCCTCAGACCTCGCTAGACCCGCCCGTTCACTCGAAACTCTCTATGGAATGGGGTCAGTCAATTTTTTTGTTGGATGACCGTATGAGAAATAGTCATAGTAGAAGTCGCTTGCCTTCGTAATGGACAAGAGCATTCGATGGAAACGAAGCTTTAGGAGTTTGATGTCCCTAATTAGGGCAAGGATATACTTGACCCGACCACGCTATTTCTGTATTATTTGAGTCATGGAGAACAAGGCCATGACCGAACCTAAGAGTCTGCAAGAAGCAATCGTCTACTTCTCGAACCCCGACAACTGCATTGACTATCTCGCTGTCCGCCGTTGGCCGAACGGTAAGGTTGTCTGCCCCACTTGCGGTTGCGAGACTGTCAAATTCAGCGAGAAGCGCCGAACTTGGACTTGTGCGAAGCATCATGCAAAGCGCGAGTTCTCCATCAAGATCGGCACCGTCATGGAAGATTCCGCTATTCCTTTGGACAAATGGCTCACCGCAACTTGGCTGGTCACCAACTGCAAGAACGGAATCAGTAGCTATGAGATTGCGCGTGATGTGAAGGTCACCCAAAAGTCGGCATGGTTCATGCTTCACCGGATTCGCCTTGCTATGCGGGACGATTTCTTCGGTTCCAAACTGGGCGGCGAAGTCGAAGTCGATGAGACTTTCATCGGCGGCAAAGCGCGAAACATGCACGCCTTGGAGTCGGAAACGCGGGCCTAATCCGCCGCGCTCTCAGTCTCGCCCCGAAAACTGATGCGATCCGCAATTTCCCCAAGAGCCTGATAGGACTTCTGGAAACTGTCCACATTTGGGCGAATGGCACTGTCGTATTGTTTCCTGCATCCGGGACAATCCTTCGGACAAAAGGCATTGTCATATTTTTGAGCCAATTCGTGCGGTTCCTTCATGTCGAGAGTAACGACCGTCTTACAAAGCGGACACTCGATAGAAACGAATCGCAGATCGGCAAGCGATACTACAAGTTGTTTATGCATGAGCAACATTATGGTCGCTCTTTTCTTGCCGTGGAAGCCCTAGCCCGCTTTTTCTGTGCTCGTTTACGCCTCCACTCTTTGTCGCGCTTCTGGATTTCTTCGTGGGACACAGATAGAAGCCTTCGCACCACAGCATCGAACTTTTCGCTCTCGGTCACGCCACCCCCTTTCTCTTGTCTTCCAATTCTTTGATAGCCTCAAGGCCCCGTTTGTCTATCCAGTGAGAATAGATACTAGCCTTCATGCCCAGCATGGTTTCTAGGGCTTTCCTCATATCTCGACCCGTCCACAGCGTGTCATCCAAGCGTCGCATTAGTTCGTAGGCAATCAAATCGGCGCTTTGTAGTCCTACGTCTTCTCGCCAAGTGAGCGGGGTAATGCTCACAAAACGGTGCCGTCTCGGCCATGTTGGGTCATCAACTAAACTGTTATAGCCACGCAACGCCCCTTCGTCCCAGTCGCCGTGATCATGGATGATTGCAACCCGATCCTCACTCTTCGCGTCATCCATCGCATGGGCTATTTCTACCATTATTTCTTTCATACACAGGACGTAAGCGTCAGACTCGTCGGCAGTGGGAAATATCTCAACCATTGCCTTTAGGTCTATACCGCAGGCAACGCACGTCATGGCCGGACTGCTAACGAACTTTAGAAGCTTGCGCACTAGCCTAAGTTTTCTATTCGCCTCTTTTTCCCATCCAGTGAATTCCCCGTCGTTGGCGTTCATCTGAGCCGCGTGGTACCGAGATATTTGCCTATCAGGTCCGAGGGTCCGATTTTCGTAGGCGATGGCCTTCTGCCATCTCTTCTGCAATCGCTTCCATTGGTGGTCGTTTGCAATCCAACCGCCCACCATGAAACTCCTCTTCTCTTTGTAGCTTTCATCAAACTTGAACGTGAGGACAGCCATAACCCTCCGTCCTTTCCTGTCGGGATGAACAATGTGCGCTATTTCGCAAATCATCGCGCACCCCCGCCCTGACGACCATCATGCGCTTTGCGCTCGGTCGGGTCAAGTATATTCTTGCCCTAATTAGATCCACGATTTCTTCGGTCTCGCTGGTACCTCCGTGTGCCGCAGCGTTCCGTCGACTCCATGCCCTTTTCTCTCTTTCTCCCAGATCGAGCTGGAGAAGGGCCATAAGATTTTCCGTAACAAGGCTCTGAGGTCGTGCGTTTAGCCCATCGAGCTTATTCTTCATGATCCCTTTCACCTTCTCATCGACTGCTAGCACCGAAATTGCGCTTTCCGCAGAAGCCTTGATCCGCTTCCACTCTTCACGTTCGAATAACTTTGTCTTTAGGGCATTCCTATTCGCCTTTAGATATGATCGCTGTAGGGCCTCGACAACCGCACCAAAATGGACGGCTGCAATATGCGGTGTCGCACACACGGCGTGCCAATATGCCCAGCTTAGATGACCAAAATCGAGAGCGTCATAGTTCGAATAAATCGAATTGACCATTCGGGACAGGACATCCCGATCAAGTTCGCCTTCATAATTCTTTCCCAGAGGAGACGGGGGCAAAGGCGGCAGTTCAAAAGCTTTTCTTCCTAAACTATAAGCGCTGATCGCCTCAAACGAGGCTAATGCCCAATCTTCGGAAAACGTTGAACACCCAAGATAGACAAAGTATGTGCCCAGCGAAAAGGAGAGGCATCTTCTTACTTTGTTCCTAAATTCTTCCGTAGGAGCGCCCATATACAAAATGAAACCCGGCTTGCTGACCGTCTTTGCGGCTGCTGGCGTGGCTGCACAGAGGTAAAGTTCTCGCCCGTCAACACTAATCTTCGCGCAATTCCTGCTTGATGCCGTGTTTCTTCTCCCCGCTTTCAGAACCGGCCCGCTATTGCCGCCGCAGAGCGTGCGCGTTTTTGTGATCTCAGTCTCATCATCGCAAGTGTCGGGCCAGAGAAAGGAGTCATCCACGTTAGCTAGCCAGTCAATGACGTGCTTTGGTTCAAGACTCGGGGCGATAGTTCCCCTAAGGCTGTGTATTGAGCACTCCTCTCGCAATTCACTCTGCGCTGGATCGCCAAAGAATGAGCTTTTCCAGCCACGCGACTGCACGCCCGCAGCGACGACTTCTATGCCCCTGCCATCGGATAGTGTCACTGCATCAGTGTTAACGCGCACCGTCCCAAGAGGATAATCAGCGGCAATGCTCGTAGCGGTTTGCTCAGCCCGAGTTTCCATGATCAGTTTAAGTTTTTCATCTCGACTGATAGAGAAACGACGAATGGGAGCCCGAAGTGGACCGCTATCCACAATATTGAAGGAGTTGTTATTTAGAAGCCTCTCGAAAGATTCCCACTCCCAGTCATACGTCAAAGGCATCCCCCGGCAACATCAAGAACCAAACACTATCAAACGCTTCAATCCGCAACAACAACTTCTTCCGCCACAACTCGACTTGAAACTTTCGCGCTCGTTACCAGCACAACTGACGCCACAATAATCGCACTTCCCATCGCAATGTAGCGGTCGATGCGTTCGTGGAGAACCAGCCATCCGAGAAAGACAGCGACCACAGGATTGACGTAAGCGTAAGTCGAGACCTTGGACGTGGGAACGTGCTGCAGCAGCCAGATGTAAGCTGTGTAACCAATCCACGATCCGCAGACGACGAGATAGAAGATCGCGCCTAATCCGCGCGCGGTCCAGACAACATGCGCGTGGCGCTCAAACGCGAGCGCGTACGCAAGGTTGGCCACGCCCGCGAACACAACTTGCCATGCAGTCGTGCTGAACGGATCGCCCGCTGCTGTCTTCCACTTCTTAGAGAGCACGGAACCAAGCGCCCAGCTCAACGAGCCTCCTTGGAGCGCGAGAGACCACCAGAACTCGCGGCGTCCGAACGCAGTGGTTTGCGCCAGCGTTGGCCAGATAAGAACGACGACGCCGAAGATACCAATAATGAGGCCAACCTTGCCGCGCCGCGAGATGTGATGGTCGCCAAGCAGCAGGCTATCGATCACCTGGAACCATAGCGGACTTACAGCAACCAGCAGCGCGGCCAATCCTGTGGGAACGATCTGCTCGGCATAAGAGAGCGTGAGGTTTCCGCCCATGAGAAGCAGCGTGCCAACCACGGCCAGATGCGCGAGATGGCGCGCGGAGAAACGGATTTGGCGTCCTGTAGCGGCGCAATAGGCGAGCATGACGATGCCCGCGACAAGGAAGCGCACCGCGCACATCGTTGCAGGAGGAATCTGCTCGACGGCAATGCCGATGCCGAGATAAGTTGATCCCCAGAAGACATAGACCAGGCCAAAGGCGAGGATGATCTTCCACTGACCTGGAGATGACGTGGTCATGAGATTCGGAGCGGGGAATGGTTAGGATAACAGAGGGCGAAGTGGGAACTGTCGAGCGACCAGTCGGCGATAACGCGTGCGAGGAATCAGAGTCCCATTCCAGCGAGGACTTTGCTGGCCGCTTCGGTGCCGGAGCGAACGCAGTCGGGAACGCCGATTCCGTTGAAGCCGTTGCCGGCGAGAGCGAGGCCGGGAAGTTTGTCGCAGAGGGACTTAATGCGGGCAAGGCGATCGAGGTGGCCGACGGAATATTGCGCCATCGCCGATCTCCATTTGTAGACGCGCGTGAACAGAGGCTCGGCATTGAGCGCGATGATGCCGCGCAGTTCGTCGCGGACAATCTGGAGAATCTGCTGGTCGGAGTAATCGAGGATGGCTTCGTCGCGCGCGCCGCCGAGGAAGCAGCGCACGATGGCACGATTCTCGGGCGCGCGGTGTGGGAACTTATTGTGCACGAAGGTCGCGGCCAACATGCGGTGTCCTGCGCTGTGCGGGATGAGGAATCCGAAGCCGGGAGGAAGCGAGCGCCGGACTTTCTCGTCGTAGCCGAGCGTAACCGTGATCGACGAGCTGTAGTTGATGGCGGCGAGTTCACGGGCAAGCGCGTCGTTGGCGGATTGAAGGACGGACGCAGCCGCATGCGCGGGCGCGGCGATGATGACGGCGTCGAAGTGATCGGATTGATCTCCAGCGGAGACGATCCAGCCGTTGGCTTCCGGAATCAACCCTTGCACGACCGTGGAAGGGCGCAACGAGGAAGGATCGAGGCGTGCGAGCAGCGCGTCGACCATTTGCTGCATACCTTCTTTGAGCGAGGTGAACAGCGGGCGCGGCGGAGCTTTCGCGGTCGCAGCCATCGCCTTCCGCGATGCGAGCATGGCGCGGCCCAGGCTGCCGTGTTTGGCTTCCATATCGGCGAAGCGCGGGAGCACCGCACGCACGCTGAGCTGGGAGGCTTCGCCTCCGTAGACGCCGGAGAGCAGCGGATCGGCGAGGAGATCGACCATTTCCGATCCGTAGTGGCGCTCGACCATCGCAGCCACGGTCTCGTCGCCAGTTGCCTTATGCGGAGGATGGAACCATTCAGCCGCCATGCGCATCTTGGTGCGGAGCGAGAACAGCGGCGAGAGCACCGTGGGCAGAATTTTGGTCGGCACCATGAACATCAGGCCGTCGGGCATGACGACGAGCTTGTCGCGGCCGTTCTTGCGCAGCACGATGTAGGTTTTGCGGTCGGCGTCGTTGGAGCCGATGAGCTGATCTCCAAGTCCGATTTTGCGGCAGAGGTCGGCGGCCCAGGGCTTTTCGGAGATGAAGGAATCGGGGCCGGCCTCGACAAGGCAGCCATCGACGCGGTCGGTGACAAGGACTCCGCCGAGGCGCGGGGCGGCTTCGAATAGAACGTATTCGATAGACGCTCCGGCTTTGCGTTTTTCCTCGAGCGAGAACGCGGCCGAAAGGCCGGAGATTCCGCCGCCGATGATGGCGATACGCATAAGGCAGGTCTCAGGTGTCAGGTCTTAGGTGTGAGGTTCTCAGTTCTCGGTTCCCGGTTCTCAGTTACGCCGCCGATGATGGCTATACGTGGCATAAAGATGCTGCGAGCTACGAGCTTTGAGCTACTAGCTTAGGCTTTCGGTTCGGCCTATGAACGTAACTGCGACTCGTTGAATAAACTAGCCGCCCGCGAGCGGGCAGTCGTGATTTATCGCCAACTGCTATTCCTCTCCCGGATGAAAGTGCTTGTAAACTGGCGATCCCTTAGGCGCCCAGCTCTTGGCCTTTTCCAACCACGCATTGCGATTCGCAGTATCCCCCAATGCCTCGTAAGCCGAAGCTAGGTTCATCGCCAGTTCGCTCTTCTCGGCCATCTGAGATTCGGAGTCACCACACAGCGCGATACACTCCTGATATTGCGCGGTGGCGTCCTTATAGCTTTTCAGATGGAGATAGGCGAAGGCCATTTCACGGCACAGCAACTCATCCTTGGGATTCTTGGCAAATTCACTCTTTGCGACGCGAATCGCATCTTCGGGTCGCTCTGTTGCGTTGTAAGCATACGTAAGCTCGAAAACAACTCGTGGCGCGTCGGGCCTTTCCTTATAGGCGGGTTCGAGAAATCCAAGCGCTCGCTTGGAGTCTCCAATGCCGTTGTAAAAAAATCCCCAATTGACTTTGTGAATTACTGGATCAGCCTCGTCTTCGTAGTACTTCATCCAGTCCGGTCTCTGGGGCAGCTGGAGCTGTGCTAAAGCGCGGGCGGGAAGCAGCGCCGCAATTCCATTTTGATCCAAACGAATCTTCAAGCTGGCTTTGTCCGAAGGGAGGGGGTTAGGTGCGGCATGATAGTTGCCACCGTCATCAATTGTGAAGCGTCCAAAATAATGCAGCGTGAATCCCGCTTGCGGGTCAATGTAGACGAAGCCGTAAGTGTAGTCAGCATCGTCTGGCTTGTGATATAGAGCCACCCACCGATTTTCGCAATCAGACATGCGAACGTCGTAGCTGAGACCCGCGATCTTTCTAATTGGGTCGTCAGCAATACCCCCAGCGTTGCTATGCTGAACCGCGCCGTAAAGCTCGGACAGTATCTGTTTTGCCAGGGCATCCGTCTGTGGGTCGCTCTTGCGGGACGAATCCTGAGCGGCGGCGAAACATGAAAACGTTAGGCAAACCACTATGATCCAGACTCGACGCATTTTACGACCTCTCTCCGTACCCTAGCTGCCCAGCGCCGCCAGCTGCAACACGGCTACGCACTAACTCCGCCAGCGCCGCCGTCAACATCTTCGAGCCGTTCAGCGATTCGGCTCGCCATAGGCGCATGCCTTGTTTTTCTACGAACTGTTTGAAGAAGATGTCGATGTCGTAGAGCACTTCCACGTGATCGCAGAGGAAGCCTACGGGGTGAATGAACACTCCGCGGTGGCCTTTGGTTTTGAGGCCCAGAATTGTTTCTTCAACCGTCGGCCCAATCCACTGGCCTCCGGACATGCCCTGGCTTTGGAAGGCGAAGGTCCATGCATCATCTTTGAGTCCGGCCGCTTTCGCTACCAGTTCGGCGGTTTCTTTGGACTGGGCTTCGTAGGGATCGCCTTCGGTGATGGTGCGCGCGGGCACGCTATGCGCGGTGAAGATGATGGGCAGTGTGCCGGACAGAGTTCCGGACAAAGTGCCGGACGTAGTGCCGGAAAACGTTCCGCCGTATTCGGCATTGGCTTTCGCCCATCCGGCACGCAGGTTTTCGGCGAAGGCCTTGGCCAGAAGAGGCTGGTCATGCCACTCGTCCACGAAATCGAGTTCGAAGTGCGCGTCGTCGTTGCCAGTCAATTCGGTGCCAGTCACGGCGCTGCGATAGAGGCCGACGCTGGTGCGGGAATTTTGCGGGGCGAGGCAGATGGCGATCACTCGCTCGAATTTTTGCGCGGCGATGGCTTTGACTGCATCAGCGATGAACGGCTTCCAGTTGCGCATGCCGACGAAGACGGGCAGTTTCAGCTCCTGCGAAAGCTGGTCGGCTTGCAAAAGCGTCCAGCAGGCGAGCGGCGAAAATCCGATCAGCGAATAGCGATGGCGGATTTCTTCAACGACCTGCGGCGGGAGCGGACGGCCTCCGGTGACGTAGCGAAGGTACTCTGGAATCTGGTCGGGATTATCGGGAGTGCCGTGGGCGAGGAGAAGGACGGCGGTTTTGGTGGCGATCGCTGCAGGCGCGGGTGGAAACGCGTTGATTTGGTTCGCGCAATAACAGGCCCCGGCCAAGCCCAGCGGACAGGCGGTCATTGCTTATGCTCCGATTTCTTGAGGTCTTCCGCTTTGAACTCCGCCGAATGTTCACGGACATATGCGCACAGGCTCTTCACGTTCTCCACCGGAGTTTCCTGAAGGATGCCGTGGCCTAGATTGAAGATGTGGCCGGGGCGTCCGGCAGCCTGGCGAAGAATTTCTTCGGCGCGCGATTTGATTTCTTTCCAGTCGGCGAACAGGAGCACGGGATCGAGATTGCCTTGCACGGCTCCTTTGTTGCCGAGCGCTTGCCAGCCGGTATCGAGGGGAATGCGCCAGTCGAGGCCGATGACTTCCGCTCCCGTTTCCTGCATCGACGGCAGGAGCGTGGAGCTATCGGTGCCGAAATAAATGATGGGCACGCCGGTCTTCTGCAGGCGCTTCACGAGCGTTGTAACGTGCGGCAATACATAGCGGCGATAATCTTCCACGCTCAGGCAGCCAACCCAGCTATCGAAAATCTGGATGGTGTCGGCTCCGGCGCGAACCTGCTCCGCGGAATATTCGGCGGTGACGGAGACGAGCTTGGTCATCAACTCGTTCCAAACGGCGGGCGCGGAGTACATCATCTTTTTTGTGTGCAGGTAATTACGCGAGCCTCCACCTTCAATCATGTAGCTGGCGAGGGTGAAGGGCGCGCCGCAAAAGCCAATCATCGGCAGGCTATCGCCGAAATGCTTGCAGACCAGTTTGATGGCTTCGGAAACATAACCGAGCTCGGCGGCGCGGTCGGTGCGAAGATGCGTAACGTCTTCGGCGGTGCGAATTGGCTTCTCGATTTTGGGGCCTTCTCCCGCAGCGAAATGAAAGGGCAGGCCCATGACTTCGAGAGGGAGAAGAAGATCGGCGAAGATGATCGCGGAATCGACCTTCAGGATTTCGGCGGCCTCAATGGTGACTTGCGCCGCGACCTTGGGCTTCTTGCAGATTTCAATCAGCGAATATTGCTTGCGAATGGCGCGGTACTCAGCCATGTAGCGTCCCGCCTGACGCATGAGCCAGATCGGAGTGCGTTCCGTGGGTTGGGCCTTACAGGCGCGGACAAAGAGAGAGTTAGGAGCGGACATGGACCATCCAATTTAGCATTTTCGAGCGCGAGACGGCGGAGGCCGTCGCTCGCGTAAAACTTTTCCATTGTCGCGTCCAGAGTGAACAGCCGCATGTGATGGCCGTCACGCTGGACACTGACGAGGGAACACGGAGTATCTTAAAGCTTGGAAACAAGAGTTAGCGAAATTCCGATTAGGGGTCGAAGAAGGGCAAGCCATAGGGCCGCAAACGCAGGGCCAAGTGGCCCTCAATTGGAGTTTGCTCAGGGGAACGAGCCGTGGGCGTCGTTATCTTCTATGTGCTTTTCGTTGTTGCTTTGCTGATTTGCACGCCTCGATCGCAGCGTGTCCTGGCCCTCACAACCATGGCCGCCGTCGGGGCCGCGATCTGGCTGGCGGTGAGGATTAATCTTCACAGCATTCTCGGGAGTTTTGTTGGCGCGGTGGTCGCGCTCTTCTGGGAGTTTCGCTACGAGTTGTTGCTGATCCTGGCGGCGGTAGTCGTGCTCATTGTGCCAATTTTGATGATTTACGTTGGGCTTTCCGATCGGCTTCGCGCCGGAGCGACCGCGCAAAAGAGAAGACATCCGATTGAGTCAATCCCGCATACGCGGGAAAAGAAGTGAAACATAACATAATAAGGACGGTGCGGAACTCGGGAATTCGCCGGCCAATTTACACGAGCTTAATGTCTATTTTTTTTGTGGGCTTTTACAGGACTTTACGCTACGCCGCGGATGAATAAGCCATAATAGTCGATTGGTGCTTCCAGTATGGACGTTAGTGCCGGAAGGCTCCACAATTTTTTGAGAGAAAAGAAACAGCCAATTCGTCTAATCCTACGATGACCGACCAAGTGAGTCGCACGCCGCTTCCGCCCGATCTGCCACCATCCAACCGTGAATCCGCAATCGCGGAGCCCAAGCCCAAGCGCCGCGCGTGGATATGGATCATTGTGCTGCTCATCTTCGGGCTGGTGTTTTGGTGGGTGGTGACGCGCAGTAATGCCCCGTCGGCGGCGCCAACGGGACGGGGTGCTCTTGGCGGCCCGGTTACGGCTTCCACCGCCAAGGCATCCAAGGGTGACATCGGAGTCTATCTCAATGCGATTGGCACAGTGACGCCCGTCTATACCGATTCGATTGTGAGTCAGGTCACGGGACAGGTTGTGAAGGTGCATTACCGCGAGGGCCAATTGGTGCGGACCGGCGATCCATTGGTGGATATAGACCCGCGTCCGTATGAAGCGACTTTGAAGCAGGCTGAGGGCACCCTGGAGCGCGATACCCATCTGTTGGAGCAGGCTCAGATGGATTTGGAACGCTATCAGGCTGCGTGGGCCCGGAATGCGATTGCGAAACAGCAATTGGACGATCAGGAAAAGCTGGTGCTGCAAGACCAAGGCACGGTGAAGAACGACCAGGGCTCGGTGGATTATGACCGCGTGCAGGTTGGATTCTGCCACATCGTCTCTCCCATCACCGGCCGAGTCGGTCTGCGGCTGGTGGATCCGGGGAATGTGGTGACCGCTGGCGCCGGCACGACTTTGGCTGTGCTTACGCAACTTCAGCCCATCACGATTGTCTTCACGATTTCGGAAGACAATTTGCAACAGGTGATCGGTCAGATGCGCAAGACGCCATCGCTCACGGTGCAGGCTATGGATCGCGCGCAGTCGAAGATGATTGCCAGTGGCAAGCTTCTGACGACCGATAACCTGATCGACACCACGACCGGCACGGTAAAGATGCGCGCCGTGTTCGACAACAAGAACAATGCGTTATTTCCCAATCAGTTTGTGAACACGCGGTTGCTGGTGAACACGCTGCACGATGTGACCCTGGTGGACTCGTCTGCGATTCAGCACAACGGAACCCAAGCCTACGTGTGGGTGATCCAGAACGGTGCGGCGCAACAACGCAACATAACCACTGGAGTCACCGACATCGGTGTAACGGAAGTAAACGGCTTGAATCCCGACGAGGTGGTTGCCGACAGCAGCTTTGAAAAGATGCAGAATGGCTCCAAGGTGAATGTAGTGCAGCCGACAGGGCAGCGCTCGCAGCAACAGCAACAGCAGCCGCAAAACGCTCCGCAAGGCGGGCAACCGGAGAAGAAAACGCCTTGAGCCCATCTCGGCCATTCATTCTGCGGCCGGTCGCAACCTCGTTGCTGATGGCTGCGATCATGCTGGCGGGCATTGTCTCCTACAAACAGCTGCCGGTCTCCGCCCTGCCGCAGGTTGACTACCCTACCATTCAGGTTCTGACGTTTTATCCGGGCGCGAGCCCCGACGTATCGGCCACGACGGTGACTGCTCCATTGGAACGGCAGTTCGGCCAGTTACAGGGCTTGAGCCAGATGACTTCGACCAGCGCCGGAGGAGTGTCGGTGGTGGTGCTGCAATTCGTGCTCACGCTGCCCATTGATGTTGCCGAGGAAGAAGTGCAATCGGCCATCAATGCGGCGCAGAGTCTTCTGCCTTCCAACTTGCCCGCGCCGCCGATTTACAGCAAAACAAATCCGGCCGATGCACCGGTGCTGACGCTCGCTATTACGTCCGACATAATTCCGCTTTCCAAGGTGGAAGACCTGGTGGATACGCGGCTGGCGCCGAAAATTTCCCAGCTCAGCGGTGTGGGGTTGGTAACCATCAGTGGGGGCCAAAAGCCGGCGGTCCGCATCCAGGCGAATCCGGTGGCTTTGGCGTCGTACGGCGTTGATTTGGAGGCGCTACGCACCGCCCTGACTCAGACCAGCATCAACGCGGCCAAAGGCAACTTCGATGGACCTCGGCAGGATTACCAGATCGACGCTAATGACCAGCTCGTGACCAGCGGAGATTATCGCGATGTGGTCGTGGCGTACCGCAATGGCGCGCCAGTTTTCCTGCACAACGTTGCGAGGGTTGTCGACGGCGCGGAAAACTCGAATCAGGCCGCGTGGATGAATCAAACGCCCGCCGTTATTCTTAACATCCAAAGGCAACCGGGCGCGAACACCATCACAGTTGTCACAAGCATTCAGAAGCTGCTTCCGCAGCTCGAGGCCAATCTTCCGGCAGGCATCCAGGTCACGAAGCTCACCGATTTGACGACGAGCATTCAATCGTCGGTACACGATGTGGAATTTGAATTGATGCTGACGGTCGGATTGGTTGTGCTTGTCATTTTCCTGTTCTTGCGCAGTTGGAAAGCAACGATTATTCCGAGCGTGGCCGTTCCGTTATCGCTGGTGGGGACGCTGGCGGTGATGTACGTACTGGGCTACAGCCTGGACAATCTGTCGCTGATGGCGCTGACCATTTCCACCGGCTTCGTGGTGGATGACGCCATCGTGATGATTGAAAACATCTCGCGCTTTCTGGAAGAAGGCGACCGCCCCATGCAGGCGGCGCTCAAGGGAGCGGAACAAATCGGCTTCACGATTGTTTCACTGACCGTTTCACTCATTGCCGTGCTCATTCCGCTTCTTTTCATGGGAGACGTGGTGGGGCGGCTTTTCCGCGAATTTGCGGTGACGCTGGCAGTGACGATCGTGATCTCCGCGGTCGTTTCGCTGACGCTCACGCCGATGATGTGCGCGCGCATCCTGAAACACACGCCGGACTCGCAGCAAGGAAAGTTCTACCGCTGGTCGGAGAGTGTGTTCGATCGGATGATCGCCTTCTACGGACGCACGCTCAAAGTCGTGTTGCGCTATCAAACGATCACTCTGCTGGTCGCTCTGGCTACGCTGGTTCTCACCATCGTGCTCTACATCGTAATTCCCAAGGGATTTTTTCCGGTGCAGGATACGGGCGTGATCCAGGGCATTTCGCAAGCGCCGGAAACGGTTTCTTTCGCGGCGATGAGCGAAAAGCAGCAGGAAGTAGCAAAACTGATCCTCGCAGATCCGGCTGTAGAAAGCCTTTCATCGTTTATCGGCGTGGACGGCACGAACACGACCCTGAACTCGGGCCGTTTCTCGATCAACCTGAAGCCACTGAGTGATCGCGGCCTGAGCGCGTCCGACGTGATTCGGCGCCTGCAGCCAAAAATTCACGATCAGGTACAGAACTTCCAAATCTACATGCAGCCGGTTCAGGACATCACGGTGGATGACCGTGTGAGCCGCACGCAATATCAGTACACGCTCGAAGATCCGGATGTGAATGAGCTGAATCAATGGACCGATAAATTCCTGTCGAAAATGAAAGCGATGCCGGAACTGGAAGACCTGGCAACCGATCAGCAGACTGGTGGCCTCGCCGTCTCGCTGAACATCGATCGCGTGACGGCTTCGCGCTTGGGCATTGCAACGGCAACCATCGACAACGCGCTCTACGACGCGTTCGGTCAGCGGCAAATCAGCACGATGTACACGCAGCTCAACCAGTACCACGTAATTCTGGAGGCGCTGCCCTCATTCCAAACCAGTCCCGATAAATTGCAGTCTGTTTTTCTTCAGGCGAATGCCTCTTCGGCCGCGGTTGGCTCGGGCGCAGCCACTTCGTTTTCGTCATCGAGTTCCGCATCGGCCGGTTCGAATGCGGTGACTGAATCCGCGCAGTACACGCCGACGCCGAGCCAATCTGTGCTCGCTCCGCTGCAAACCGCCCTTGCAAACACGACCGTCGCCTCAAACGTCAGTAGCAGTTCGCTGCCGTCAAATGCCGTGCCTCTGGATGCTTTCACACATCTGTCATTGATCCGCGAGCCGCTGACCGTGACTCATCAGGGACAATTTCCCGCCGTAACAATCTCCTTCAATCTTTCGCCCAAAGCCTCGCTGGGTACGGCGATCAGCAAGATCGACAAAATGGCTCAGGACTTCACGCCGCCGCCGAGCCTGCAGGCGGACTTCCAGGGAACGGCAGCGTCGTTTCGCAATTCACTCTCGAATGAATCACTGCTGATTCTCGCCGCATTGGTTACGGTGTACATCGTGCTGGGTGTTTTGTATGAGAGCTTCATCCACCCGATTACGATTCTCTCCACACTGCCTTCCGCCGGTGTGGGCGCGTTGCTGGCGCTCATGTTGTTCGGGCAGGATCTCAGCGTGGTGGCCATCATCGGCATCATCCTTTTGATCGGCATTGTCAAAAAGAATGGCATCATGATCGTGGACTTCGCGCTGGAAGCCGAGCGTAAACACGGCAAGAATTCCACCGACGCTATCTACGAGGCGAGCCTTCTGCGCTTCCGCCCCATCATGATGACGACAATGGCGGCGCTGCTCGGCGGATTGCCGCTTGCCTTCGGAAGCGGATTAGGATCGGAGTTGCGCCGTCCGCTCGGCATCGCCATGGTGGGAGGGTTGCTGTTGAGCCAGGTGCTCACGCTCTACACCACGCCGGTCATCTATATCTTCTTCGACAAGATTGCGCAGCGGTTCTCGCATGGCGCAAGCCATGACGGTAGCGAGAGCGCGCCGGCGCCCGAGGGAGCATGAGCCTCTCGACTCCATTCATTCAGCGGCCGGTGGCAACCACGCTGCTGACGATCGCCATTGGAATCGCGGGCGCGATCGCCTACACCGTGCTGCCGGCGTCGCCTTTGCCGCAGGTCGATTTCCCGACCATCAATATCAATGCCGGACTGCCGGGTGCGAGCGCCGAGATTATGGCGTCATCGGTCGCGACGCCGCTGGAACGGCAACTGGGCCACATCGCCGGCATCACGGAAATGACGTCGTCCAGTTCGCTGGGCAGCACAAACATCACGATTCAGTTCGATCTAAGCCGCAATATTGACGGAGCCGCTCGCGACGTGGAGGCAGCCATCAATGCGGCCCGAACTTATCTGCCCGCCAACCTCCCGTCCAATCCCACATACCGCAAGGTGAATCCGGCGGACGCGCCCATCATGATTCTCGCCCTGACCTCGGATGTCTATAACAAGGGCCAAATGTACGATGCTGCATCGACGGTGCTGGCGCAGCGCGTCTCGCAACTCGCCGGTGTGGGTCAGGTAGCCGTTGGCGGGGCGTCGTCGCCAGCAGTGCGTGTGGAGTTGAACCCCACGCAGATGAACAGCTATGGCATTTCTTTTGGAGAAGTGGAAAACGCGCTGCGCCTGGATAACGCCCACATTGCTCTCGGCCAGATTGCGAATGGCAACTCCACCGCCGACATCGTCACCAATGACCAGATGACGGTCGCAGCCGACTACAAGCCGCTGGTGGTGGGCCAGCACAACGGTACGGCGGTGCGGCTTTCCGATATTGCGAGCGTAATTGACTCGGTGCAAAACGTGCGCAACGCCGGATATATGGATGGCAAGCCGTCCGTGACGATCATCATTTTCAGGCAGCCGGGCGCGAACATCATCGACACGGTGGATCGCGTAAAGGCTGCGATCCCGTCTTTGAAAGCATCGATTCCGTCCGCTATCGAGATCGTAAACGTATTTGACCGGACGACCACAATCCGCGCCAGCCTGGGCGACGTGGAGCGGTCTCTGGTTTTGTCCGTGGTCCTGGTTGTGCTAGTTGTGTTTGTCTTCCTCCGCAACTTCCGCGCCACGTTGATCCCGAGCGTCGCTGTCCCTGTCTCGCTGGTTGGCACCTTTGCCGTGATGTACCTGTGTGGCTACAGCCTGGACAATCTTTCGTTGATGGCGCTGACCATCTCGACCGGGTTTGTGGTGGATGACGCCATCGTAGTCATGGAGAACATTTCCCGTCACCTGGAAGCGGGCATGGAGCCGATGGCAGCGGCTTTGCTGGGAGCGCGCGAAATCGGATTTACCGTGTTCTCCATCAGCGTCTCGCTTATTGCCGTCTTTATTCCGATTTTGCTGATGGGTGGAATTGTGGGGCGCTTATTCCGTGAATTTGCGGTTACGCTATCCACCGCAATTCTGGTTTCCATGGTGATCTCGCTGACCACCACCCCTATGATGTGCGCTCACCTGCTGAAGACGCATGGCGGCGAGGAACAGCACGGCAGGCTCTATCGTCTCAACGAAAGTGCGTTCAACTGGGTACTGGAGGGATATCGCCGCACGCTCCACTGGGTGTTGGACAATTGGGTGATGGTCCTGATCGTTCTGGTGCTGGTAATCGCGCTGAACGTGGTTGTGATGATCCGGATTCCCAAGGGCTTCTTTCCCCAGCAAGATACGGGCGCGATTGTTGGCGCGGTGCAAGGCCCGCAGGATGCGTCATTCCCGCTGATGGACAACTCTGTTCTGCAACTGGTGGATGTGATCAAGGCGGATCCCGCTGTTTACCACGTGAACGCTTATACAGGTGGCGGCGCTCTGAATACAGGCTTCATCTATATTGCCCTCAAGCCTCTGAAGGACAGAAAAATTAGTGCTGCCGACATCATTAACCGCTTGCGCCCGAAGATGGCCCGCCTGCCCGTTGCGCAAGCGTTCCTGCAGGCGGCGCAGGATATTCGCATTGGCGGGCGCGCCAGCGCAGCGTTATATCAATACACGATTCAAGCCGATAACGTGGACGACCTTAATAAGTGGGGTCCCATCCTCCTGGCCAACATGAAACGAATTCACGGCCTACAGGACGTAAACTCGGACCAGCAAAATGGCGGCTTGCAGTCCTATGTGAGTTATGACCGAACTGCTGCCGCTCAGGTCGGCCTTACTCCTCAGCAACTCGATTCGACTTTATACAGCGCGTTCGGGCAGGAGGAAACATCCGTTATATTCAAACCGCTGAACCAGTACTATGTGATCCTGGAGGTTGCGCCGCCTTACTGGCAATCGCCCGCGGGATTGAAGAATATCTATCTCCCCAATGGCAAAGGGTCCGTGCCGCTCAACAGCGTCGCGAAATTTCAGACCAATACGGCCCCGCTGTCGGTGGCGCACTCAGGGCTGTTTCCTTCTGTGACGGTATCGTTCAACCTTGCGGACGGTCTGGCGCTTAGCGACGCAGTGCGGATGATCTCGCAGATGGAGGAAAGACTGGGAACGCCCTCCACCATTCACGGCTACTTCGCCGGCACCTTGCAGGCGTACCAAAGTTCGTTGAGCACGGAGCCGGTGCTGATCGCGACCGCATTGCTGGCGGTCTATATTGTGCTGGGTATTCTCTATGAGAGCCTGGTGCATCCGTTGACCATCATTTCCACGCTGCCGTCGGCCAGTATCGGCGCGATGCTGGCGCTCATGATCTTTCATCAAGACCTCAACGTGATCTCTATCATCGGCATCGTGCTCTTGATTGGAATCGTGAAGAAAAATGCCATCATGATGATTGACTTTGCCCTCCAGGCCGAACGCGAGCAGGGCATGACGACCTATGACGCCATCTTTACAGCTTGTGTGCTGCGCTTCCGGCCCATTCTGATGACTACCATGGCCGCGCTGTTTGGAGCGCTGCCGCTCGCCTTCGGCACGGGCACGGGCTCCGAGTTACGGCGGCCACTTGGACTTTCGATTGTCGGCGGCCTCATCGTCAGTCAGATGCTGACGCTTTACACGACTCCGGTCGTCTACTTGTTCATGGACAGGCTGCGTCTCCGCGTGCTGGGGAAAGAGCGAGACACGTTCGCTCCGCAATCTGAGGAGGGCATGGCATGAAAGAGATGTATGTGGCGAGAACAGCACGTGTAATCGCGGCCGCAACTTTGATTTGCCTCGGCTTGACCTCCTGCGTCGTCGGCCCCAGATATCACAAACCTTCCGCATCCACGCCGAGCGCGCCGAACTATAAAGAGTCACCGGTCAATTTTCAGGATGCGGAAGGATGGAAAGTCGCGTCTCCGCAAGACCAGATGCTGCACGGTAATTGGTGGGAAGTTTTCCAGCAACCGGAACTCAACGATCTGGAAAAACAGCTGAATATCAACAACCAGACCATTAAACAGTATTTCGAGAATTATCTTGCGGCCCGCGCGGTGATTCGCGAAACGCGCGCACAGTACTATCCCACCGCAACGATTGGAGCGGGTTTTTCGCGCACACGCACTTCGGGAACTTTGGCGCCGGGTAGCAGTGGAACGGGTGGCAACACTGGTGCGACGATTTCGGAATTCTCTCTGCCGCTGGATGTTTCCTGGGCTCCCGATTTGTTTGGCCGCGTGCGCAACGCGGTGAGAAGCGCCCAAGCCACTGCGCAGATGAGCGCAGCCGATCTTGAAAACGAGCGTCTATTGGAGCAGGCGACACTCGCCGAGACATTCTTTGAAATTCGCGGACAAGACGAGCTCCAGAGAATTCTGAACGAAACGGTCAAAGCCGACGAGGAAGTGCTGAACTCCGTGCAGGCGCAGTACGACGTTGGCACTGGCGATCAAGTATCTGTGGAGCAAGCCCGGCAAACGCTCGAAAGCGCGCGGGCGTCGGCCATCAACGTAGCGATTGCGCGGGCGCAATATGAGCACGCGATTGCCACGCTGCTCGGCAAGGCCGCGACCGACTTTTCAATGCCCATCAAACCGCTCACCGCCGAGCCGCCGCCAATTCCAACGGGAACGCCATCGCAGCTCTTGGAACGCCGCCCGGACATCGCAGCGGCCGAGCGCCAAATGGCCGCGGCCAATGCGACGATCGGCATTGGCTACGCCGCCTTCTATCCTTCGCTTACACTGAGCGCGAGCGGAGGGCTGGCTTCTTCTGCTATCAGCAAGCTTTTCAACGCCGCCAGTCGTGAGTGGTCTGTGGGACCGTCAGTTTCAGAGACTATCTTCGACGCGGGATTGCGGCGCGCCACCATCGACCAATACATCGCGACTTACAACGCCGATGTGGCAAGTTACCGGCAAACCGTACTCACAGCGTTTCAGCAGGTGGAAGACTATCTGGCGGCGACGCGCCTGCTCTGGCAGGAAATTCGCGAGGCCAAGGCCGCGGTCGATTCCGCGCAAAAAGCATACGACCTGGAAAAGGGACGCTATGACACCGGCATCGATCCCTATATAACCTTATTGGATACACAGACCGCGTTGTTTGCCACGCAGCAAACCCTGCTCAACCTACAGGTGCAGCAAATGACCAGCGCAGTCGAACTGGTTCAAGCTCTGGGCGGCGGTTGGGACGTTTCCCAATTGCCTTCGACGCAGCAGGTGACGCAAAAGCCTCCACAAGATCAACGAACCATCCAGCAGTAAAGGCGTTTCCGGGTTGGACACGACTTGCGAGCGAACCGCACCCTTGCGTGCCAACCGTACTCGCCGCCGCCGGGCGCTCATTGCCACTGCGCATTATGCCGCGCTAGCCACCAGCAGGGAACGTTCCATTGTTGCGAGGCATACTGCGGAAACAGCGTTCGTGAGCAGGGTTGGTCGGCCGTCCCCATGTAGTCATACTCGGCCTTGTTGCCTTTGAGCGGAGTCTGCAGATATTGCTCCACCGGAACGCTGCCCAACGCAGTCCCTTGCATGCGCCGCACTGCAAAAATGCCCCAATCGAGGAGGTAGAGAACCGTCAGCCCAATCAGCAAATATCTCGCAGTGTTTCGCAGGATTTCGAGCGGCTCGATTCGCATGGCCAAAGTTTGATCGGCAGAACCCTCTGTCAGTTACGCGCGAATCTTACGTGGACGGTACACAACAGTCAACGAAGGGAACCGGGCTTGCCGACAGCGCGCTTCGCCGAAAAATCGGCGCTGTGTTCTTAATGAAGCGCAGCGTCAATCGTTCGTAGAAGCGCGCCTCGAGTGAACGGCTTGTCCAGCATGGCGATTCCATGCATCTCGCCGTTCTGCGTAAGCAGCTCTCCTGTGTACCCGGACATATACACGATCTTTAGGGCTGGATGCTGATGGAGGAGTTTGCGAGCCAGTTCGGGCCCGCTCATCCCGCGCATCACGACGTCGGTCAACACAACGTCGATCGACACCCCGCTCGAATCCAGCTTCTCCAGCGCGGAACTCCCATCTTCGGCTTCGACGACGTTGTAGCCGTGTTCTTGCAACATTTGTCGGGTGAGACGGCGCATCAGCGCATCGTCCTCGACCAGCAAGATGGCTTTTCCGTCCGCTCTCGGAGGCAGGGCCTCGGTTTTGGCCTTGGGCGCCATTCCCAGCTTATGGTCGGCGGCCGGCAGATAGACCTTAAAGGTCGTGCCCCGCCCGACTTCGCTGTACACCCAGACATGGCCTCCGTTTTGCTTCACGATTCCGTACACTGTCGCTAATCCCAAACCCGTGCCTTTGCCCGCTTCTTTTGTCGTGAAAAAAGGCTCGAAGATTTGAGAAAGAATTTTGTCGTCCATGCCGATGCCGTTGTCGCTGATCGCCAACAAAACATACCGGCCAGCTTTCATGGGTGGATGCCGTTCCGCCAATCCCGCGTCAAATTCCTGCACCGACGTTTCGAGAATCAGCTTCCCGCCCTTCGGCATGGCATCCCGGGCATTGACCGCAATGTTTAAAATGATTTGATCGAGCTGCGCCGGGTCGGACTCGACGACCGCAACCTCAGCCCCATGCCGGACAACTACCTGAACATCGTCACCCATCAGAGGCCGCAAAAGCTTGACCACCTCCCTGACCGCATCGTTCAGATCGAGCAGGCGCGGCTGGGCGCCGACTTGTTTTCGGCTGAAAGAAAGCAGCTGGCGAGTGAGTGAGGCGCCGCGCTTGGACGCCTCCTGGATATTGTCGATGTATTGCGTGACGCCGTTCTGCTCAAGATGGCTGCGCAGCAGCTCGCAGCAGGCAGTAATAATACCCAGCACATTATTGAAGTCGTGGGCGACGCCGCCGGCCAATCGCCCAACGGCTTCCATTTTTTGCGCCTGCCGCAGCAGTTCCTCCGATCGCTTTTGTCCGGTAACGTCGCGCGCAATCACGGACGCCCCGATGATTTGCCCTGTCGCATCCTGAATTGGAGAAACCGAAATTGACACATTCAGGTGCTTGCCGTCTTTCCGCACTCGAGTCGTTTCAAAATGGTCGACGCGGCTGCCCTGGCGAATCTTCGCCAATATCTCCATTGTCTCGTCGCGGCGCTCATCCGGCGCGAGCATGGAAATCGGCTTGCCAATCACTTCTTCCGCTGTGTAGCCGTAGATGTGTTCCGCACCCTTGTTCCAGTGGGTGATGGTGCCCTCAAGAGTTTTCGCAATGATCGCGTCCTGCGACGAATCCACGATAAGAGCAAGACGGTCCTGCGATTCCCGCAGTTCCCGGTCTTTGCTGGCGGCGAGTTCCGCATGGGCCTTGTGCAGCTCCTGCTCGATGCGTTTGCGGTCCGTAATGTCGCGGATGGCGCTTAACACCAGCATGCCGGACTCGGTGGGCACGGGCGACAAACTGATTTCCACCGGGAATTCCGAACCATCCTTGCGCCGGCCGTGGAGGTCGAGCTGTGCGCCCATGCGCCGCATCTCGGGCTGTTGCTGGAACCTCGCGCGATGGTGATTGTGGGCCTCGCGCTGCCCCATCGGAACCAGCATCTCGACGCTCTGGCCGACCAATTCACCCTGCGTATATCCAAACAGCCGTTCGGTTTGAGAGTTGACCTGAACGATCACGCCATGGTGGTCGACTGCCACCATCGCGTCGGGCACGGCTTCGAAGAAAATTGGAGACAGAAGTTGGCCGGTCACATTCTCGCTCAAACTATGCCGCCTTTTCTCGGGATGCGGATCGAGCGCGTGCAAAGGCATACTACCCCACAGTTGCCATTACTATACGTGTGCGGTGCGGAGCACTCAAGCCAATAACCGCGAATGCTCAACATCCATCACGTTCCCGAAACAACTTCGCTCTTGCCCTGGGCTAGCGCTAGCGGCGGCAGGCGGAACAGTATCCGCCCACTTCCAGACGCGACACAACAATATGAAAGCGGCAATCGCTTTCCAGCTGGCTCTTCAGCGAATCGAAAGTCTTACTCACAAATTCAGTGATCTTCCCGCACCGCAGGCATGCCATGTGAATATGATCGGGGCCCAGCTTGCGCTCGTAGTAGTGTCCCTCGCCGTTTAGATGCATCAAATCGAGCTCATCGATCAGACCTTGCCGCTTGAGCAGGTCCAGCGTGCGGTACACGGTGCTGCGGTCCACCGAGGCTTCCAACCGTTGCGCCTTGCGCAGGATTTGGCTTGCGTCGAGATGCTTGGATGCCGTCTCAATGACGGCCAGGATCGCGCGTCGCTGCACGGTCATGCGGATTCCGCGGCCCGCGAGCTGCGTTTGCAGATGGCCTGGAACTTGAGTGTGCGGCAAGGGCATGGTTTGATCTCTAGATGAAGATGCAACTCTGTCGCAAACACATTGCAATACAATTTTTGTATACGTATTGACCGAACCAGGAGCCCGACCTTACGGTTAAGTGTAGCCCTATTTGCGACCCAGTTGCAACTGGCTTGGGCGACATCGCAGGACCAATAGCCTTGCGAACAAAAACCGGAATTTGGGCCAAGATGACTATCCCTGTAAATCCGCTGAGATCGTTCTTCCTTTCGGGTGCCTTTGTACTGCTGTCGTTTGTCTGTGCGCGGGCCGTTGTCGGTGGCCGCATCCAGGGCACGGTCAAGGACTCGAGCGGCGCGGTCGTGGCAAAGGCTGCCGTCACTGCAGTTCACACCAGCACGGGCGTTAAGGTCTCGACCGCGACCGACGAGAAGGGAATCTACGCATTTCCGCTCCTGCCCGCCGGCCGCTATGACATTGCAATCGATGTCCCCGGCTTCCGGCCTTATCGCCGCACCGGGGTCGTTGTCGATTCCGATAGCGCATCCATCATCGATGCCACGCTGACCGTCGGACCGAGGGCGGACTCCGTTATCGTCGAGGACACCGCGGCTCGCGCCGAAACATCGGATACGCAGATGGGCGAGGTCATTAGCGGCACGAAGATCGCGGCTGTGCCTTTGAATGGCCGCAGCTACACCGATCTGCTCGCTTTGCAACCAGGCGTGGCCCCGGCAACCTCGCTCACTTCCGGCACTGTGCAGGATATTGGCGCCAGCGCTTTCTCTCCTTCGGGCGATTTGAATCCGGGAACGATTTCGATCAACGGCCAGCGCGAGTTCTCAAACGCGTTCTCTGTAAACGGAAGCGATGCTGAGGAAGACGTCAACGCTGGAACGGCCATTATTCCCAACCTCGACTCCATCGCCGAGTTCCGCATTCTAACCAACAATTTCGACGCCGAGACGGGAGGCCATAGCGGAGGGCAGATCAGCGTAGTCACGAAATCGGGTACCAATCAATTTCACGGCGACATTTTCGAATTTCTACGCAACACGAATCTGGACGCCCGCAACTACTTTTCACCCGTGCGCGGCCTTTTCGATCAGAATCAATTCGGCGCGACCTTCGGCGGACCGATACGAAAAAGCAGAGTTTTCTTTTTCGCCGATTATCAGGGCACTCGATTAACGCAGGGAATCGATACAAATACGATTTCCGTGCCTTCGTCGCAAGATCGGAGCGGCAATCTCTCCGATCTCGCGAGTTCGTTCGCAACTACAGACGCCAACGGAAACACAGTGCCCACCATCGTAAACGGTGCGTATTGGGCCAGCGAACTTTCACAGAAACTGGGATACGCCGTCTCCGCCAATGAACCATATTATTTTTATAAGAATGAGGATGAGCCGGGTAACCAGATTCCCCCACTCACTTATAAATCGGCCTGCACATCCACGGCGCAGTGCGTTTTGCCAGGGTTAACCATTCCTCAGGCTGCGTGGTCCGTGCCCGCAAAAAATCTGCTGCAATATATCCCCGGACCGAACTCGGGCACGAGCAGTTTCGCAACCTCGGCCTATAACGAAACTCTGCACGACGACAAGGGCGCCTACCGGCTCGACGCGAACAGCCGCTGGGGGCTGTTTTCCGCCTACTATTTTCTCGACGACTACACGCTCAACAATCCCTATCCGGTGGCGCAAAGCGGGGCCAACGTGCCCGGTTTCAGCGATCTGAATCTTGGCAGGGCGCAATTGTTCAGCCTGGGCCACACCAAAACTCTGAGTACAACTGCCGTCAACGATCTTCACTTCAGCTACCTGCGCGACACTAACAACCTAGGGAAGCCCGTGGGCGGTCTCGGCATTAGCCTGGCATCGCAGGGATTTCAAACCGGCGGGTCTGGTATTGTGCCTCTTAATCCGAACGGCGAAGGCGTCGAGAACATTATCTTCAACGCCTATTCCATCGGAACAACTCCGAACGAATTGCGGCAGGCAAACAATACTTTCCAATGGATCGACAACTTCTCCAAGGTGCTGGGCCGTCACACGATGAAGGTCGGCGCGGAATTTCACTACGACCAGATCAACACTAATGCGATTGCGCAATTCAACGGCAGCTTTCTGTTTACCGGGAGCGAGACAGGCTCCGACTTCGCCGATTTTCTGCTTGGCATTCCCAGTCAGTACAACCAGAGTCAGTTGCAGCCGTTTTATGGACGCAATCGATATTGGGGATTGTACGGGCAGGACAGCTGGCGCATACGCCCTGACCTGATGTTGAATTACGGCTTACGTTGGGAACGCATCGAGCCCTGGTATGAAAAAAACAACGGAATCTCGGTACTCGATCCCGGCAAGTCATCGGCTGTTTTCCCCGGCGCGCCGGCGGGCATACTTTTCCCGACGGATCCGGGTGTGCCGCGTACTCTGGCGCCACCAGGAAATCGGGACTTTGCCCCTCGCATTGGCGTGGCCTATTCGCCGAGCGTTGCACGAAACTCTCTTTTTGGAAAGGTGCTAGGTGAGTCCGGCAAAACGAGCATCCGTGCAGGCTTCGGAATGTATTACTCGCAGATTGAAGCCCTGACGATGGGAGTTCTGGCCGGCAACGCTCCGTTCGGCATCACTTATTCAAGCCCCGCTCCACCGCTGTTCGCTACTCCTTTCATTACGGCCTCGACCGGACAGGAGCAAGTCAATCCTTTTCCCGTCAAACTCGCAACCGGGATGGCCTCGATCCACCATCCAAACCCGAACATCGACTGGCAGCAATACGAGCCCATCACCGGCATTCCAGCGTATCCCACAACCAATCGCATTCCTTACGTCGAAGAATATATGCTGTCATTCCAGCGTCAGATTGGCGCGACTACAGTGCTCAGTGCAAGTTACGTGGGCAATGAGGGGCACCGCTCTCTCGTGTTGGTGGAGGCTAACCCCGGCAACCCAGCGCTCTGTTTAAGTCTGCCGGGCTGCGGCCCTTTCCAGGAAGATACCTATAATACCCGGGGACCCCTGGGCTCGAACTTCGGCAGCGACGCCGATCAGGCAACCATCGGCAAGTCCAATTACAACTCCCTCGAATTAAGTCTGCGGCATACTAGCGGCCGGCTGGATTTTTCAGCGGGATACACTTACAGCAAATCGATGGACAATTCTTCAAGTTTGGGCGAGCAGGTTAATCCCAGTAATCCAGCTTTGAGCTACGCGCTGTCCGCTTTCGACGTTAAGCACAATTTTGTGGCCAGTTACAGATATCAGCTCCCGGTCGAGCGTCTCTTCAGGCGATCGACTAGCTGGACCGAAGGCTGGGCTTTCTCGGGAGTTACACATTTCAGCAGTGGATTTCCAGTAACTCTTTATAATTACGGCGACAATTCTCTATTGGGTGCGGAACCGAATGGCGTCAACAACTACGGTGTCGATGAACCGCAATACACGCCCGGGCCGCTCAGGCTGAACCAGAATCCGCGTAATGGCGCCGCTTATTTCAATACTTCACTTTTTGGGTTACAACCCCTGGGCACTCCTGGAAATGCCAAGCGACGCTTCTTTTATGGTCCCGGCCTTAATAACTATGACATGGCTCTCATGAAGGAGCTACGACTTACAGAATCCAAAATGCTGAACTTCCGCATGGAGGCGTTCAACATCTTCAACCACGCGCAATTTTATGGTCCTGGGGCGGTTAACGGCAACGTTAACGAGCTCTGTTCAGCCGCAGCAGGTGCGTCCATTGTCGCCGATACATCTTGCTTCGGCTACGTAGTCAGCGCGATGCCTCCGCGGTTGATGCAGGCGGCTATCAAATTCGTATTCTGATTATTGTAAGTTCGGCGTACGCTCCCCAAGCGCCGCCAAGGCAGCCTGTCCCAGGCTGATGCCGCCGTCGTTCGCTGGAACAGCATGATTCGTCCAAAGCTGCAATCCTGTGTTCCCGACCTCTGCCTTGAGATCCTCGATCAGCAGTTCATTCTGAAAAACGCCGCCCGAGAGAACGATCACGTCCACCTGGTGAGGGACGGCCAACATCTTGATTGCATCCGCGACGCCGCGGGCCACTCCAGCTTGAAATGCGCGCGCAATTTCCGCGATGTCACGTCCTTTCAATCTGTCCATCGCGACCGCCCGCAGCAGCGGCCGAAAATCCAGTTCTCCATTCAGAAACGGAAACGGATAACGATCGCCTATCTCAGCGGAGCGAGCTAGATGCTCCACCCACATCGCCGCCTGTCCCTCGAATGTGACGTCGCGCGTGGATCCCAGCAGTGCCGCCGCCGTGTCGAACAACCTGCCCGTCGAAGTGGTTGGAAATGTACGTACATGTTTGTCAATCAATTGCAATGCCGTTTGATACCGCGACGGAAAAGAAAATGGCGGCTCACTCAGATTTGGCAACCCTTCTACCTGCGACATAAAACCCGCCGCAGCCTGTACCGGATGCTGCGCCGCCGCGTCGCCTCCCGCCAGGAGTGCGGACCGCAAATGCGCAACCCGTTCGAATCCTTCGCGCAAGCTTCCAACCAAAAATTCTCCGCCCCAAATGCTGCCATCGTCGCCGTAGCCAGTTCCGTCAAAACTTAGGCCCAGCACCTGTTTCTCCCATGCGCCGCGCTCCGCCAGCACCGAAGCGATGTGTGCGCGATGATGTTGCACCGCCAGCCGTCGCGTTGCGGGCAGCCGCAGCGCATGGACCGTGGATCGATACTCGGGATGAGCATCGTGCGCCACCACGACGTCCTCCCATCGAATCTCATACATCGTCATCAGATCGCGAATTGTCTCTTCAAATGCGCGGAAAGCGTCGTAATGATCGAGATCGCCGATGTGCTGGCTGACAAATGCCTGTCCCGCGACCACCAGGGTCACTGTATTTTTCAGATCCGCACCAAGAGCAAGAATCGGCTGGGGGTGCGTATCGAGCGGAAAACTAGCCACCGCGCCCGGCGCATAGCCGCGCGATCGCCGCAAAATTGCCGGGCCGAGCGCTCCCACACGCGCCACCGAATCATCGACGCGCCGCGCAATGGGGCGCTCGCCGACTAGGAAAGCATCTGCAATGCCCGACAATCGGTCAAACGCATCCTGATCCTCGTAAGCAATCGGCTCGCTCGAACGATTCGCGCTCGTCATGACTAGAACTGACGGCGCGCCGGCCGCAAACAACAAATGCTGCAGTGGAGTATAGGGCAGCATGATGCCAAGTTCGCGATTATCAGGAGCTATGCCCGCAAGCTCCTCTTTTGCAGGTGCCAGCACGATGGGCCGCGCCATCGAAGTAAGTAATTCAATCGCGTCGGGTGAAAGCTCTGCCAACTTTTGCGCATCGGCGACATGATCCACCATCACCGCGAATGGTTTTTCTTTGCGAAATTTGCGCGCGCGCATCTCCGCCACGGTAGCGGCATTCCGCGCATCGCAGGCCAAGTGATATCCGCCCAGGCCTTTTATCGCGACAATGTTTCCTGCATGCAGCAACGCCACAGTTTCACGAATTACACCCTCGTCGCCACGCGTTGTTTCTTCGCCAACGCGTAAGTAGTAGTGCGGACCGCACTCGGGGCAGGCCACCGGCTGCGCGTGAAATCGCCGATTTCCCGGATCGTGATATTCGCGATCGCAGTATTCGTCAAACGGCCAGTCCTTCATTGTTGTATTGGGACGATCGTACGGCAGCGCCAGAATCACCGTGTAACGCGGCCCGCAATTCGTGCAGTTAATGTATGGATACTGATAGCGGCGATTTGCGCGGTCGGCCAGTTCATGCAAACACTCATTACACGCGGGCAAGTCGGGCGAGATGCGTACAGTGGGCCGCCGATTCCGCTCGCTCTCCTTGATAGTGAATCGATCAAATCCGACAACCGCGATCGGTTCAACCTCGATAGCAACAATTCGAGAAGCCGGAGGCGCGTCGCTTTTCAGCCGGTCAAGAAAATTCTGCAAGCGCAAGTCATCGCCCTCCAGGTGGATGGCCACGCCCTCTTCGCCATTCAGCACCCACCCTGTTAAGCGCAACTCGCCGGCAATGCGATAGACGAACGGACGAAATCCCACGCCCTGCACTACTCCACGAACTTTGATCAGACAAGCGCTCGCCATCGCTATCAGTGTTCTTCAAATATCGGCAATATCGAACCACTCAGGGTGCCCTAGGTTCGCGCCCGCTCTTGGGCGCTAACCTGGGCGGTAGGCTCCAGCCAAAGACCCCACCCTGTTAAGCTCGTTTCTGCGTGGATCAAGCATACAACGCCATCATTCTGGGAGCGGGCGCGGCTGGCCTGATGTGCGCCATCGAAGCCGGTAAGCGCGGCAAGCGAGTTCTCGTCATCGAGCACGCCGATCGCATTGGCAAGAAGATTCTCATCTCCGGCGGCGGCCGCTGCAATTTCACCAATCTTCACGCCGGCGCGGACAACTTCATCTCCAGGAATCCCCACTTCGCCAAATCGGCCCTTGCTCGTTACGGCCCCAATGCTTTCTTGGAATTGATCGAAAAGCACCGCATCCCATACCACGAAAAAAAGCTCGGCCAGTTGTTCTGCGATCGCTCGGCGAATGACATCGTCACCATGCTCGAGGAGGAATGCCGAGCCGCCCACGTCGAAATCCTGCTTGACACAAGGATCAACGAAGTCGCGAAAACCGATCAATTTACTCTCCACGCAGCCGGTACAACCTTCACAGCGCCTCAGTTGGTGGTTGCAACGGGAGGGTTGTCCATACCGAAAATCGGCGCCACTCACTTCGGCTACAATCTTGCCCGGCAATTCGGCCTCAAGATCCAGCCCCCTCGAGCGGCGCTGGTGCCGCTTGTTTTCAGCGAAAACGACCGCCGCAACTGGTGCGACCTTGCTGGCGTCTCGACCGAAATAGTCGCCTCCAGCTCGACGCAACGCTTTCGCGAAAAAATGCTCTTCACGCATCGTGGTCTGAGTGGGCCGGCGATTCTCCAAATATCCTCTTATTGGGATGGCCAGGGATCCATCTCGATCGACCTCGCACCCGATATCGATCTGAATTCTCTTTTGCGGCGGCGCGACGCGCGCGATCAGGCCGCCTGGAAATCGCTACTGCGCGAAATTCTGCCCCGCCGTCTGGCGGACCGGTGGCTGGAAACGCATCCACTCGCAGGCAACTCCGCCAGCGCCTTTGCCGATGCAGAGCGCGTTCTCCACAATTGGAAAGTGGTCCCGGAAACAACCGAGGGTTACGGAAAAGCCGAGGTCACTGCCGGCGGAGTGGACACCGACGAATTACACGCCCGCACAATGGAAGTTCGCAAAGTCCCGGGCTTGTTTTTCATCGGAGAGCTTGTTGACGTCACCGGCCAGCTCGGCGGCTTCAACTTCCAGTGGGCCTGGGCCTCGGGATTTTGCGCCGGCCAGGCAATCTCCGGTCAGGCAATACTATGAGCACTGGCTGCTATCGCACCGACTGGGTCGCTTTGCGCTCGCTCTTCAGGATCGACTGGGCGCAAACTGCATGAGTCCGCGTGATGATTTTACTGGGCGCGATTTTTTTGACGATTCTTCCCGCACTGTGCGTGGTCTCAAGGCTGGTGCTGTAAAATAATGTAGCTTCGCAGTTGGTTGTCAACACACCGTGGCGGTGTAGCTCAGGTGGTTAGAGCGACGGTCTCATAATCCGTAGGTCGTAGGTTCGAGTCCTACCGCCGCCACCAGATTTAGGTTGTTTTCACTAGCCTGGAGATTTCACTTGCGCTTGCGGAAGGCTTCAGGTTGCTGACACGCCACGACGGTCGCGCAACAAGGGAAGGTCGTTGGGAACATCCCAGATTCAATGACCGGTGCTGACCAACTGGAGTTCGCCATACTCGGTGCCGATCCCTTGCAAACCGGTTTCGTGGGCCGGCACTTCCTCAGCGGATTGGATTCGAGTACATCAGTCCACCGTGGGTCGAGAGATTGTTGGCTCCGCGTTCAAGCTTCATAGCGGACCCGGATCCCAAGTCGCGTTCGAACATCTCTCCGTAGTTTCCGACGGCCTCGATGGCGCGCGCGGCCCACTCGTCGTCCAATCCAATAAATTGACCCCAGCCGCGGTGCGCCCCCAGCAAGCGCCGGACGAGAATGTCGTCGCTCTTCTTCATGTCCTTCAAATTGGCCTGAGTGACGCCTACTTCCTCGGCCTGGATCAGTGCCTGCATCGTCCAATCGACGATGGCGCGCCATTGCGGGTCATCGGATCGGACAGCAGGGGCCAAAGGATCGCTGGCAACGGAGTCGGACATGATCGCGAATTTCTTTGCCATGTGCTTGAATGCGATCCGTTCATAGGCCAGCTGTGAGACGTCGGCAGTAATCGCGGCGCAATTGCCCGTGATCAGCGCGGCCTCCATCTCTCCCTCTTCGGAGAATGGCCCTCTTAGAAAATTGATCTTCTCTCGCTGCATGTAATCGTTCACCTGCGCCTCGATTTCCGTTCCGGTCAGAAAACAGACCTTCTTGCCGGCGAAATCCTTAGGTGAAGTAATGCCCAGGCTTTTATCCACCAGGAATCCCTGAAAGTCATAAAAAATTGGACGCGCGAAGCTGAAGCTCCCATTATCGTTGCGGAAGTTGAGTGAAGCGGTTGCGAGCAAGTCGATTGCCCCCGACTTCAGCGCCGCCAGGCTGCTGGCTTCATCGCGAAAGTATTTGATCGTAGCCTTGGCATCCGCTCCGAGAACCGCGACCGCTACTGCCTTGCAGATGTCATCGTCGAACGCGGAATGATTTCCATGCGCGTCGGCAAGCGTCCACTCGGGCTCTTCGGTATCTACCCCGCAGGCCAGGGTTCCAGC